>JBDTXU010000059.1:0-5189 GCA_040006055.1 Sphingomonas bacterium | reverse complement strand
CGGCGACCATGGCCTGCCACGGCTCGGTGCGGGCCGGGCGCGTGCTGTCGGTCGCAGAGATGAACGCGCTGCTCCGCGAAATGGAGATCACGCCGCATTCGGGGCAGTGCAACCATGGCCGGCCGACCTGGGTGAAGCTGGCGCATGGCGATATCGAGAAGCTGTTCGGGCGGAAGTGAGCATGCGCCTGATGCATCGTTGCGAACACCTTCCCGCGCGATATGCATAGGCAATGCAAACGCTCGAAGTATCCCTCACAGCCGCTGACGTCGTAATCGGAACGGCCGTGCTCGCTGAAGATGACCCGTCGATGGGCGTCGCCTCCGGAATATTCCATCCAAATGACTTCTATCGGCCGGAGGAGCATGCGTCCTTTTTAGACGATCGCGTTCTGTTCGATTTGCCGGGACGGACTCTGCTAACTGCGCATAATGCGGGAGGCTCCAGGATTGAATGCGCGAGTGTTGTCCTGACCGACTACAGCGACGCACTTGGTCCGGAGGAGCTGAAGGTGGAGATCCTGGGAATGGCGCAATATGAAAGCTACTTCGGATGAAGCTGGCGCAACGCGATATCGAGAAGCTGTTCAGACGGAAGTGAGGGGCCAGCCGGCGCCTGTTTCTCCCTGTTATGGCGCAATAACAGGGAGAAATTTTATTTTCGGCCCGTTTTCGGTCGATTTGTTGGAAATAATATCCTTTATTGTTAATATTATAGTGGCCGTTCTCCCTGTTATTCCGGAACAGGGAGACATGTTGGAGATAACAGGGAGAGGTGTTGGAAATAACAGGGAGGGGCATTGCCGGAACAGGGAGGCTCGATCGGCGCGATCCGCGCAGCGGCGAGGATGCGGATTGTGGGCGAAGGCGGGCTTGCAGCTGGCGCGAGTTTGATCGGGTCATGCGCGGAGAATGGCAGGAATTGCCGCGCAGTTGAATCAGCGCCGGCCGCTTGGGCGAAATGAAAGCGGGCCCGATCCGGTTCGCCGTTCGTTCTTGATGCATATGAACAGCCCAGAAATGCGCGGGAGCAATTCCGCCGCCATGTCGCATTCCCCGCGGCATGTCGTCGTGCTCGGTCATCCGAGCCCGGGGAGCTTCAACCACGCCATTGCCGAGCGCTATTGCGCGACGATCCGGGCGTGCGACCAGGAGGTGGTGCTGCGCGATCTCTACGCGCTCGATTTCGATCCGCGGCTGCACGCCGACAAGCGGCCGGGACAGCCGACCAATCGCCTGTCCGGCGATATCGCGCGGGAGATCGGCATGTTGCGCGAGGCCGACGCGATCACGCTGGTCTATCCCTTGTGGTTTGGGATGCCGCCCGCGATCGTCATTGGCTATGTCGATCGGGTGCTGGGCGCGGCGCTGACGCCGCACGACATCGAGGAGCAGATCCCTGACGCGATCCTGCACGGCAAGCGCTTCGCGACGCTGTCGACCTCAGCGACCGGGCGGGCCTGGCTCGAAGCGCAGGGCCAGTGGCAGGCGGTGCATCAGGCGTTCGACCTGTATCTCGTCTCCATCTTCGGCATGCGCGACGGCGGGCATACGCATTTCGGCTCAGTCGTGGATGAGCTGCCTGAGGACTATGGGCAGGAGATATTGCTTGGAGTGGAAGCGGCGGCTCGGAAGGCGTGCGAGGATGTTGTGGCGGTGCGAGGTGGCGGGGCAGAGGCACTGATGGTCGAGGCGGCCGAACAGGGCACTTTTGGATAAGGCTCGGGCGGCATGAGTGTCGGCCTGCCTCCGCTCACATCGTCATCCTGAGAAGAGGTACCGCGCGTCGGCGCCATGGCAAGCGCAAAACCCGATTTTAATTTTGTCGGTTTATCAGCGCGGTGATCCTTGCGGGGCACCAATCATGTATTTTCTCAAAGGGCTCTTCGCTCGGCTGGGCTTTATCCTGATCCTGGCCGTCACCGTACGGCTTGTCGGGGGCGCGTTTTCTCCAGCGCATCCGAAGAACGAGATGCCGATGGTCGAGGTGCAGAGCGGCTCTTCCGGTCATTTTCTCGTACCTAAGCAGGTGTTCGCTTCCTCAAGCCTCGCCGTGTCGCTGGACGATCCTTCCATGCAGACCGCCCTGGACATCGTGCGCGCGCGGAACGGCGGCAGTCTCGGCATCGGTGACGGCGCGAGGCTCGAATTTCGTTCAATCGCCGGCCCGGTGACGCTCAGCGCATCCGAGGTGGAGGCTGTGAACAGCGAATATCAGCGCCTGAAGCTACTCCCGAGCGGCATTCCCGACGAAGAGAATTGAGGCGTTGGCGAAGCGCGGTCAGCTGCCTTTTCGGCCCAACGAGGGTTTCGCGGCCGGGGCTGGCGCGGCCGCCTCGGCCTTGTTCCGATTCTGCATATATCTGGCCATGATGGCATCCGCATCAAAGTCATCGGAACGCGGTGCGTCGGCATAATAGCCGGCCGGGCCTGGAGCAGCGGTTTGCTTCAATTTCCGGATATTCTCGATGAGATTGGCAGCGTTTTCGAGCGGCGGGTCGAACAGGCGGCATTCGAGACGAATTTCCTTCTCTTTCCGTAGCCTGCGGGTGATTTTGAAGCGCAGATAGACAGTCCTGCCGCCCGGACTGGGCTTGCCGTGCAACGTCACCGTCACCTTTATGAGGTCGATATCCGCCACGTCCGACCAGGCAAAACGGCGTTTGCCCCAGATGCTGGAGACGATCAGAGCACTCCGGTCAGCCCGGAATGCTACGCCATCGCTCATGATGATCCTGATGGCGGCAATGAAGAAGATCACGGCGACAACGATCAGGGTGGTCGGCGAAAACAGCCGCGGGTCTTTTATGAAATGGCCCAACCAAAGCGATATCAGGACAAAAGGGATCATGACGAGGAAACGACCCCAGATCTCTCTCTTGCTGTACTTGACTTCAACCATGAAATGACCCTGCCGGATCGCAAACTACATGTGAATGGCCTAAGAAAGGCTGAAATTCAGCCATCCGTCCGGATGTCGCGTCATTGGATCCAGCTTTGAAAACCATGTTGTTCGTCTGCAGCCAGAACAGGCTGCGCAGCCCGACCGCGGAGCAGATCTTTGCGGATCGGCCCGATATAGAAGTGTCGTCGGCGGGCACCAATCATGATGCGGAGAACCCGTTGACCGTGGAGCTGGTGCGCTGGGCGGATGTGATTGTCGTGATGGAGAAGACTCACCGGGCCAAGCTGCGGCGGCGGTTTCGCGAGGCGCTGAACGGCAAGCGGGTGATCTGTCTCGATATTCCGGACGAGTATGCATTCATGGAGCCGGCGCTTGTTCGCTTGCTCGAAGCCAGGATGGCCCGGCACCTTCCGGGACCATCTTCCGCCTTCGCGGGAAAGGGCTAAAAGAAGCACAAGCAGGGGGAAACGGCATGGCACAGCAGGAAACGCGGATCGATCCGGTCACCATCATCGGGCTCGGGTTGATCCTGCTGCCCCTCATGACGATGTGGCACGAGATTGGCGGGCACGCCGCGACTTGCGTCGCGCTCGGCGGGAAGCTGGTTTCGATCGGCGCCTTTTATGTCGAGTGTGAGAGCGCCAGCCTGCTCTCGCGGCGACTGGTGGCCTGTGCCGGCGTCACGGTCGATACGGTGCTGGCGCTCATCGCGTGGCAGTTGTGGCGTCGCGCGACCGGCGACCTCGCCCGACTGGTGCTCTTCTATGTCATGATCGGGAAGGGGTTCGTCGCCGCGGGCTATTTCCTGTTCTCGGGCTTCAGCGGGGTAGGCGATCTCGGGCCGACGCCGGGCGGCGGGCTTGAAGGGTTGAGCCCTCCCTGGCTGTGGCGCGTGCTGTTCATTGCGATCGGCGGGTTCGTCTATTTTCGGCTGGTGAAGGCCGCGATCCCGGCGCTCAACGCGATGCTTGGCGATACCGAGGAGACGAAGGTCGCACGGCGGCGGATCGCGCATATCTTCTATCTGACGCTAGGGTTCGATGCGGTGCTGGTCGGGCTGCTCAATCCGATCGGCATCTTCATCACGATCATGTCAGCCGCGGCTTCGTCCTTTGGGGGCAATGCCGGTTTCATCTCGATGGGCTATGCGGTGCAGCGGGGGAGCATTGCGCGCTCCTTCACGATCGAGCGCAACTGGATCGTGTTTGTGATCGGGGTCGTGGTCAGCCTTGGGTTCGCGGTGATATTGGGGCCGACGATCAGGTTCAGATGACCTTGACCCGAGCCGTCATGCCGGACTGGTTCCGGCATCCACCCTTCCGCAAGCATCGCAGGCGTTGTGCAAGCGGAGCAGTGGACCCCGGAACGAGTCCGGGGTGACGAAGAAGGAGACGGCCGAGTTCACCGTCGTGAGGTAGCGAAGCCGGGCAGCGTAGGCGCGCCGTTCGGCGTTGTGCTGTAATCGATGACGCACAGGAAGCGGTCACGGGGGTGGGGACCGCAGCCGACGGCGGCGTAATTGTTGCCGGCCGCGAAGATGAGGCCGCGATGGCCGCGGCCGGCGACGCCGTCGTCGATCACCAGCTGGCGGACGACGGCGCCGGGGTCGTCATAGCCATAAGAGATGGTCTCGCCGACGAAGATGTCGCCGCCGCGTCGTTTCACCCGGTCGCCGGGGGAGGCGCCATTGGCTGAGCGGTGACCGCTATAGCCGGTTTCGCCCTGCTCTTCGGCCAGGTCATGCGCTGCCAGCGCGAGCACCTCGCCATAAGCGAGCGGCGGGAGCGGTGCCTGGCGGTCGAGGTACTCGATCGCTTCGTCCACGGCCACGGTGCCTTCACGGGTCATCACGCCGATCTCGTCGCCCGGCAGGTGCACGACGCGGCCGTCGAAGAATTCGCGGTGGCGGCGGAGTTCGTCGGCATAGTCGTGCGGATGGGTGCGGACATAATTGACCTCGGTGAGGACCGCATCTTCGAGGCGCGGCGGTTCGTTCGCGCGACCAGGGCGAGCCAGCACAACCCAAGCGCCGCGGCGCAACGACCCAAACCCATTGTCTGAAGGCCCCCCGCGCCCGGGCGTCGTGTGATTACGACGGATTTCAATATGTTGTGGATGGTATCTTATCGCGAAAAGAAGGCAATTGGGCTGGTGGGGGCGTGAACCGGGACAGTGCGGCCGGCGGTGGCGATTGCGCGCTCGACGGGGGAAGCATCACGGGGAGGGCCTGTTCGGCGCACGGCGTTTGACAGCGATCCGGTTGCCAGTCAGCCATCGTGGATTCT
>JBDTXU010000058.1:0-3241 GCA_040006055.1 Sphingomonas bacterium | reverse complement strand
AGCTGGTCGCGGGCAATGCCGATGCCTGGGCGCCCGATGCGCGCACCGATGCCGCGATCGTCGCCGCGATCCGCTCCAGCCGCAGCATGAGCGTCGAGACCCTGGGCAAGAGCGGCCAGCCCTTCGCCGATATCTACCCGCTGCGCGGCGCCGCCACCGCGGTCGACGCGGCGACGCTCGGCTGCGCGCGCAGATAATCGATCATCCCCTCGGCGAGATGATCGAAGACCGCCCGGATACGCGCGACGCCGCGCAAGTCCTCATGCGTCACCACCCAGGTTTCCAGCGGATATTCGAACGCGTCGGGCAATATCCGCACCAGCGAAGGATCGCCCGCGGCAAGCCCGATCTGGCACACGCCAATCCCCGCCCCTGCCCGGAGCGCGGCAAGCTGCGCGAGATCGCTGTCGCTACGGAAGCTGAAATCGGCCGGCTGAACCTGAACCCCGTCAAACCGAAGCGAGCGCAGAATTTCATTATCGTGTTCGGGTCCGATCACGCCGTAGCGCCGGACATCGGCTATGCTCTGGGGCACACCGTACCGATCGAGAAGATCGCGCCGCGCATGGATTCCGAGCGTCACGGTGCCGATCAGCCGTGCTACCAAACCCTCCTGCGCCGGGCGCGTCATCCGCACCGCTATATCCGCCTCGCGGCGCAGCACATCCTCGTTACGGTTGCTCGGCGACAGGATGATCACCAGCCCCGGATGCCTGGCCTGAAGCGTGGCCAGGATCGGCGGCAGCACCTCGATCGCAACGACTTCGCTTGCGGTGACCCGGACCACGCCGGCAATCTCACCCGCCTCGGCGGAAGCTGTGCGCGCAAAGGCGGCGGCCGCATGCGCCATCGCCTCGGCATGGCCGGCCAGTGCATGCGCGGTTTCGGTGGGATCCAGCCCGGCTGGAGTCCGCGTGAACAACACCACGCCGAGCGACGCCTCGAGATCAGCGATCCGCCGCCGCACCGTTGGCTGGGCGACACCGAGCGCCCGCGCGGCGCCGGAAAGGCTGCCCTCGCTCATTACGGCGAGAAAGGTGCGGTGTCGTTCCCAGTCGTTTTCATCGATGATCATCACTTTTGTATAGGCTGACTGGCATATCTTGCCAATTTTATTCTATCTCGCCCTGAGACATATCGAACCGGCAAACACTGGAGGCGATCATGGACAGGACGGCTTTGATATTGGGCGCGACCGGCGGCGTCGGCGGCGAAACGGCAAGGGCGCTCATCGCGCATGGCTGGGCAGTGCGCGGCCTGAGCCGCACGCCCCGCGCCAGCGCTGACGGCGTGGAATGGGTGATGGGTGACGCGCTCGATCGCGAGGCCGTGCTGCGCGCCGCCCAGGGCGTGTCGGCGATCATCCACGCGGTGAACCCGCCCGGCTATCGCGACTGGGAGAAGGTCGTGCTGCCGATGCTCGACAACAGCATCGCCGCGGCTGGAGCGGTCGGGGCGCGGCTGGCCCTGCCGGGGACGATCTATAATTATGATCCGCGCCATGATCCGATTGTCGCGGAAGGCTCGGCTCAGCACCCGAACACGAGAAAGGGCGCGATCCGTGTCGAGATGGAAAGGCGGATCGAACACGCCTGCGATCGCGGCATGCGCGCTGTGATCCTGCGCGCAGGCGATTTCTTCGGGCCCCGCCCGGGCAGCAGCTGGCTGTCGCAGGGGATGGTGACGCCAGGCAAGCCGCTGCGATCGATCGTCTACCCGGGCAAGCGCCGGGTCGGCCATAGCTGGGCCTATCTGCCTGATGTCGGCGAGACCTTCGCCCGGCTGCTCGACCGCGACGCGACGATGCCTGCTTTCGCGCGCTATCATTTCCGGGGTGTCTGGGACGGCGATGGCACGGCAATGGTCGACGCGATCCGTACCGCGACGGGCAGGCCGGACCTCAAGACCCGTAGCCTGCCCTGGGCGCTGCTCCCGCTGATCGCGCCCTTCAACCAGACGATGCGCGAGATGATCGAGATGCGGACCTATTGGCAGCACCCGGTCCGGCTCGACAACAATGCCCTTGTCGCATTGCTTGGCGAGGAACCGCACACGCCGCTGAATATCGGGATGTCGGCGACGCTCGAAGCATTGGGTTGCCTGCGGGGCGATCGCGAGCGCCCGGCGCCCGCACGGACCATGCCGGCAACGGGTGTTCGTCCTGGCTGGGCGGGATGAGAGCGGGCGGTCGACTGGCTGGAGCGGCTCATCGTATCGCAGCTCGCCCGGTCTGCCATACGCGCAATGACGGATTGATCTATGTAACATTGCAACATAGGAGGCACATCTCGCGGTGACAGCCGCTTTGAGATACGGACTGAAGACATGACGGGACGCGATCAGCTGGGTGCGAAAGGACGGTGCGCTGACGCGCCCGAGCTCCTTTTGCGCGCACGCCGGTTCGCCATCGTCCTCGCCATGCTGCTCGCCATCCTGTGGCAGAGCTTCGTCACCCAGACCCATGTCCACGCCAATCCCGGCGTCTATGCGACGGCGATTTCCCACAGCGCGGGCGCGCCGACTCGGCTGAAGGCGGGGGAGGGCCCGTCCGACCTGCCGGCCACCTGCCCGATCTGCCAGGAGATCGCGCACGCCGGATCCTATCTCTCGCCGGCGGCAGTCGCGCTCCAGCCGCCCATACCAGTCGATCTCTGGCGCACCGCCACACCGGCGCTCTCGCCGGCACTCCGCCAGCGCTCGCACGCCTGGCAAAGCCGCGCGCCGCCGCACCAACTCCAGGCCTGAAAACATCATTGCGGGGCAAGGCGCGAATCGGCGCCCCCTCGCCTTCCATCGGATTCGACCCCTTTGCGAATCCGCTGCCAAGGTTTCCCGGAGTTACCCAAATGCGATATCTATTCCTGCTCAGCGCGGCGAGTGCCGCCCTGATTCCTGCCGCCTCCGCCGCGCAGAGCGCACCCGCCAGCGGGACCGGCGACATCGTCATCACGGCCTCGAAGCTCGATACCGCGCGCGACGACATCCTGCCGTCGCTCGGCGCGAGCGACTATCACATCGATCGCAAGATCCTCGAGAATCAGCCGGGCGGCGTCGATCGCAGCCTGACTCAGGTGCTGCTGCAGGCTCCGGGCGTCACGCTCGACTCCTATGGTGCGATCCATGTCCGCAACGAACATGGCAATCTGCAATATCGGCTCAACGGCGTGATCGTGCCGGAGAGCATCTCGGGCTTCGGCGCGACCTTCGACCCGCATATCGCGGATTCGGTCGATATGCTGAC
>JBDTXU010000057.1:0-3767 GCA_040006055.1 Sphingomonas bacterium | reverse complement strand
TCTCGGTGCAGCTCCCCGACACGATCGAGGCGCTGATCGTCGAGGCCGATGCCGTCGTAAAGGGCCAGACCGCCTCGTCGAGCTACAAGCCCGCAATCCTCGAGAACGGCGTGCGCGTAATGGTGCCGCCGCATATCGGCGCCGGCACGCGGATTGTGGTCGATGTCTATGAGCAAACCTATGTAAGGCGCGCGGATTAAGCCTCGTTTCGACCCCTCCCGCTTGCGGGAGGGGCAGGGGTGGGCGCCCGGCCAGAACAGGGCGCAACATCGGCGGTGAGCACAAGCCCACCCCCAACCCCTCCCGCAGGCGGGAGGGGAGGAGAAGTAAATTGGTTTCCCATTCAGGCCTCATCACTGTCATGGACCGCGCCGCCCGCAAGGCTGCGCCGCGGCTGCGGCGCGACTTCAACGAAGTCCAGCAGCTCCAGGTCAGCCGCAAGGGCCCCGCCGACTTCGTCACCATGGCCGATCAGCGCGCAGAGCAGACGATCTTCGAGGAGCTCTCCCGCGCCCGCCCCGACTGGGGCTTCCTCATGGAGGAGCGCGGCGAGATCGCCGGCGATCCCAACAAGCCACGCTGGATCGTCGATCCGCTCGACGGCACCACCAACTTTCTCCACGGCATCCCGCACTTCGCGATCTCGATCGCGGTCGAAGAGCCGCTCGCCAATGGCAAGCGAGAGATCACCACTGGCCTTGTCTATCAGCCGATCACTGACGACAGTTTCTGGGCCGAAAAGGGCCGCGGCGCCTGGATGCAAGAACAGCGCCTGCGCGTCTCGGCACGGCGCGACCTCGCCGATTCGCTGATCGCGACCGGCATCCCGTTCCTGGGCCACGGCAATTTTGCTGAGTGGAGCCGCATCTTTGGTGCGATCGCGCCCGAAGTCGCCGGCATCCGCCGCCTCGGGTCGGCTGCGCTCGATCTCGCCTGGGTCGCCGCTGGCCGCTTTGACGGTTTCTGGGAATCGAGCCTTCAGCCCTGGGACGTCGCGGCGGGCATGCTGCTGGTCCGCGAGGCTGGCGGCTTCGTTACCGATTTCCGCGGCGGCGACAAGATGATCGAACGCAGCGAATTCCTGGCGGCGAACGACGTGCTCCAGTCGAAGCTGCACAAGCTGCTGGCGAACGCACTGAGGTAATCCCGTCGCCCGGCGGAGGCCGGGGCCGCTTCGTTACCGGCCGCCGCCGGGGTGGCGAATTGCGAGCGATTCTCACTCTCCACGCCCTTGCCCACTCCCCACCATCGTCCTAAAGCCCGGCAATCTGTTCGCACCTGCGAGAAACCCCTTGTTCGACCTGTCGCAATATCTGCCGATTCTGCTTTTCCTGGGCGTCGCGCTCGTGCTGTCGAGCGCGTTCGTGTTCCTGCCGATGATCGCCGCGCGTTTCACCGGTTCGCACAAGCCGACCGCTGAGAAGCTCACTGAATATGAGTGCGGTTTTCCCGCCTTCGAGGATTCGCGCAGCCAGTTCGACGTGCGCTTCTATCTGGTCGCGATCCTGTTCATCATCTTCGATCTCGAAGCGGCGTTCATCTATCCCTGGGCGGTGAGCGTCTTCTCGCTCGGCTGGGTCGCGTGGTTCGCGATGATGGGGTTCATCGCCGAACTTGCGCTCGGCCTTGTCTACGCATGGAAAAAGGGAGCGCTGGAATGGGAGTAGAACTCACCCAGGCCCCCGGTTCTTCATCGGCCGGCTCCTCGATCATTGCGCCCGACCAGTCGTTCTTCAACGATCTGAACGGCGAGCTGACCGACAAGGGTTTCCTCGTCACCTCGACCGAGGATCTGTTCCAATGGGCGCGTACCGGCTCGCTCTGGTGGATGACCTTCGGCCTCGCCTGCTGCGCGGTCGAGATGATCCATGTGAACATGCCGCGCTATGATCTCGAGCGCTTCGGCGCCGCGCCGCGCGCTTCACCGCGCCAGTCCGACGTGATGATCGTGGCGGGGACGCTCTGCAACAAGATGGCCCCGGCGCTGCGCCGCGTCTACGACCAGATGTCCGAGCCGAAATATGTGATTTCGATGGGCAGCTGCGCCAATGGCGGCGGCTATTATCATTACAGCTACAGCGTCGTGCGCGGCTGCGACCGGATCGTGCCGGTCGATATCTATGTGCCGGGCTGCCCGCCGACCGCCGAGGCGCTGCTCTACGGCATCATGCAGCTGCAGCGGAAGATCCGCCGCATCGGAACGATTGAACGGTGAGGGCGCCGGCGCCGGCCTATACGGCCAATGACGGTGTGGTTGATCGCGCTGCCGGGGTGCTCGGCGGTGCGTTGCTGTCGTCGCGCGACGCAGTCGGCGAGGTTGCGCTGACGGTCGACCGGGTGTCGCTGGTCGAGACGATGACGGCACTCCGCGATACGCCCGGCCTCGAATATCAGCAGCTGATGGAGATTGCGGGGGTCGACTATCCCGAGCGGCCCGATCGGTTCGAAGTGGTCTATTGCCTGCTCTCGCTGACCCGCAATCACCGCATCCGCGTGCATGTGCAGACCGATGAGGAAAAGCCGGTGCCGTCCGTGACGGGCATCTGGCCGGTCGCCGGCTGGCTCGAGCGCGAAGTGTACGACATGTACGGCGTGCTGTTCGCGGGCAATGCGGATCTCCGCCGCATCCTGACCGATTACGGCTTTCGCGGACATCCACAGCGCAAGGATTTCCCGCTGACCGGCTATGTCGAGCTGCGTTACTCCGAGGAAGCGAAGCGGGTCGTGTATGAGCCCGTCCAGCTCGCCCAGGATTTCCGGACCTTCGATTTCATGAGCCCCTGGGAGGGCGCTGAATATATCCTGCCCGGCGACGAGAAGGCGAAGCTGCCCGAAGCCAAGGGCGCGCCGACACCATTGAAGGCCGACGAGATCGTCAAGGCGGATGCCGCGCAGTCCGCAGCCAAGGCGCCGCCCGCGACGCCGAAGACGACCGAGAGCCCGGCGCAGGCCGGTGCGGGCAAGGCCTCGCCTGACGCGAAGCCCAAGCCCGCCGATTCCGATGTGGTGAAGAAGCCGCGTGCGCCGCGGGCTGCCAAGCCTGCCGCGACTGACGCAGCGCCATCGAAGCCGCGCACGCGCAAGAAGCCGGACACGAACAATGGCTGATCATCTCGACGCAATCGAAGGCCATCTGGATGCCGCCGATCCCTCCACCGGTGACGTGACGATCCAGAACTACACGATCAATTTCGGCCCGCAGCATCCCGCCGCGCACGGCGTGCTGCGGCTCGTGATGGAACTCGACGGCGAGATCGTCGAGCGCGTCGATCCGCATATCGGCCTACTCCACCGCGGCACCGAGAAGCTGATCGAATACAAGACGTACATGCAGGCGCTGCCCTATTTCGACCGGCTCGATTATTGCTCGCCGCTCTGCATGGAGCACAGCTTCGTGCTCGCGATCGAGAAGCTGCTCGATCTCGAAGTGCCGATCCGCGCGCAATATCTCCGCGTGTTCTTCGCCGAGCTGACGCGCATCTCGAACCATATGCTCAACCTCGGCAGCCATGTGATGGACGTCGGCGCGATGACGCCGAACCTGTGGCTGTTCGAGCTGCGCGAAGATTGCATGAACTTTTATGAGCGGGCCTCGGGTGCGCGCATGCATGCGGCCTATTTCCGTCCAGGCGGCGTCCATGAGGATCTGCCGCTCAAGCTGCTGACCGACATCGCCGACTGGCTCGACACGCGCCTGCCGCGACTGTTCGAAGACGCGATCAGCCTCGTCGCCGACAACCGCATCTTCAAGCAGCGCAATGTCGATA
>JBDTXU010000056.1:0-15752 GCA_040006055.1 Sphingomonas bacterium | reverse complement strand
ATCGCCGCCATAGAGCGTCGCGCGCCAGCTCCAGCCGCCGCAGCCGGCGATGGCGCCGCCGCTCTCGATGATGAAATAGGTCTGGTCGCGCACCAGCTGGCTGTCGAGGCCCATCACCTTGTGGCTGGCGTTGACCTGGTCGGGCGAGAGGAACCCCTGCTGGAGATGCGCGATCGAGCGGCGCATCAGCGCGCGCAAGGGCTCGAGATCCTCGATCCGGGCAAGCCGGTGGGTGAAGCTTGGCATTGGCCTATAATGTTCCGAACCGCCCGGGAGTGAAAGGACCCCGAAGCGCCGAGACGCTCCCGGGTCCCCTGGCTGCGTGGATCAATATTTGGCGCGCACCCGGACATACCAGAGGCCGCCGTTGAAGCCGAACGGGCCGCCGTTACGCGGGAAGATCTGGCCGTCGGCGGTGCTGTAGGTGATCGGATAGATCGCGTTGGCAGCCGATTGCTTGATCTCGTCCGGACGGGTGTCGAGCAGATTGCTTGCGCCGACCGTCAGCGTGTAATGGCCGGCAAAGGTGTAGCTCACGTCGAGATCGGTGGTGAATTTCGAGCTGAAACGCTGGCCGGGATAATCGACCTCGTTCTGCCACCAGCTGTAGAAATTCTCGCGCGCGGTGATGCTGAGGTCCCCCAGCGACCAGTTGGTCGTGAAGATCGCACGGTGGTTCGGCGCGAGATGGGCGACGTCGATGACCTGCGCGTCGCTGATCACCGAGATATCCCGCTTGGTCACCGTGCTCTTGTTGTAGTTATAGGCGAGCGTGAAGTTGAGCAGCGCCTCGCTGAGCGTGGTGCGATAAGTGGCGACCACATCGATGCCCTGCGTCCGCGTGTTGAAGCCGTTGGTGAAGTAGTTGATGTTGCCGCCGGCGCCGACCGCAGCCAGGGCCGGCTGGGCGATGACGTCCGCGGCCGTCACCGTGAAGTTCTGGGTGATGCCGATGCGGTTGCGCACATCGATGCGGTACCCGTCGACCGTCAGCGTCAGCGCGCTGATCGGCGTGGCGACGAAGCCGACGCCGTAATTGGTCGATTCCTCGGGCTTGAGCGTCTTCGCCCCATAATAGCGGGCGATGGCGGTGCTGACGGGATAAGTGCCGGTCTGCACCTGGTTGCCGGCGACGAAGTTGGTGGTGAGGATTTCGTCGTTCGACTGGCCCGGCGACGGCGCATGGAAGCCGCTGCCGATGGTGCCGCGGACCGAGAAGCCGTCGACGATCTTCCAGATCGCGTTGAACTTGCCGACCCAGGCACTGCCGAACGTATCATAATGCTCGTAGCGGCCGGCGACGCCGACGCTCAGCGCCTTCACGATATCGGTTTCGAGCGCGACATAGGCGCCATAGCTGGCCTGGCTCCAGCTGCCCGAAGCCTCGGGGCTGGTGCCGCCATAGCCGCTTGCACCGGGCGACTGGCTCGCCACATCCGTTATGGTGTGGGTGTAAACGCCAGGCGTAGCCGTGGGAATGTAGAGTTGCTGCACGGCATAGGGGCCGGCGCCATAGGATTGCGGATCGCCCGCTGTCTGCTGATAGGTTTCCTTGCGCCATTCGCCGCCGCCCGAAATCGTCACCGGGCTCGCCAGGCCGATCTCGAGCGGATAGCTGAGATCGAGATTGGCGTCGGCCTCCTCCTGCACCAGCGTGCCGAACTTGAAGCTGGTCTTGGATTGCGGGCCGAAGGAAGCGCTCAGCGAGCCGTACATGGAAAGGTCGAGCGTATTGCGGCTGAGCGAGCCCGACAGATCATAATGGAGGCCGCCAAGATCGCCCTTATACCCAAGGGTGCCGTAGATTTCCTGGGTCACGCCGACGAACTGCGGGGTGAAGCCGGCCGGATAGATCGTGCTGAACTTGTAGGTGTTGGCGGCGTCCTTGACGAAGCCGCCGACCGGGCAGGTCGGCGTGGCTGCGGGGCAGGGCGTCAGGTAGATCGGATTGAACGACCCGTTCGCACCGAGCGTGTGAGTCACGCCGGCCTGATCGACGGCTGTGGTGGTCACCACCGGGCGATAATTGAAGCTCTCGGTCGAACTGCTGTGCGCGAAATTGACGAACAGGTAGAGCTTGGAGTTGTCGGTGATGTCGAACGCCGAATTGAGCAGCAGCTTGTAGCCATGCGAGGGCGAGGAGCCCCAGAGCTGCGCCGGCTTTGGATAATTGGGGATCTGCGAGGCGAGGGAGGGGAACAGGGCCGCGAAATTGGAGGCGGCGGGGCGCGTCGCGCCGCGGCTGGTCTGCTCGTCCTTGTGATATTCAGCGCTCAGGTTGATGAAGCCGCGGTCGCCGATGCCAAGCCCGTAATTGCCGGCGATCTGATAGCTCTTCCCGTCGCCATTCTGGTAATATTGGCCATAGCGGGCGACCACATCGAGGCCGGAAACTTCCTTCAGGCCATAGTTGAGCACGCCGGCGATCGCGTCCGAGCCATATTGCGCGGTCGCGCCATCGCGCAGCACTTCGAGGCTCTTGATCGCGATCGAGGGGATCGCCGAAATATCCGAGCCCTGCGAGCCGAAGGAGAGGCCGGTGTCGCCGCCGGTATAGACCTGGACCAGCGCGCTGCGATTATAGCGCTTGCCGTTCATCATCACGAGGACTTCGTCGCTCGGCAGCCCGCGCAGGGAAGGCGCGCGGACGAAGCTCGAGGCGTCGGAGATCGTGTTCTGGCCGACATAGAAGGACGGGACGACATTCTTCACCTGGTCGAGCATGTCGGCTGCGGGCTGGGCGTTGAGCTCGGCCGAACTGATGATGTCGATCGGCGATGCGGAGGTTGTCACGGTCCGGTCGGTGCGGCGCGTGCCGATGACGACGATGTCGCTCTTGTCGTCGTCAGCGCTTGCGGTTTGCGCGGCGGCGGCGTCGCCCAGCAACAATGCCGTGGCAATTGCTGTCGATGTGAAAAGGACGCGCGCGCGATATGCTGCTTTGACTTGCCCAGCCATTGGAGATGCCCCTTTGCCTTGAATACGGTTTATGAACCGCCGTTCAGGGCATCCCCTCGTTATATATCGAAAGCTACGCTCGCCCGGGATATTGTCAATCCCGGGGCCGTGGCAATAAAACCACTTCGGCGCATTACTTGGGCGGTTGAGCCGGCTGCGTTCAATCCATTTCGATTTTCAAGAATAGATCGTTTCGGTAGCAGGTTGAATTCGCGAAAGGAGAATATCGTCGACGCAGGCGGGGTACGGTACCCCACAAATCCGCTATTACGCCGCAACAAATCTGTAATCATTGCCGGGGTCGTTGAGCGACGTTGCGGATTTTACACTTCTCGGGGCGACGTCTTGTCGCGAGCCCGGCCGGAATGTGCTTTTCCGATGCCGGTATCGATCGGCCAACAATCAGACATTGGTCAGATTACCGGGCAGGGAGCTGTGTCAGAAAGCGAGATACGGCCCCAGCACCGAGCCCGCCTGCCGCCCCTCGATCGCGGTATAGACGCTCCGTCCGAAGAAGAAGGGCATGCCGAAATCGAAGCTGTTGGCGAAGGGCAAGGGCGGGGTGACGAGGGTCGGGTTGATGCCGAGCCCGGGCGCCACATTCGACGAACCGGAGACGTTGAGCGGGCTATAGAGGGTGAAGGCGCCGCTTGCCGTCGCGCCATTGGTCGCGGTCAGCACCGGCGACAACGGCACTGGCGAGAGCGGGCAATAAAAGGCGATCAGGCCGGCGGCGGTGCAGGGGTTCAGGCTGGTGTCGATGAAGAAATAATCATTGCTGCCGCTGTCGATGAAGCTCTGGGTCAGCGACTTGCCCTTGTAGGTGGCGGTGAGCAGGCCCGGCCCGCGATTGCTCGACGAGGTGGTGGCGGGCAGGATGTTCGTCGTGGTGAGGCTGTTGTTCGCCTGGGTGCCGATGCCGAAGGTCACGGTGCCGGTCAGGGTGGGCACGCCGGCCTGGGCGACCGCGGGCATGGTCAATATGGTGCCGTTATTGTCGACCGGGAAGGCGGCGACCGGATTGGGCAGTTGCTCGAACGGCGCCGAGGCATTGGCCGCGCGGCCGATGATTGTGCCGCACCCGGTCGCCGGGCAATCATAATAGATTGCGGCCGACTGGCCTCCGTTGATGGTGCAGAAGCTGCCGCAATCCGTGATGGTGGTGCCGACGCCGATGATGCCGTTGGCGCCGAAATCCTGCACCGTCACGATCGGGCTGCCGCCGCCCGCCGAACAACTCGCCGGAATGGTGGCGAAGGTGCCGGTGTCGCCGATCGTCTGGAACGGCATGTTGGCGACCTTTTCGCCCGCGATCGAGAAATCGGCGTGGCGCACCGACCCGAAGGCGAAGGAGTTCACATATTGATAGCATTCGCCGACCGCATTGTGGCTTGCGTCGCTCTGCGTCGGCAGCGCCGCGAGCAGGCTCGCATTGAGCACCGGCTGGACGATCCTGAGACCGACCGAGCCGGTGTCGAGGATGATATGGTCGATCGTCTGGCAGTTGCTGGTAGAGCCGGGCGCGCAGATCGTGATCGTCACATAGGGTTCGTTGAACGCCGCATAACCATCGGGGCCGACGCCGAGCGCGGCGGGGCCGGCGTCGAGCGTGACCGTGGCGGTGTTCAGGACCGGGGTTGGCGTGGGGGTCGGTGTTGGCGTTGGTGTTGGGGTCGGCGCGGGCGTCGGGGTCGGCGTCGAGGTGCCGCCGCCGCCGCTGCAGCCGGCGAGCGCGAGTGCTGCGAGCAGCGCGGTGAAGGGCCGGACCTTCATCATGGCTCCTGCGCCAGGTCGCTGGTCGAATATCCGCTCGGTGCGAGCGAGGGGATGAAGGCGACGCCGCTGAACCAGCCCATATGGCCGCTGGTCTGGATCTGCAGATCGGGCTGGCTGACCTGGAGCGGACGACGCAGCGAGTGCATCGTCCGGCCGATCGTGCTGCCCGATGACTGGCCCGAAGCCTGCAGCGCGGCGAAATGGCGGCCGAGCAGGGTGCGCAGATCGGGCTTGCCGGGGCCGGACCAGGTGATCGCGAAGACCTGGCCCTTGGCGTTGGTGAATTCGCGCACCACGCCGCCATTGGCGCGGGTGATGTCGTGGCGGGAATAACTGCCCATCGCGACCGTGGCGATGCGGGTGCCGATATGGGCGCCGTCCGCCTTCACGCCGGCCATGCTGCCGCCGAGTTCGGCATGCGCGGCGGCGGGGGCAAGGACCATGAAGGCGAGGGGGAGCGCGAGGCAGCGGGAACCTGGGGGCACGATCGGCGAACTTTCGTGAAAAATGAACCCGTTACGCTGCGGACTCCCGGCCGATGCGAACCGGGCGGAGAGTATCTGGCGGCGGCGGGGTGTCAAGCGGATACGCCGCCGGTTGACTCGAGATCGCATCTGTATATACTGTGTATATGGAATTTGGATTTACGTTTTCACAGACCGACAGCCGCCCGCTGTACCAGCAGATCATGGAGCAGATAAAACAACGCATTGCCGTGGGAGACTGGCCACCCAACACGCCGTTGCCATCGATCAGGGAGCTGGCGACGGGGATCAAGGTCAGCATCATCACCGTCAAGCGCGCCTATCTCGAACTGGAGCGCGAGGGGGTCATCGTCACCCAGCAGGGCAGGGGAAGCCGGGTGAACGACACGGTCGACCTGAGGACGATCCAGCGAAAAGAGCTGCTCCACCACCTGAAACAGGCCGGGAAGCTGGCGGGTACGCTCGGCATTCCGGACGACGAATTACTGCGCCTGATAGACCAGAACAGGGAATAAAAAATGCATCTACCCATGGCCATCGAGTGCAGGGGCATCAGCAAATGCTATCCGCATTTTCAATTGCGGGACGTCGATCTGTCCTTCGAACAAGGCACCGTGATGGGTCTCGTCGGGCCTAACGGTGCCGGAAAATCGACGATCCTGCGCATCGTGATGGGGCTTCTCGGCCCGGAAAGCGGTTCAGTGAAAGTGTTGGGCTATTCCATGCCCGACGAGCAGATCGCCGCGAAACGCAATATCGGCTTCGTCGCCGAGGATATGCGGCTTTACGAAAGCGAGACGATCGCTTTCCACATGGACTTCGTCCGATCGATCTTCGACTCCTGGGACGAAGACTATGCCGGCCTTTTGCTGCGCCGCTTCGACCTCAACAAGAACCAGAAGGTCAAGGGGCTGTCGCACGGCCAGAGGGTCAAGGCGACCTTGTTGCTGGCCCTTGCACGCCGCCCGAGCCTGCTGGTGTTCGACGAGCCGACGACGGGTCTCGATCCGGCGGTCCGCAAGGAAGTGCTCGATGAGATGATGAACGCGCTCGAGGACGAAACGCGCTCGATCCTGTTCTCGTCGCACAACACTTTGGATGTCGAGCAGATCTCCGATTACATCACCTTCGTCCATGGCGGCCGCGTTCTCGATTCCCGCAACAAGGAAGAGTTCATCGATGGCTGGCGCCGGCTGCGCCTGACGAACACCAATGAGGCCGCTCTGCCGAAGCTGCCCAATATCAAGGGCGTGCAGCAGAGCGGGCGCCTATGGTCGGTCATCGTCAATGACTATGACGATGCGGTGCCGGCGGAGTTCACCAGCGCCGGGCTGGAGGTCAGTGCCGTCGAGCGGCTGACTCTCGAAGAAATATTCCTGGCGAACGTCAATTTCGCCAAGGCGAACGCCCAGCCGGAGCTTGCATCATGAGCGCGTCGATCGTCCCCCAGCTCGTCAGAAAAGACCTGAGGCTGATGAGCCGGACCATAGCAATGTTCGGCCTGGTCAGCCTTGTCTGCATCGGCATCCTGGCTGCGCTGTACGGGCACGTGCCGACATGGATGCTGCTGAATATGAGCTTCTTGCTGCTGGTGAGCCCGGTGGGCACGTGCGGCATCGTCATCCTCATGAAAACCAACGTCTTCGAGAAGGAAAAGTCGACCCAGCCCTTCATCATGAGTCTGCCCGTGACGGTGAAGGAATTCACCCGGGCCAAGCTGTTGGTCAATCTGCCCTTGTTCGCCGCACCCTGGCTGGTGATCAGCGCGATCGGATTCTACTTCGCCTTCGGGCTTGGCCTTTTCCCGCTCAGCACGGTTCCCTTCGCCGCGATGATCTTTCTTGGCGGCTTCCTCGCTTATACCGTCATCCTCTGCGTCAGCCTGATGTTCCAGTCGCTGGGGATTACCGTGCTGACCATCGCGATCGTCGAGATGGGTACGTCCGGCTATTTATCGACGATCGCCTATCTCGATCCGATCGCCCATCATGTCGCGGGCTCCCAGGTCGTCTGGAATTCGGCGGCGATCGCGATTGCTGGGGCGCAGATCGGTGTCGCCATCTTCCTGATCGTGGCGACTATGTTCATCCAGAACATGAAGCGGGATTTCATCTGATCGGGGAGCGGTTGAAATCGGGCGTTCGAGCTCCGCTAACTGGCGACCACCGGTCGTCGCCACGCGTTGATCGCCGCCGTGTTGCGGGAAAGGCGGACACGCCCTACCAGCCCATGATGCTTGCCGGACTGATTTTCGCGACTGAGGATGCCGATGATCGGCCGGGAACGCTGGCCGCGACGCTTCCGTTCGGCGGGCTGACGCTGATCGAGTTCCAGGCGCGGCTGCTCGTCGCGGCGGGGGCGTCACAGATCATCCTGGTGATCGAGCGGCTCACGCCTGAGTTGCTCGGCGCGATCAACCGGATCGGGCGGCGCGGGGCCTCCGTCGATGCGGTTCGCACCGCGGGCGAAGCGGCCGAGAAGCTCCATCCGCTGTCCCGCGTGATGGCGGTCGCTGACGGATTGATGACGACGAACGAGATGATGACCCCGATGCTCGCGGTCCCCGGCGACGTGCTGCTCGTCACGGACGATCGCGAGGGCGCAAGCCGCTATGAGCGGGTCGGCGTGCGGACCGCCTGGGCCGGGCTTGCCCTGCTCGACCCGAAAAGGATCGCCGAGGTCGCGGCGATGCCCAAGGATTATGATTTCCAGTCGACCCTGTTGCGGGTCGCGGCGCAATCGGGCGCCGAGCAGGTGCGGTTGCCGGCGGGGGCCGCTGCCGAAGCGCATGGCATCGAGCGCGATTCGCGGCGGCTGGCGGAGAAGGGCAAGGCGATCCTTTCGGCGCTGGTGCCGCGGCCAAGGCCCTGGGCTGATCATTTCATCCTCGCTCCGCTGGCCCGGCTCGCGCTGCCCCGGCTGGTCGCGAAGAACGTGCCGAGCGTGGCGGTGGGCGGTTCGGCGGCGGTGCTGGCGGCGGGGGGATTCGCCGCGCTCTGGTTCGGCTGGCTGGCAAGCGGGTTGCTGCTGGCGATTCTCGCGATGATCGGGTTTTCGATCGGCGAGACGGTTGCGAATCTGCGCGACGAGGCGCTCGGCGTTCGCCTCCAGCGCATTGCCTTGCTGGGAACGCCGGCGCTCGCCGCGCTGCTGCTCGGGCGGGGCTCGGCTGCCGGCTGGGTGGCGGCGATCGCCGCGATCCTGGCGGCGGCGCTTGTCGAGCGCGCCGGCACTGCCGCAACGCGCCGGCGCTGGTGGGCAAGTCCGCTCGCTTATCCCCTGATAATGCTGCCGATTATGGTGTGGGCGCCACCGCTCGCGGCGCTTGCTTTTGCCGGAATTTATGCAGCCGTGACGCTCAGCGGAGCCATTGAGGCGTTTCGTGAAAAGCCTTAGGCTGGTCTTAACGATAAATCCCTAGATCGAGGTGCATGTCGAGCAATGACGGCGACATGGATGACGGCACCCACCGGGGGGTCAGCAAGCTGCTCTCTCGCGCGGCTGCAGCAGACATGCGCGCCGATTACCGGCTCACGGTCGCGGTCGACGATTTCTTTTTGCCGGCCGATGCGCGGATCGACGAACGGCTGCGCGCGGTGCTTGGCCGCACCCTCGAGGCCTTGGTCACGGCGATCGACAATGCGGTGCGGCGCCATGCCGCGCGGCTGCTTTCCAACCGCAACGCCGAGCTTTCCGCCGCGCTCGAAACCGCACCTCCGGTGTACGGCCGGCTGGTGGCGGCCGGCCTGCTGCGCGAGCCTGAGCTGATGCGCGAAATGGTCGGTCGCGCGCGCCAGGATGTGCTGGCCGAGGCCCTGCCGGTCGACGCGCCGGAGGATCCCGATCGCGCGAGCCTGCTCGCCAGGCTGATCCAGCATCCCGACACCGTGGTCGCCAGCGCGTCCATGGCGCTGCTCGCTGCGGAGAGCCGGCGGCGCGGCGAAACCGAGGGGCTGCCGACTCGCACCGATCTTCCCGCTGAGCTCCATCACCGGCTGGTCTGGTGGGTCGCGGCCGCCCTGCGCGAACCGATTGCCGAGCCTGCGGGTGAGGCGCTGCCCATGCTCGACCGCGCGCTTGTCGAGGCGGCTTCGCGCAGCTTTGCGGCGCATGACGAGGGCGAGCGGCTCGAAGCGACCGCGATGCGGCTGGCGGCGGCGCTGGATGCCCGCGCCGACGAACTCGCGCCGCTGCTGGTCGAGGCGATTGCTGATCGTCGGCCGGCCTTGTGCGCGGCGCTGATCGCCCATGCGCTGGGCGTCGAGTATAGCGATGCGCGCGAAATCCTGCTCGACCCCGAAGCGGCCCGGCTGTGGCTGGTGCTGCGCGCGCTCGAGGTGGACCGGGCGTCGATCGCGCGAATCGGGCTGGCGCTGAGCGAGGCGGATCCGCGCCGCGACCTGGACAGTTTTGCAGAAGAGCTCGACGATATCGCCGCGACGCCGGGGGAGCGGGCCCGTGCCGCGCTCGCCCCCTTGTTGTTGCAGCCCGATTATCGCATCGCGCTGCTGGCGCTGAGCAGGGGAGGCCACGCATGAACGTGACTGAACCGATGCTGCCGCCGGTGCGCGGGCTGATCGACCGCGACGGCCGTCTCATCAAGGCGGATAAGAAGCTCCACGAACTCAATGCCCGCGCGGGCGGGGGCATAGGCCAGCCGATCGCGATCCCGCAGATCGCGACTCTGTCGCGGCTTGCGCAGCGGCTCGGCATTCTCGTCTCGCGCGGCGTGGTGGCGGCGGACGGCGAGGACGATATCGAACTCTGGGTGCGCGCCGAACCCGGCGCCGAGGGCGTGCGGCTGACGGTCACCGGCTGGCGCACCCGCGCCGCCTGGTATCCTGAAGCGGCGCAGGGCGACCGCGACGGCGATTTCCTGCGGAGCGCGGGCGACTGGTCGTGGGAGACCGATTCGGCGCTCCGCATCACTTTCCTGTCGATCAATGCGGGGGCGAGTTTCGGCTTCGATTCGGGCGCGATGCTCGGCCAGCCGCTGACCAAATTATTCGCGCTCGGCGAGGATCGCGAGGGCGCGTTCCCGATCCTTGGCGGGCTCGCGATGCACCAGCGCTTCGAAGACCAGCGCGCGACGATTCGTGCGAGCGGGCGGCAGGTGCGCCTGTCAGCCGCGCCGCGGACTGATCCGAGCGGTGTGTTTGCCGGCTTTGTCGGTTCGGCGCACATGATCGAGGACGAAACGCCAGCACCGGCCGCGGCCCCGCCGGAGGTGCCGCGCGAGGGCGTTTCCGAGGCGTTTGCCCTCCGGCTCGACCGCGCGCTGCGAACGCCGCTTGGCCGGATCATTGCCAATGCCGACAGCATCAACGCCCAGTCTGAAGGGCCGCTGCGGCAGGATTATGCCGATTATGCCGCGGATATCGCGAGCGCCGGGCGGCATCTGATGGGGCTGGTCGACGATCTCGTCGATCTCCAGGCGATCGAACGGCCCGATTTCGTCGTGGCGAAGGAGCCGGTCGATCTCGCCGACGTCGCGCGGCGCGCGGCCGGGCTGCTCGCGGTGCGGGCGTCCGAGGCACAGGTCTGGATCGACAAGCCGGCGCCGCAGGACGTGCTGCCGGCGACGGGCGAGTTCCGCCGGGCATTGCAGGTGCTGGTCAATCTGATCGGCAACGCGGTTCGCTATTCACCCGCTGAAGGCATGGTGTGGATCCGCGCCGAGCGCGAGAATGGCTTTGCCGCGATCATCGTCGCCGATCAGGGCAAGGGTATAGCGGCTGCCGACCAGGCGCGGATCTTCGAGAAGTTCGAACGCGTCGACCCGCGCGAGCCGGGCGGCAGCGGGCTTGGTCTGTACATCGCGCGGCGGCTGGCGCGGGCGATGGGCGGCGATGTGACGGTGGACAGCGCGCCGGGCCAGGGCGCGCGGTTCGTGTTTACCTTGCCGTACGGGGAGTGATTCCCTCTCCGAGTAGGAAGGCTGGGATCGTTTGCGATAAGGACAAAGCACTTCGTCACCCCGGACTCGTTCCGGGGTCCACCGTGCCGCAAATCAAATGGCGATGAGTTCGCGGAACAGTGGATGCCGGAACAAGTCCGGCATGACGGCTGAAATCAGTCGATCGCGTCTCTAGCTTAGCGCCGCCCGATGCGGATCAGCACGATCCCGATCACCGCGAGCAACGCCCCCCAGAGCGCCCAGATGCGCTGATCGAGCATGAAGCTCGAGGCCGGCCAGTGAATGTACCCCGTGCCCTGGCCGATCCAGAGCAACCCCATCAGCACGGCGAGCACGCCGATGATGATGGTCACGGCTTTCACGCGCGTTTGTCCACCGCGACATAGTCCCGCTGGACCGGGCCGGTGTAGAGCTGGCGCGGGCGGCCGATCTTCTGGGCGGGATCCGAGATCATCTCGTTCCACTGCGCGACCCAGCCGACGGTGCGGGCGAGCGCGAACAGCGCGGTGAACATCGTCGTCGGGAAGCCGATCGCCGAGAGGATCACGCCCGAATAGAAGTCGACGTTCGGGAACAGCTTCTTCTCGATGAAATAGGGGTCGCTCAGCGCCAGCTCTTCGAGCCGCAGCGCGACGTCGAACACGGGATCGCTGACGCCGAGCGCGCCGAGCACCTCACGCACCGTCTCCTGCATCACGGTCGCGCGCGGATCGTAATTCTTGTAGACGCGGTGGCCGAAGCCCATCAGCCGGAACGGGTCGTTCTTGTCCTTGGCGCGGGCGATATAGTGCGGAATGCGGTCGACGGTGCCGATCTCGCGCAGCATGTTGAGTGCCGCCTCGTTTGCGCCGCCATGCGCCGGACCCCACAGGCAGGCGATGCCGGCCGCGATGCACGCGAAGGGGTTGGCGCCCGAAGAGCCGGCGAGCCGGACGGTCGAGGTCGAAGCGTTCTGCTCATGATCGGCATGGAGGATGAAGATGCGGTCGAGCGCCTTCTCCACGATCGGATTGACGACATAGGGCTCGGCCGGAACGCCGAAGGTCATGCGCAGGAAGTTGCCGGTGTAGGACAGGCTGTTGTCGGGATAGAGGAAGGGCTGCCCGACCGAATATTTATACGCCATCGCAGCGATCGTCGGCATCTTCGCGATCAGCCGGTGGCTGGCGACCATGCGCTGGTGCGGATCGGTGATGTCGGCGGAATCATGATAGAAGGCCGAGAGCGCGCCGACGATGCCACACATGATCGCCATCGGATGTGCATCGCGCCGGAAGCCGCGATAGAAGGTCGCGAGCTGCTCGTGCAGCATGGTGTGGCGGGTGATGGTGTAGCTGAAATGATCGAGCTCGGCTTTGCTCGGTAGCTCGCCGTTCAACAGGAGGTACGAGACCTCCATGAAGCTCGATTCTCTGGCAAGCTGGCCGATCGGATAGCCGCGGTGGAGCAGCACGCCCTCGTCGCCATCGATATAGGTGAGCGCGGATTCGCAGCTCGCCGTCGAGGTGAAGCCGGGATCGTAGGTGAACATGCCGGTATCGGCATAGAGCTTGCGGATATCGATGACTTCCGGGCCGACGCTGCCGGCAAGAACCGCATAATCGTGATTCCCGATATTGATCCGGGGGGGCGCGGCGTCGCTCATCAAATGTCCTTTCTCGAACCCTCAGCCAGTCATCCGGTCGGCGATGCGTCCCAGGCTTTCCTCGCGCCCGAGCAGCTCGAGCACATCGAAAATCCCGGGCGAAGTCTTGCGCCCGGTCAGCGCTGCCCGCAACGGCTGCGCGACCTGGCCAAGCTTCACTCCCGCATCGTCCGCTACCCGGCGAACCGCGTCTTCGAGCGCCTCTGCATCCCAGTTGCCAACCGCGTCAAGAGCAGCGTGCAGACGCCCCAGTAGCGCCGGCGCATCGCCCGAGAGCAACGATGCTGCATCGCCGTCCATTTCCAGTGGGCGAGTGCGAAACAAAAAGGCCGCGCCGGACACAAGCTCGTTGAGATTCGCGGCGCGAGGCTTCAGCGATTCCATGCTGCGCTGAAGCATTTCGCGCTGCTGTGCCGTGAGTTCGAACCCGAGTCGCGGGGTCACCAGCTCGGCCAGGCGATCATTGTCCGTGCTGCGGATATAATGACCGTTCAGGTTCTCAAGTTTCTTCAAATCGAACCGACTTGGTGACTTTCCGACGTCGGCGAGATCGAACCAATCAGTTGCCTGCTCGCGGCTGATGATTTCGTCATCGCCGTGCCCCCAGCCGAGCCGGAGCAGATAATTGCTCAGCGCTTCCGGCAGGATGCCGAGCTCGTCGCGATAATATTCAACGCCGACCGCGCCGTGGCGCTTCGACATCTTGCCGCCGTCGCTGCCGTGGATCATCGGAATATGCGCGTAGATCGGCTCCGGCCAGCCCATCGCCTTGATGATCGGCAGCTGCCGGAAGGCGTTGTTGAGATGGTCGTCGCCGCGGATGACGTGAGTCACCCCCATGTCGTGATCGTCGACCACGACCGCGAGCATATAGGTCGGCGTGCCGTCGGAGCGGAGCAGGACGAGATCGTCGAGCTCGGCATTCTGGACGGTGATGCTGCCCTGGACCTGGTCCTCGATCGTCGTCGCGCCTTCCTTCGGCGCCTTCAGCCGGACGACGAAGGGGGCGCCCTCAGGCGCGTCGGCTGGATCGCGATCGCGCCAGCGGCCATCATAGCGCATCGGCTTGCCGGCTGCCTTCTGGTTTTCGCGCAGCGCGGTCAGCTCGTCAGCGGTCGCGTAGCAGCGATAGGCATTGCCCTGTTCGACCATCTGATAGGCGACGTCGGCGTGGCGCTTGGCGCGCTCGAACTGGAAGACGGCGTCGCCATCCCAGTCGAGGCCGAGCCATTGCATCGAACTCAGGATCGCGTCGATTGCCGGCTGGGTCGAGCGGGCGCGATCGGTATCCTCGATGCGCAGCAGGAACTTGCCGCCGTGATGGCGCGCGAACAGCCAGTTGAACAGCGCGGTGCGCGCGCCGCCGATGTGCAGATATCCCGTGGGCGATGGCGCGAAACGCGTCACCACTGCCGGGTTGGCGGGCGTGCCGGTATCGGCCGCCGCGGTATCAGACCTTGCGCCCAAACGCGCTTGCTCCCAGACTTGAACTAGATGGCCAGTATAGCCGACGAGGCCCCTAGCACGCGACCTACGCCGCTCCAAATGGCGGCTGGCGGGTGGATTCACAATGGCAAGGCGGCCCTCGAGCGGTGGCTCGAGGCTGAACGCGACCAGCTTCCCCTGTGGATACCGGTGATGCTGGGCGCCGGCATTACTGCCTGGTTCCTGACGCCTGATCCAACCTGGTGGAAAGCAACATTGCTGACGCTCGCTGGCGTCGCGTTGTTAGCCTTGGCGGTCGGCCGGGGCGGCCGGGCCGGGCGCGTCGTCGCGGTGGCGGCGTTGCTGGCGGCGTCGGGGCTGGCGCTGATCTGGTGGCGGGCTGAGAACGCCAGCGCGGCAATCCTGAAACGGCCGGCTATCGTGACATTCGAGGCGCGGGTCGAGCGGATCGACCCATTGCCGGCGCGTGATCTCGTGCGGTTGAGGTTGACGCCATTGCGGGTGGTCGCGACACCGGACCCACCAAGCCGGGCGCGGCGTGGCTATGGTCATGGATTCGCGCAGAAGCGGCAGGAGGTCACCCTGCCGCCGCACATCCGGGTGAACCTTGCCGTGGCGGATGTGCCCAAGGGCCTGTCGCGTGGTGCGACGATCCAGCTCGGCGCGCGTCTGATGCCGCCGCCCGAGCCGGCGGTGCCGGGTGCCTATGATTATGGCCGGGTGGCGTGGTTCGATGGGATCGGCGCGACCGGTCGCGGTTTCGGCCCGGTTACGATCACGGCGCCCGGCATATCGAGCGGGAGCCGACTGCGAGAAAGGCTGTCGCAGCATATCCAGGCAAGTGCGCCCGGCGGCGCGGGGGCGATTGCCGCCGCGCTGGCGACCGGCGATCAGGGCGCTATCCCGCAGACCGACAATGACGCGATGCGACGTTCGGGCCTGGCGCATCTGCTGTCGGTGAGCGGGCTGCATATCACCGCGGTGGTCGGCGCGGTGATGTTCCTGATGCTGCGCCTGCTTGCGCTCAGCCCCTGGCTGGCGCTGCGCTTCAGGCTGCCATTGATCGCGGCGGGCGCGGGGGCGCTGGCGGCGATCGGCTATACGCTGCTGACCGGGGCGGAGGTGCCGACCATCCGGTCCTGTGTCGCGGCCCTGCTGGTGCTGGTGGCACTGGCAATTGGGCGCGAAGCGCTGACGCTGAGGCTGGTGGCTACGGGCGCGTTCATCGTCCTGCTGCTCTATCCCGAGTCTCTTGCCGGGCCGAGCTTCCAGCTGTCTTTCGCCGCAGTGGCTGCGATCATCGCTCTGCACGAGCATCCGCGGATCAAGGCCTGGTTTGCGGCGCGCGAGGAGAGTTGGCTGCGCAAGATCGGGCGCAATCTGACCTCGCTGTTGCTGACCGGGATCGTCGTCGAGCTGGCGCTGATCCCGATCTCGCTGTTCCATTTCCACAAGGCGGGCATTTATGGATCGGTCGCCAATATCATCGCGATCCCGCTGACGACCTTCGTGACGATGCCGCTCG
>JBDTXU010000055.1:0-4904 GCA_040006055.1 Sphingomonas bacterium | reverse complement strand
TGCTGATCGAGACCGATCCCGAGACCTTCTGGCAGACGCCGCATTATCATGGCTGGCCGGGCCTGCTCGTCCGCTACGATAGCCCCGATCCCGAGCGGGTGTTCGCGATGATCGAACGCTCACGCGACTGGAGCGCCAGCCGTCCAAGGCCGAAGCCGCGCAAAAAGGCGTGACGCATTTCACCCGATTTGCGGCGATCGACTGGTCTGGGGCGAAGGGCTTTCGCCATCCGGGCATCGCGCTGGCGGTTTGCGAGTCGGGCGATGCCGCGCCGGTGCTGGTCGAGCCGCCGCATAAAAGCTGGTCCCGCACCGAAATCCTCGAATGGCTGCGCGTCCATGCCGAGGAGCCGCTGCTGGTCGGTTTCGATTTCACCTTTTCGCCGCCCTGGATCGAGCGGGGCGCCTATCTGCCTGGCGAGGATACGCCCGTAACCCCCCGCCCCTTCTGGGCCTATGTCGATGCGGCGAGCCGCGACAGCGATCTGGGTGCGGCATCCTTCCTCGAAAGCCGGCGCGGGCGGCATTTCTATCTTGGCGCGGCTGACGGCGCCAAGGCCGATTTCATGCATCTCCGCCGCTGCGAGGCGCGCTACAAGGCGAGCGGCGGGCACAAACCATCGACGATCTATGACGCGATCGGCGCGGCGCAGGTCGCCAAGGCGAGCTTTGCCGGCATGCGGCTGCTGCATCATCTCGGTAGCGCGATTCCGGTCTGGCCGATCGATCCGCTCCCGGCGAAAGGCGCGGTGGTGGTCGAGATCTATACTGCAATTGCCGCGCGTGCCGGCGGGTTGCGCAAAGGCCTGAGCAAGTTTCGCGACGGCCCGGCGCTGGATGCGGCGCTGGCGGCGATCGGATCGAAGTCGCACGTCCCGCTTGGCCGCTATACCGACCATGCCACCGATGCGATCCTCACCGCAGCCTGGCTCCGCGCCAATGCCGGGCGGCAGGAACTCTGGCATCCGCCGGGCCTGACGTACGAGATTGCGTTACGAGAGGGCTGGACCTTCGGCGTCGTCTGACGCATTTAGCCGCCGATAGACCTTGAATCGGGGCTTACACCCCAGGGGGAATCGGGGCTTACGCCCAAGGCCGGTTTAGCTCAGTTGGTAGAGCGCCAGTTTTGTAAACTGGATGTCGCGGGTTCGATTCCTGCAACCGGCACCACTCATATTATTATCTATCTGTAATATAAAAGAATTTTGCAGGATAGTTTTTTGACCCCCTCTCGGGTCCACCTTTTAAAGTGCGAGCGGTTGAGGCCGTATGTGGCGCAATGAGCGGCACAGTGAATGGCAGAAAGCTTTGCGGCTCCCGCCCAGCACGTGATTTCCCGATACCTGCGCGGGCTCCGCGTCGTCCGGATCACTCGAGCGCGTGAAGCCGGCACATGCCAATCGCGTCTCACCACGCCGGCAGAATATCGCTGCACAGAACGTTGCTTCGTCGCCGAAGGAAGTCGACTGCCAGACGGGATGGTCCGTACCTCGCTCTCATGGCTAAAATGCCTTCGTCAATCCGTTCACGGCGCGCCCGATCGCCGTGACAACACGAATTGGCTTCATGACCTGGCGATTTCCTTCATGCCTTGGGCGGTGATCAGCGGCTCACCCAAGAGCTTTGACAGAACCCTCTTTGGAACCCGCCAGTTTGCCCCGAACGAGGGCTCGCAGGCGAAAGCAAAGCGATCACCACATCCCTTGTCGACCTGCTTCTCAATTTGATGCAGGATATTGCGCGCGTGCGTGGCGTTGGTCGTCACCGTGAGGATATGCAGGTTCGGTATGCCCCAATGGGTGCGATAGGTTTGGCTTCGCAGGATTCCGAGATAGCCGACGATCTTCGTGCCGAATGCGGTCTGCCTAACATTCTTGCGCTTTATGCTCTCGGTATTGCGGTCAATCTCCAGCGCGAAAAATCGGAAGCCGACGCCTAGATATTCAATCCCAAACAGATCGTCCGGGATGAGCGTCTTCTGCCCCGACCCCTCGATCGGGATTGCCAGGGGGTTCTGCATCTCTCTCGTCGACTTGGGGCACTTGGGACTCGAAAAGATCTCCTCGCGCCTGATGTAGCGCAGACCTTTGGCGATTGCGCTGAGCTCAAGCGACGACGCGACGCATGCTTGCATGAGTTGATGGAGGAACGGATCGGTCCGCCGTGGAGAAAAGCGGGCGAGCGTGCCTCGCTCGGCGAGCGCAATTTTAGCGCGCGGCGCAAGATCATAAACGACATGCTGATAACGCGCCTCAAAGCCGGCGAACTGCTGCTGCGGCCGAGTGAGCCAGGCACCGTGCGCGTCGCCGTTGTAAAACTCGGTCAAGCGGTTCTGAAGGTGTGTGTAGTCGCGGCGGAGGTGCTTTGTGAACTCGTGGAGGTAGTGGGTCGGGAGCGGTCCGTGGCGGTTGATCGCCTCAAAGAGCAGGTAGTCGGCTTCGGTAGGGACCAGGCGCCTGACAAGCGGGCTCGGCGGGGAAAATCGCAAACGCCGGTTGAGCAGGTCGGTGGCCATAAAGGGCGGCGTATCGCACTGCTAGATCGCTGTAAAAGGGCGACATGGCGCACAATGGGGAGCCTTGGGCCGCTATAGTTACCCATGCTCACCCCAAGCTTTTTTCACCATTCCGGCGAAATATCTTCGTCAGGCTGATGCTGATCGGCGGGAGCCGATGGAGCCGGCCGCGTCCGTATAGGCAAGGATACCCGTAGCCGGTTGCGCTGAATGAGTTCCTCAAATGCCGATGGTGATAGCTCGCGCCTGCGGGCGGGGCGCTGGATCGGGATGGACACGGCTTGCGGCGTCACGTTCCTGATGTGCGCCGCGAACTGATGGCGAGGCTGGTCGAGAAGGAAATCGGCGGTGGTGCGCATTTCCGCCGCCATCGCCCGCGCGTCTGCCGCTGACAGGCCGGACGCGAACTTAATGCTGGTGTTAGCGTGGAGCGAGGATTTGAGGCTCCCGGTTGCCTGGTCGAGATACTGATGGGCGAAGATGCAGCCGCATTTGTATTTGCGGGCCTCGTTCAGAAGGTCGTCGATATTGCTGCTGAAGAACGACGCGGCCTCGTCAACGATCAGGTAGGTTGGCTTGCGATCGGCCTCCGGGATCGCGGCGCGCTCGAGCACGGCTTGAAGGACGAGCGAGATGAACAGCCGGCCGAAGGTCGAGGAGTTTTCTTTGAGGAAATCCTTGGCGGTGTCGACCAGGATCACGGCGCCGCGGTTCATCTCGGTAAACAAATCGACCTTGGTTTCAGGCGACGTGAACAGGCGTGCCATCGTGGGGTTTTCGATGATCGCTTGAAGGCGATATCTGATCTGCTCCTTGGTCTGCTCGAAGGTCTTGCTCATGAAATCGCGCAGGAAGAATTCACGCGGGATCTCGGGAAGCGCGGCAATCGCGTCGGCATAGGGCGCCGGGTCGCTCATCAGCTTCATCATGTCGAGGATGGTGGCGTTGCGCCCCATCGTCTCGGGTAGCGACAACATCAGCCGCGCGACATAGCGGAAGAACACGTCCTGCTTGCCGGTGAGCGTGAGGTTGGTGAGGCCGCCGAAGAGATAGTTGAAGGTCTGGATGACGCCTGCCGTTACCTGCTCGCGGGTGGCTTCGTCATACTCGTCCATCCGGTCGCGGTTGATGGCGAAGATGTTGAGTGCGGGCGGGTGTCGGGTGTCGCGCGGGTCGATGATGATGAGGCGGTCTTCGATACCAAGATCGGCATGGACGAGCCTGCGGACCAAATCCGAATGGGGATCGATCAGGACGATGGTGGGCGGATCGTCGCATTGCAGATCGTGCAGGATCAGGTTTTCGATGAGGGTCGTCTTGCCGGCATTCGTGCCCCCGATGATGTGCATGTGGCTGAAGCGGTCTTCTTGGGTCAGCTTCAGCGGGACCGACGTGGTGAATATGTCATGGAACGGCGTGCCGGTGAGATAGGCGTCCACCAGCCTGTCGAGGGGTAGATGGCTATCGGCAGGCGTGATGATGGGCTTCCGGCTTGCGCCGTCGTCGGGGTCACGGCCGGTGATGGCGCACATATTGCGATAGAGTTTGCGGGTGACGTCGACAAAGAGATGCTTGTCGAAATAGTCCCCAAGCGTGCCCCACACCTTCTCTACCGTCATCCGGGGATCGGGCAGCGCATAGATGAGCGGTATGGTGAACGGTGTAGGCTTCTCCATTTCGGGGAAGTCTTCAAGGAACCCGTATACGAGGCGGATGAGCCCGCCCTTCAATAGCCCCAGTTGCTCATCGCGGTTGGAGAAGAAATACTGCTTGGCGTAGAGCTGGTTCCGATATTCGATGAATTCCTGCATATCCATGCGGTGGAAATCGGGCGCTGGCAGCTCCCATATCTGCGTCTCATGGTCGAGCAGGTCCTGCATCACGCCCATGAGGACGGTGTCGATGTCATCCGGCAGGTACGGGACGGCGCCATATACCGCTTTGCCCACGGTTACCTTAGTCTCCGCAAATGCATCCTGATGTGCCTTCACCCAGGCATAGAGGCGCTCGGTTTCCTGTATCTCCCGCTGGCGCTCGTTGGTGAAGCGGCGGAAGAACGGAGTATAGGTAGAATCCCCGCTCAAAGGACGTGGCAGGAACGGAGCATGATCAGAAGCAGGATGATGCCGCCGGCGATCATGATATTCTTGCGCGTGGTCGGATCATTCCAGTCGAATGGAAGGCCGAAGGTTTCCGGCTGCGCGACGTACTCGGAATATTCCGCTGCGGGCGCTGGCTCCGGTTCGTGGTGCTCCGGGCGTGGGACATAGCTGCCGACTGGCGCTGGTGCGATAATCTGCGGGTTTGGCGTAGTCGTTTGGGCTATGACCGTTGGTGCGTCGTTGTCGAAATCGATGAGGATCTCCCGTCCGTCGAACGCAGACGCTGTC
>JBDTXU010000054.1:0-1882 GCA_040006055.1 Sphingomonas bacterium | reverse complement strand
CGCGGCGTGCTGCAATCGGGCAGCGGCAAGATCAACTGGAAGGGATTGTTCGGGCGCAAGTGATTTGCCGTTTCGCCAGTCATCTTCCGAATCTCACTTCTCACCGATCCCGTTGCAAAACGATATTGACATGAGTGTCAGTTAGGTCTTTCCTGAGCCAAAGGAGAGCAGATAATGGCGACATTGGCGAAGGAAGCGGACGTGCGGATCGACCCGCTCGATGTCAGCCGCCCCGAGCTTTACCGCGACGACGTCTGGCAGGCGCCGTTCCGCGAGCTCCGCGCCAAATCTCCAGTCCATTATGTCGAGGATTCGGGCTTTGGCCCCTATTGGTCGGTCTCGAGCTACAAGCCGATCGTCCAGGCCGAATCGCTCCCCGATCTCTACTCGTCCCAGGCAGGCGGCATTACGCTTGCCGATTTCATCGAGAACTCGGCTTCCGATGTGCGCATGCCGATGTTCATCGCGATGGACCGGCCCAAGCACACCGGCCAGCGCCGCACCGTCGCCCCGGCCTTCACGCCGAGCGAGATGGTGCGGATGAGCGACAATATCCGTACCCGCACCGCCGAAATCCTCGATTCGCTCGAGTGGAACAAGGAGTTCGACTGGGTCGACACAGTCTCGATCGAACTGACCACCCAGATGCTCGCCATCCTGTTCGATTTCCCCTGGGAGGATCGCCGCAAGCTGACCTTCTGGTCCGACTGGGCCGGCGATATCGAGCTGGTGAAGACCGAGGAGCTGCGGCTCGAGCGGCTCAAGCACATGTATGAATGCGGCGCCTATTTCCAGAATCTCTGGAACCAGAAGCTTGGCAAGCCGCCCACGCCCGACCTCATCTCGATGATGATGCATTCGGATGCGATGGCCGAGATGGACCAGATGGAGTTTCTCGGGAACCTCATCCTGCTGATCGTCGGCGGCAACGACACGACGCGCAATTCGATGAGCGCCGCCGCTTACGGCCTCGACCTGTTTCCCGACCAGCGCGCGAAACTCGAAGCCGATCCGTCGCTGATCTCGAATACGGTGCAGGAAATCATCCGCTGGCAGACCCCGCTCGCCCATATGCGCCGCACCGCGACCCAGGATAGCGAGCTCGAAGGCCAGAAGATCAGGGCCGGCGACAAGCTCGCGCTCTGGTATATCTCGGCGAACCGCGACGAGAGCATCTTCGAGGACGCCGACAGCATCATCGTCGATCGCCCCAATGCGCGGCGCCATCTCGCCTTTGGCCATGGCATTCACCGCTGCGTCGGCGCGCGGCTGGCCGAGCTCCAGATCGCGACCCTGTTCGAGGAAATGGCGAAGCGCCGGATGCGGGTGAATGTCGTCGGCGAGCCCGAGCGCGTCGCTGCCTGCTTCGTCCATGGCTATCGCAAGCTGCCGGTCGAGATCAGCAAATATTGATCTTTCTCCCTCTCTCCTTGTGGGAGAGGCATAGAAAGTCAGTTCGAGACCGATCTGGTTGTCCTGCGCACCAATGCATCTCGCCTGATCCCTTACGCGTACCTATATTCACGCGAGAGCCAGGCCGGAGGACTCCATGATTCAAGACCGACGTACATTCCTTGCTGCGGCCGGCACCGGCGCCGCCGCCTTCGCCCTGTTCGGCTGCCGCGGCGCGACTGCCGCGCCCGAGCATTTCGAAGTGACGCTGACCGACGCGCAGTGGAAAGCGAAGCTGTCGCCCGCCGCCTATCAAGTGCTCCGTCACGAGAATACCGAGCGGCCCTTCAGCAGCCCGCTCAATGACGAGCACCGCGCCGGCATCTTCTCCTGCGCCGGCTGTGCACTGCCGCTCTTCTCATCGAAGACCAAGTTCGACAGCGGCACCGGCTGGCCGAGCTTCTGGGCGCCGCTCCCCAACGCAGTGCGC
>JBDTXU010000053.1:0-1983 GCA_040006055.1 Sphingomonas bacterium | reverse complement strand
CTTCCAACCGGACAAACTCTCGTTCGTCCAGATACAAGGGTGAGGGGGACTCTCGGTCGATGTCCCGAACCTCACACCCCTCATCCTTCCGTCGCTTCGCTCCTCCCTCCTTCTCCCCCAAGGGGAGAAGGATTGGGGGCCGGCGAACGCCATTTGCGCATGCTCCGGCCAAGCCCACCTCCGAAACCCAAAACATCCATTCCGGTTTGACCGACGATGGCCGCTCACCCCACCATCTGCTACGACAGCCCCGCCTTCGAAGCGGGGAGACGGTCATGGATTGCAGACAATCGATGCGGCCTATGCGGCGCGGCAGCGCGGCGATCTCGCCGAAGTCCTGGAATTTTTTCCCCCGGCGCGACCTTTCGGATGGTTGGCATGTCACCTGGGCCTGAAGACGCCGCAACCGCGATTGGCGGACTGATCGACCAGTTCCATTTCGCCGAACTCGAGCGGCTCGATGCGCTGGTCGATGGCGATCGGGTGACGGCGTGCGTTCGGATCAGCGCGGCGACGGGCGGCGGACGGTATGTCGAGAGCGAGTTGCTCGACATCTGGCGCTTTGATGCCGATGGCAAGGTCGTCGAGCTGGTCGAGTTCGCCGATACGGGCCAGATGGGCGTCATGCTGGCCAACGCGCCGGATTATTAACTCTCAATTTACCTTCCGCCACCGCCGCAATGGGTTCATTCCTCCCGCAAAGGAGCCAGGCCCCCAATGCGTCGCATTATCCCGTTCATCGCGCTCGCCCTGACCATCCCCGCCGCTGCTCAAACCGGCCACGCGCCCTTCACGATCCAGCAGACCGGCCAGGGCTTCGCGACCATCGATGAGGCGGTGCAATCGGTGCGGATGGGCACCGCGACGATCCTGATCGCGCCCGGCGTCTACCACCAGTGCACCATCCAGGCCGGCGGCGTGATCACCTTCAAGGCGGTCCAGCCCGGCACCGCGATCTTTGACGGCACCGCCTGCGAGGGCAAGGCGGCGTTCGTGCTGCGCGGCCAGGGCTCGACCGTCGACGGCCTCGTCTTCCGCAACCTGCGCGTCGCTGACGGCAATGGCGCCGGCATCCGCACCGAGATGGGCAATCTCACCGTCACCAATTCGATGTTCCTCGACAGCCAGGAAGGCATTCTCGGCGGCGAGCCCAATGGCCAGAAGATCGTGATCGATCATTCGACATTCGCCGGCCTGGGCCAATGCGACCAGAGCCCCGATTGCGCGCACGGGATCTACCTCGCCAATGAAGGCTCGGTCACCGTCACCAATTCGCGTTTCGAGCGCGGGCGGGGCGGCCATTACGTCAAACTCCGCGTCCCCAATGTCACGATCGCCGACAACAGCTTCGACGATACCGGCGGCCGCAAGACCAATTACATGATCGATCTGCCCAATGGCTCGACCGGCCTCATCACCCGCAACACCTTCGTCCAGGGCCGCGAAAAGGAAAACTGGACCGGCTTCGTCGTCGTCGCCGCCGAGGCCAAACTGTACAAATCGGCCGGGCTCAGGGTCGAAAACAATATCGCCAGCCTCGCCCCGGGCGAGACGCGCAGCCCCGCCTTCGTCGCGGATTACAGCCATGAGCGGCTGGCGGTGGGCGCGAACAGGCTGGGTGCGGGCGTGCGTCCGTTCGAGACGCGCTGAGGGCGTACCGCGCTGCGCTTCACCTCCCCTGGTCTAAATGCTTCGCCGGGGCGGCGGTGTTTGTCGACGCGGTATAGCTTCCAGCTTAAGGGCTTGAAGCCCACGCCTCGCGTCGGCACCATCCGGCAATGCGCAAACTCTTCCCCCTCGCCGCCCTTCTGATCGCAACCCCTGCCGCCGCGAAGGACGCGCCCGACCCGGCCCGGCTTAGAGCCACCGTCGAGAAGCTCGTCAGCTTCGGCACCCGGCACAGCCTGTCCTCTGCCGACGATTCGGGGCGCGGCATCGGCGCGGCGCGGAGCTGGGTGGCGGGCGAATTGACGCGGATTTCGG
>JBDTXU010000052.1:0-7929 GCA_040006055.1 Sphingomonas bacterium | reverse complement strand
GCCGAAATTGCCGAACGCCTTCACCCGCGCCTCGATCGAGAATTCGCTCAGGCTGCGCCCGCCGATCGGCACATTGTTCGGGTCGCGCGGCCCGATATCCTGATAGCCATAGCCGCGCACCGAGGCCCCGCCGCCGGCATAGAAGCGCCGCGACGGTGCGATCGCGTCGCGCGGCGCGCCGGCGATCGTGCCGAGCCGGACGCGGCCGGCCAGGACGACACGGCTGCCGAAAGCCTTGTAGGTGCTCGCATCGACCTGCACCCGGGCATAGCCGAATACTTTCCCCTCAAGCGAGACTTCCGGCGAGAACCGGCCGCTCAGCCGGAAGCCGCGGGTGGGGTTCAGCAGATCGTCCGAGCCGTCATAGCTGAGCGTCGTCGGCACCGCTCCGATGAAATAGGTCTGCTTGCGTGGAGCGCCGGTAAAGGGATCCACGTCGCGTTCGTCGGTCGCGACCAGTTCGGCACCGAAGGACCATGTCCATTTCTTCTGGAAGAAGATGTTGGTCTGCTTTTCGATGCTGCCCGACAGCGAAAAGGTCTTCGCGCGATAGGCGGTGCGCCGCAGGTTGGAGGCGACCGCCTGGAGGTTCAGGGCGCGGTCCCGGCCGTGGAAATTGTTGCGACGGAACACAGCGCTTGCAAGCTGCTCCTGAGTGCCGAGCACGCCGCGCAACGTAAGCGCACCTTCGGGCGGGAACATGTTGCGGTCAGTCCAGCTGATCTCGGCGCGCGGCCCTTCGCCGGTGCCGTAGCCGATTTCGCCGGCGATGGTGTGCTGTGGCGCAGGCTCGAGCCCGACCGCGATATCGACTGTGTCGGGATCCCTGCTCTGGACCGGCTTGATGTCAACGCCTGAGATCAGGCCGGTCTGGATCAGGGTGCGGCGAAGGTCGGTCAGCATGGCGGTATCGAAGGGCTGGCCGGGGGTGAAGCGCGCAATCTCCTGGATGTGCTTCGCGTCGAACACCTTGTTGTTGGCGACGGTGGTGATGACCCCGAACTTCTTCTCGCCGCCCGGATTGACCGTCATCGCCAGGGTGGCGGTGTGGGTTGCATGGTCGACCACGATCTCGGGCTCACCGATCTGGGCGAAGGGAAAGCCCTGCTCGCCGATCGTCGTGCGCAGCTTCGCCTCGCCGGTCGCGACCGCATCGGCGTTGACGGGATCCTCGGACTTGACCCCGAAGGCGCCGCGCAGGGCATCGGCCTTGCCGTCGGCCGCGGCGAGGCCGTTCAACGTCACGCCGTCGAATTTGTAGAGCGTGCCGGGCTCGGCTTCGAGAACCACGGTCGGGCGGGCGGCACTGGGCTCGATCCGCGAGGTCACCCGCGCATCATAATAGCCCTCGCCGCGCAACAGGGTGATGAGCAGCGCCGAGTCCTCACGGCCCCGCCGATCGAGCTGGGCCGCGTTGGCGGGTTGCCCTTCATGGGTGTGGAGCGTCGACAATTGCGCGAAGCGTTCGCGCAGCATGGCGCTTTCGACCGTATCGATGCCGTCGACGCGGTAGGTGTAGCGCTGCTCCCCCTTCATCTCGGCCGGGGCGTTGGGATCGGCCGGTTCGGGCGGCGCGGCGCTGAGATCGGGCCAGTCGACGCCGAGGCCGGGGAGCGGCGCCAGCGGCGATTGCGGATCGAGGCCGCCGGATTGCGGCATGGCCGTTTGAGGAGGCGCGGTTTGGGGCGCGCTCGCCGGAACGCTCTCCTGCGCGACGGCGCAGGGGGCAATACAGACGAAAAGTCCCGCGACGGCGCACAACAGTACGCCACGCCGCGCCAGCGAAGACGACATAGGACTGTCCTAGCGGCTTAAATCCGCCAGCGACAGGGGGATGGCGCGGGGTGGCGTTCGGTGCGCCGTGCCGATAGCGCTTTCGACCGAGTGCGGGATGAGATTCCAGTCATGGGAAAGAGCGGGGGCGTGCCGCTTTTGACGGTCCGCGGTGTCGCTATGGGCGATTTCGGGCGCGGGTTGAATCGCGGGGGCGAACGCGGGGCGGTTATGTTGGATGTGTGACATAATTCGGGGTGGATTTCGGGCGCTCGAAGCGCGTTCCACGAGGGGAAATGTCCAAAAACGGCGCGCTCATGTTGGAGAGTTTTGTCATGCCTATCGGGGGCTATTCGCAGTCGGGCCATGAGACGGGACAGGTGGGACAGCGATCAGCGTCTCCGCGCCTGTTGGGAATGTCATGAGGGGTCGCTGACATTTCCTATCTGTACAGAACATTGTACATGTCCTGTCCGGAGCCCGGTCACCCGCCGCTAGTGATGCCGCTAATGTTGCACTTCAAAATTGACGCCGCGCGCGGCGAAGGCAATTAAGTGCACTGCCACCGTAACTTCAATTACGCCACGTCACCGGAATCCGACCCAAGCATCGATACAATAAAGCACACTGTCCTCGGAATGTGAAATATCGGGTATTAACGTAACTCATAATACTCTGATATATTTCCTTGGACAATTTGTCGAATTAGGCCTGATATTATCCCGATATACTTTATGTGTTTGATCATCTTCGTTACTGGATTTCGAGTGCCTTTGATTTCCATTTTTAGCAACCTAACTCTCGACATAACATGCCCTTTGACCGCAGAGGCCTTTAACATAGCAATTCCACTTTCGTAATCGGCCGCCCCCCCCCTCGCCGTTGATCAACATCTCGGCAAGTTTAGACATTGATGGCAAGTGCCCGAGACGAGCGCCCTCACCTAACTCTTTGCGCGCTAACGTTGCATTCCCTTCCTCGAGCTCAATCATCCCAAGTTGAAAGTGACTTTCTACACTGCCCACTACGCTCGCCCGTTCAAAATAGTAGCGAGCCAATTTATTGTCCTTATTCCCATCTACGCCCTTTAACGTATGCAGCCAGCCGAGATTAACTAAGGCATATTCAGATTTAGGTTCCTCTTGTGACTGCAGTATACGAAGCGCAACATTATACTCCCTTCTTTCGATATGCTCAGATGCGATGCGGTCATTCAGTATAGATAGTAGATCAACGTAATTTACTCTATCAAGACCGGTAAATTTGTCTAACGCCATAATAATTATTTCAGAAGATTGTTCAAAGTTTTTTTCTTCAATGAGCAATAGTGCAAGTTGATAGTGCGCTTCCTCATGCCCTAGCGCTACGCCCCGCTCAAAGTACCTTCTTGCGAGCTTAACGTTTGGTGCTCCAATATGGCCGTTTAGATACATCCAACCGAAACTTGCTAAAGCAAATTCAGACTCTTGATTATTTAGTGACTTCAAGAGACTTTCTGCTAGCGCGAAATCCTTTCGTTGCAGTGCTTCGTGGGCGAACTGCTCTAGCTCCTGATCGGGCATAAAACGATTATCCTCTGCAAGCGCTTCGACGCATCCTGATCGTCAAAGATACACCCAATCGAGCATCGTCGGTAATATTTACCGGCGCGATATTCCGCGCCGAGAACGCGAAGTTACGGTGACAGTGCACTTAACTTCGGCCTTGGGCCGCGCTTGGCGGGCTTGAGCGTGCGCCCGCTTTCGACCTCCAGCCTGTCGAGAAAGGCGGGATCGCCGATTGGTCTGCCAATGCTTTCGGCCCTTCTCAACCGTAACAGCATCTCGTCCTCCTCGCCCGCCGCTAGCAGTGCCCCGAAATCCGGATAGCGTGACGCGATCGGTGCCGTGGGGTTACGGTGACAGTGCACTTAACTTCAGCCTTGGACCACGCTTGGCGGGCTTGAGCGTGCGCCCGCTTTCGACCTCCAGCCTGTCGAGAAAGGTGGGATCGCCGATCGGTCTGCCAATGCTTTCGGCCCTTCTCAACCGCAACAGCATCTCGTCCTCCTCGCCCGCCGCCAACAGTGCCGCGAAATCCGGATGGCGCGATGCGATCGGCGCGGTGGCCGTTATGCCGTCGTCGATCCGGCCACGATGCGCGTGCACGCTCGACCAGGGCCAATCCGCTGCCTGATCCGTCAGCCCCGCGCGCACCGGATTGAGCGCGACATAGCGAAGCGCCGCCCCGAGATGCGCCTCGTCCATTGCGACGCAGCCAAAGCGCCCTTGCCAGAAATGTCCGCTACGCTTGAGCCGGGCGTGGATATGGCCGGCATAGCGACGATGCACCGCCGAGAGCGCCCGGCGCAGGCCATCCTGATCGGCGGGCACCAGGATCAGGTGAACATGGTTGGGCATGAGAACCCACGACCAGATCTCGACGCCCGCGTCGGCGCAGTGCGTGCCGAGCAGATCGCGGTAGAGCGTGTAATCCTCGTTGCTGAAGAAGGTCTGGGCACGACCATTGCCCCGCTGCGTGACATGATGCGGGTGCCCCGGGAAGATCGCGCGTGCCAGGCGAGCCAAATGGCTTGGCTATCACATCGGTGCGGCGAAGGCAATTAAGTGCACTGTCACCGTAACCCTACATCAATTACGCCCCGTCACCGTAATTGCCGTAACTCGGTAGATTCTTTAACGCTCTATGAATTATCTTCATGTATTATTTTGGCTATTGTAGGGTTCGATAATCCCAAGTTAATAGCACATCTAATGTAGGCACCCAATCCTTCACCATCCATTTCACCCTCGCCGCGCGCTATTTGATTCATTATGAATAAAAGGGAATGAAGGGCTTCAGATGTTTCGACGGTGTGCAGCATAAAAGAAAAAGGATTTATATTACTATCATAGGTCACGCCTGTAGAGACTAATGACAATTCCACAATACACTTAGATACCAGCTGATGGTCAGAATGATATATTATGCTTTTTGCTAGACCTAATGCATACGCACTCGCTCTGGGAGATTCATCGAATTCATTTATGACATTAAAAAATATCTCTTCCATCAATACTTCACTCCGAAGAATTTTGCAACGTCCCGGCAGGTTGCGCATGCTTGCATTGCTTTACCTGTCTGGACATTGAGAGTGTGCACCACGCTTCCTGCCAAGTCCTTTCCAGAATTTAGTGCCTTGCTGAAGGAATTTATTTCTCCGCAACAACCCGGAGTGTTAGATTGCCGGGCCGAAGCAACTGCGCTGGCGACTTGCGGGTTGGTAGGGCGACCAGGTCCACCAGCATTGGTGCTTCGGCCAGTCGTCACGGTTCCGTCGGGATGTGCAGTCGCCGATACCGCGCCCAAAGTGCGCCCTTCTTGTTGTACAAGCGCCCGTTCCGCCGCAGCGGCTGCGGCCGCAGTACCCGCAAGAGCCGCCTGGCCGGAACCGGGCGCAACAGCCTCGCCGACATGCGCCACCACTGTGCTTATCGCCGGGGCATTGGCCACAGCGGCCGGGACTGCGAGCGGCGCGGCAATCATTGTCGCGATTCCGCCGAGTGCAACCATGACTTTTGCGTTATCATTCGGCTTCGGATACGGTATACCCAATCCGTCATTTGAATAGCCGCCCGTTTCGAGTCCCGTCGGATCGCGCCCATCAATCGGATCGTTTGCGACAACAGGTCCGCTTGACGCGGTTTGGTCCTACCGATGCAGATTTTCCGAAGCGGTGCAGCGGCTTACGCGCACACGCAGGGGCACGGATCGGGCGGGACGCCGGATTCGCCTTGAGGCGGTTTTTCACGACCGCGCGAGCGGCCTTCAAAGAGCAGCCGGCATCATGCGCGCGGACGCGCGCGGGAGCAAGCGGCTGAGGAAGAAGGTCAGTCCTCGCCGTCGTCAGCGAGTGCGGCGTCCAGCAAGGAGCGGTCGCGCACGAGCCGCGCGCCGGGGTGCGTGGCGGCGTGGATCTCGGCCAGCTTGGCGATCGAGACGCGGGTGTAGATTTGCGTCGTCTCCAGGCTTTCATGGCCGAGCAGGGCCTGGATGAACCGGATATCGGCACCGCCCTCCAGCATCAGCGTCGCAGCCGTGTGCCGGAACAGATGGCATGAGCCGGGCTTGCCGATGCCGGCAGCGGCGACGTGACCGCGCACCTTCTCGGACAGCCGCTTGGCTTCCAGCGGACGGCCATCGCGGCTGAGGAACAGTATGCCGGGGTCGCGGCCGACCACCAGGCCAGGGCGCACGCGGTCGCGGTAGGCGACCAGCCAAGCCCGCGCCCGCTCGCCGAGCGGCACCACCCGGTCCTTGTTGCCCTTGCCCTGCCGGACGATCAGCGTGGAGCGCGCATAGTCCACGTCGAACAGCTTGAGCGCGATCAGCTCGCCGCGCCGGATCGCGGTCGCATAGAGTAGCTCCAGCATGGCGCGGTCGCGCAAGCCCAGCGGCGCTGCGATGTCCGGCACCGCCAGCACCGCCTCGGCTTCATCGGCGCTCAGCACCACGGCCGGCAGACGGCGCTCGGGACGCGGCAGCTCCAGTTCGGAGGCCGGATTCGACAGGATGTGATTCTCGCGCGTCAGCCATTTGAACCAGGCCCGGATCGGGATCATGCGCTGTGCCTGGGTGCGGAACGTCAGCGGCTCGCCGTTGCTCTTGCGGTGATAATAGAGGTGGCGCTGGAACCGCTCCAGGATCGGCTTGGTCACTTCGTAGGGCCGCTCGATGCCGCGTTCGCCGCACCACAGGATGAACGTGGTCAGGCCGTGACGCCGGTCCTCGATCGTGGCGGGCGAGTAGTTGCGCACCGCCAGCGCCGACAGGAACCGGGTCATGTGCGACGCCAGACTATCGGGGTCGTGCCGCCCCGGCAGCGGGGGGAGCGCGCGGCGCGGCATCAGCGCGCAGCGTGGGCGTATGACCGGTGCTCGCCAACCGCGACCGGCAACGTGCTTTCCGAAGGCGGCAGAGCGATCGGCGCTGGAAGCCGCACTATTCCTGCGGTTTTGGCAGTTTCGGGAGGGCGACCGCTGGCCGACCGGGGCCCGACCGCACCCCGACCAGGGGCCGACCGATCGTCATCCAACCCCGACCGTTCGTTGTCGTAGCGTTGTCCGCGCAGGGCCTCGACGTCGATCAGGCCCATGACGAACGGCGCGCCAGCCTCGCCTTCGCCCGCCCAGGCCAGCTCGTAGACGAACCGGGTGCCGTCGCGGCGCATCAGCAGATATTCGAGCTCTTCGAGACGATGCAGGTGGATCTTGAGCTGGGTGTCGCCCCAGCCTGTCGCTTCGCGGACCTCGCGCCGCGTGAACCGCACGTCGCGGACTCGCACCCCCTCGGCTACGGCGCGCGCGTCGATATGCTTGCGGACCAGGTGCAGCAGCGTCCGCGTCTGCGGGGGCAGTTCGTCGAGCGTGGTGCCGAGCACCGCATGCGCGAGCTGGTTGGCGACCGCGATGTCGTCGAGCGTCGCCTCGATATAGGCGAGCGGGGCCATGCCGGGACGAGCGAGCGAACGCATCGGCCGCTGGTGCTGGTGGAGCAGCGCTATCGCGCGGATCAGCCCCAGATATTTGCGATGGTCGCGCCGGGTGCGCGTCTTGTCGTCGAGGAACGTCAGGTGTTCGGCGAACGGGTTGACCACCTTGAGCGGCTGTATCAGCCGCTGCGCATTGTGGTGGAGCGCGCGGATCGCGGTGCCGCTCTCGCGCGCGGTCAGCCCCGCCAGGGTTTCTTCATAGCGCTGGCGGACATGGATCGCGCGGGTCTGTTCGCGGCTTTCGTCGATGGTGAGCACGAGGCAGCGGTTGCGCAGTTCCTCGTCCAGATCGATCGCCGTCGTCGTCAGCATCAACGCGACCGGCCCCTCGACCGTATAGTCCTGCGTCACCAGTTTGCCCGTCGCCGGGTCCTTGCCCGTGGACGCGATGGTGAGCGTCCCCTGGCTCTGGAGCAGTTTGAGGGCATAGGCGGCTTGGCGCGCGCCTTCCTCTTCGGCGATGGCGAGCGCCTTGTGTTTCAGATCGGCCTCGCCGAGGTAGAACAGGCTCTGCCCGGTCATCGCCGAGTAGGTGACCCGCTCTTCCTCGGGCACCAGATCGAGCACCGCGTCCATCAGCGCGCTCTTGCCCGCCGCGCTGGTCGATTGGATCAGCACCGCGAGCG
>JBDTXU010000051.1:0-2916 GCA_040006055.1 Sphingomonas bacterium | reverse complement strand
ACACCGATCCGTCGAACCCGATGCTTGGCGCGCGCCAATGGTGGGAAGGCGGCATTTACGAGAACACCTATCAGAAGGTGGACGGCGTCTGGCGCTTCAAGATCCTCAATTACATGCCGCAATGGCACGCCGATTTCGAAAGCGGTTGGATGAATACCAAGGCCGAATATGTGCCTTTCCCCAAGGTCACCTGGCCCGAGGATCCCACCGGCCCCGACGCGCTGATCGAGGATCATTGGCTGTGGCCGACGCACAAGATGGTGCCATTCCATATGAAGCACCCGGTAACCGGCAAGGAGATTGTCGCCGAGCGCTGGCAGGGCGATATCGACCGCGAGAAGGCAGCGAAGGGCTGAACAAGGCGTTCGTGCCGAGGGGTGAGTAGCAATGATGAAGAGAGCAATTTTTACATGACTTACCCTTCCCTCCACATGATCATCGAGGGCGAGCGTGTCTCCGGCGGCGGGCGGCGCACCCACAAGGTCGTCAATCCCGCGACCGCGGAGACGCTGGCCGAGCTTCCGCTGGCCGATGCCGCCGATCTCGATCGGGCGCTCGAAACCGCACAGCGCGGCTTTCGTCTCTGGCGCGATTCGACGCCGCAGCAGCGTGCTGCCGTGCTCCAGGGCGCGGCGCGGCTGATGCTCGAGCGGAAGGAGGAGCTGGCCCGTATCGCCACGCTCGAGCAGGGCAAGCCGCTCGCCGAGACGCGGATCGAAGTGCTGATGAATGTCGGCCTGTTCAACTTCTACGCGGGCGAGGTTTTCCGGCTCTACGGCCGCACGCTGGTTCGCCCCACCGGCATGCGCTCAACCGTCACCAAGGAGCCGGTCGGCCCGGTCGCAGCCTTCGCGCCGTGGAATTTCCCGCTCGGCAACCCGGGCCGCAAGCTCGGCGGACCGATCGCGGCGGGCTGTTCGGTGATCCTCAAGGCGGCTGAAGAGACCCCGGCCTCGGCGCTCGGCGTGCTGCAATGCCTGCTTGATGCCGGGCTGCCCAAAGAGGTCGCGCAGGCAGTGTTCGGCGTGCCTGATGAAGTGTCGCGGCACCTGCTGGGATCGCCCATCATCCGCAAGCTGAGCTTCACCGGCTCGACCGTAGTGGGCAAGCATCTCGCTAAGCTCGCCGCGGACGATTGCAAGCGGACGACGATGGAGCTTGGAGGGCACGGCCCCGTCCTGGTGTTCGATGACGTCGATGTCGGACAGGTGCTCGATACGGTCGTGCCGGGCAAATATCGCAACGCCGGTCAGGTGTGCGTCTCGCCCACCCGCTTCATCGTCCAGGAGAATGTGTTCGAGCGCTTCCGCGACGGCTTCATCGAGCGCGCCGGCCAGATCGTCGTTGGTGACGGGCTGGATCCCGCAACCGGCATGGGCCCGATGGCCAATCCGCGCCGCCCCGACGCGATGGAGCGGCTGATCGGCGACGCGAGGTCGAAGGGCGCGAAGCTCGAGACCGGCGGGGAACGCATCGGCAATCGCGGGTTTTTCTACCAGCCGACCGTCCTGTCCGACATTCCGCTCGATGCAGCGATCATGAACGAGGAGCCGTTCGGGCCGGCTGCGCTGATCAACCGCTTCGCCGGCGAAGAGGCGATGATCGCCGAGGCGAACCGCCTGCCCTACGGCCTCGCCGCCTATGCCTGGACCGCCGACGCCAAACGCCAGCGGCGTCTCGCCCGCGAAATCGAGAGCGGCATGATCGGCATCAACACCGGCATGATCGGCGGCGCGGATGCGCCGTTCGGCGGCGTCAAATGGTCCGGCCACGGGTCCGAGGATGGGCCCGAGGGCGTCGAGGCCTGCCTCGTCACCAAGGCGGTCCATGAAGGCTAGAGGCCACGCCCATCGAAACGGAGAAACACAATGTCCCATGATCTGAACACCGGCGGTGACCGCGGCTATCTGCGCATCGCGACCGAGGAAGCCTTTGCGACGCGCGAGCAGATCGACGCTTTTCTGCGGATGGTCGGCGACGGCACCGCCGACAAGGGCATGACCTCGCTCTGGGGCTTCTACGCCAGGTCGCCATCGAAGCGCGCGACCGAGATCATCGAGCGATTGCTCGATCTCGGCGAGCGCCGCATCGCGGATATGGATGCGACCGGGATCGATGTCGCGATCCTCTCCCTCACCTCGCCCGGCGTGCAGCCATTGTTCGATGTGGAAGAAGCGAAGGCGATGGTGACGCGCGCCAATAATTCGCTGGCTGACGCCTGTGCGAAATACCCAACGCGCTATGTCGGCATGACCTCGATCGCGCCACAGGACCCTGAATGGTCGGCCGGCGAGATCCGGCGCGGCGCGAGCGCGCTCGGCTTCAAGGGTGTGATGGTCAACAGCCATACCCATGGCCATTATCTCGACGAGCCGCAGTTCGAGCCCATCTTCCGGGCGCTCGCCGACACCGGCCAGCCGCTTTACATCCACCCGCAGACCTTGCCCGACAACATGATCGGCGGGCTGATAGACGCCGGTCTCGACGGCGCGATCTTCGGCTTCGGCGTCGAAACAAGCATGCATCTGCTGCGGCTGATGACCACCGGCATCTTCGATCGCTATCCCGATCTCCAGATCGCGGTCGGGCATGGCGGCGAGGCAGTCCCCTATTGGCTTGCCCGCATCGATTACATGCACAAGGCGGGGGTCGCGTCGCAACGCTACGCGCGGCTCAAGCCGCTCAAGAAGGACATCCCCACCTGCATGCGCGAGAATGTCCTCGCGACCACCAGCGGCCTGCCCTTCCCGCCCGCGATCAAGCTGATGCTCGAGGTGATGGGCGAAGACCGGGTGATGTACGCGATGGACTATCCATACCAATATGTCGCTGACGAGGTGCGGACGCATGATCTGCTCGATATCTCCGACAGCGCGAAGAAGAAGCTGATGCAGACCAACGCCGAGCGCGTGTTCA
>JBDTXU010000050.1:0-1873 GCA_040006055.1 Sphingomonas bacterium | reverse complement strand
TCCACTGCAGCCGCATGATATCCGGCCCCATCACGATCGAACCCTGATCGGCCGCCGTGGCCGACGCGAATTGCAGATCGACGTCGATCGTCTTCGCGCCCCTGGGCACGGTGATGTGATAGGCGAAGACATCGACCGGATCGCGCGTCCAGGCGAGCTCCTTGCCGCCGGCGCGGATGTGCAGCCCAACGACCTTGTCGAGTTGGCCGGTCGGCGAATGCGTGCCGGGCAGCCATTTCGGGAAGAGCAGCACCATCTCGCCGGCTTCGGCGACCGGGATGGTTTCCTTCGTCGTGAAGATGCCGCGCTTCGTATCGGTCGCGTCGATGTCGAGCGTGATCGTGCCGGGATAGGGAATGTCGCGCGCATCGGGGATGGTGTTGACCCATGGCACCGGCTGCGGCTTCGAATTCTCGGCGAGAGCGGGGACAGCAACAGAGGCTAGCAACAGGGTGAGCACGACGCGGCGGATCATGGATGGAAAGCCTTCCGGCAAGAGGTCGAACAAGGTGGCTTAATAGAGCAACGCACCCGGCGTCCAGAGGGGTAGCGAGTCGGGTGCGGCGCAGCGGCGCCAGCCTTGCAATTTGGTGTCGCCAGAGGGGCGAGACGCGTGGCTTTTCCGCTGTTTCCCGCTGCTCCGCGCAATTTATTTTTTCGTCCGCTGTTATGATGGGATTTCTGTAAAATTTCTTTCATTAAAATCAACGGTTTGACAGTATATGGCGCTGTTATGGCGTAACAGCGGAAAACAGCGGGGATAACAGCGGCAAAACAGGATCGAACAGCGGACGGAACAGCGAAAGATTGATTCAACCCGTGGGCAAAATCGGCTTTTACGAAGGTCGGACGATCCATGGCCGGAGTGATGACATGGCCGAGCGCAAGTTTGAATCGAGCGAATGCCCGCTGCCCCCTCCCGCTGGCCATCAGGAGGAGGTCTATGGGGATGATATCCTGATCGATTCACGATCCGGGACGGTGGTGATCCGGGCGGTCGGGGATGGGGAGGGCGGGCAATGAGGGCCGGTTCCCTCGTCTCGCGGCATCTTCTGCCGTCATTCCGCAGTTCGGCGCGATATGCCCGACCGCAGCGTCCTGCCGGCACGATTCCTCCTGAAGGCTGAGAACCAGGTGAGCGGATTCCATGTCGCCGCGCCGTTCAGCGAGAAGGTGATGAATTCAGCCCTGCCGCCGATATTCTCGAACGGCACCGCGCCGCCAAGGCCGTTGAGCTCGCGGGGCACCCGGCTGTCGGCACTATTGTCCCTATTGTCGCCCATGACGAAAATATGGCCGGGCGGGACGGTGTAGGGCTGATAATCGTCCTCGTCGCTTCGGCCGAAATCGAGCGTGTCATAGGAACGACCGCCGGGCAGGGTCTCGCGGAGAAGATGGAGGCGGCAATAGGCTTTGCCGTCCTTGCCGATTACGCGAGCCCCGGCGAACCCCGAGAAGGCCCTTTCGGCGTCCGGATCATGCGCGTCGCAGTGAAAATTGCCGTCGATCGGCATCAGCCGATAGCCCATGTCCCGGGTTTCGACGGGCTTGCCGTTGAGCCAGAGCCGGCCACCGATCAACTGGATCACGTCGCCCGGTAGCCCGATGGCGCGCTTGATCAGATCCTTCCCACTATCGGGGTGAGCCACGATCACGATATCGCCGCGCTCGGGCAGGCGGCCGAACAATCGTCCGCTCATGAAAGGCAGGAGGTGGAAGGTCGCCGAGGCATAGGACCAGCCATATGGATATTTGCTGACGACGAGGCGATCGCCCACCAGCAAGCCTGGCATCATCGATTCAGACGGGATGTAGAAGGGCTTCGCGACCAGGCTGTGGAGGCCGATCACGAGAAGAGCCAGGCCGAGGATGC
>JBDTXU010000049.1:0-7459 GCA_040006055.1 Sphingomonas bacterium | reverse complement strand
CGCCCTGGCTCCAGTCGCGCTCGGCGCGGAGCACCTTGAGGCGGTTCTTCATGCCGCACCTCGCCGCGCCTGAAATGTGTTGAAACAGGCACCGAGGCCAAGGCCGGCGAACCAGAGGATCGCGGCGTAATAAGCGTAGATATGGGGCACGAGATCGAAATTCTCGAGGAAACCCTAGGCGGTGGCGACGCTGAGCGCGAAGCCGCTCGCGATCAGCGCCTTGCGGACGAACTGGTCGCGCAGATACTCGTCCGTCTCCTCGACGAGATAGCGGCCGATCGCCAGGAAGATGCCGATGATCGGCAACGCCGGCAGCACCGCCGCGACATAGGCGATGGGTCCGCTCAGCACCTGATGGATAAACAGATACACCGCGCCGCACAGCAGCAGGGCGTAGATCAGGCTCAGGGTGATGACGCTCCGGTTGTAGCGCTTGACGGCTTGGTTCTTGGTCACGGGTAAAGGCTCCTTTCGAATCAGTGAAGGAAGCTTTACAGTCAAGGTCGCTTGTCTGTCAAGCGAGATTGTCAAATAGACGTGTGTCTTTGTCAGAAAGGCAAGCATCCCATTCCCGTCCCCGGCGAAGGCTGGGGCCCAGTGGGGAAGCGTTAATGATGGAAGTTTGCGCGGCCTTTCAACGATCTGGCAAACTGAGCGCCGGCGTCCGTCGGGGCGCCGTCAGATCACCTATCCCACGCAAACAGGTCGCGGTTCCGGCGACACCCTCAAAGGTGGACGGTGCGGGTGCGACTCCCGCCCCCGGCACCGTTCTCCGTTCGCAAACGGCGACCGCGTGCCAGTCTCAAGGCGCCAGGTTCGTAAGCGCCCCACCGCTCTCGAGATCCGCCGGAACCGAAGCATGATCATGCAGGATCAGCCAAACCCCGTCGATCTGACGGAAACACCCCGTCCAGCGCAGCCAGAGCGCGGAGTCCTTCCCGCTCGCCAATGTCCCGCTCACGCGGTTCAGGCTGTGCGCGAAAGCCAGATCGCCCTGCGCCGTGATATCCAGCTCATGCACGTCATAGCCGATCGGCCCGTCATAGCCGGCAAGGGCCTCCTGCCACGCTCGCCGCTTCTTCTCGGCGCCGGCATATCGCAGTGCCGCCACGATATCGAACGACACGATGTCAGGCGCGTAGAAGGACAGGATCGCCTCGATATCCCGGTTGCGCAGCGCCGCCGCCCAATCCTCGATGCGCTGCCTGATCATATCTTCAATCACATGTCTCGTCCTCGACGGAGTGCCGGATGTCTCGCGCGACCTGGCGCAGGTCGTTGCCGAACTGGTGATCCGCGCCGTCGATCGTGCGGACCAGGGCGTGCGGCATCGCTTTCGCATAGAGATGAACATGCGCCATGGGCACTTCGGCGTCGTCAGCGCCATGATAGAGATAGACAGGAACGCCGGGGGGCAGGCGCTCGGCGAAGTCCGTGCGGGCGTCCATCTCGTCGCTCGGCCATCCGCCTTCGCCTATGAAGGGCGCGGCAATCAGGAACAGTCCGCCGATCCTGAATTTCGGCGCCTGCTCGGCGAGCGTGTGGATCAGCACGGTGCCACCGACTGAATGGCCCACCAGGATTGCCCCGTCCGCCAATGAGTCGAACTCTTCCGTCAGCGCAGCCTTCCAGGCCGCATAGCCGGGGTGTTCCTCGCCCGGCATTCGGGGATAGCGGACGGCATAGCCAGTTCCGAGATCATGCTCGAGGCTCGCCACGAGCTTGTTGTCCCAGCCATCATGGACGCCTTTGCCGGCGCCCTGAACGAAGAGGATATGTCTGGCCACAACCAACTGGTCTCGCTGTCAATCGCCCGACCAAAGGCGTCCTGACCCGAAAAGTTCCAGGCCGGCCTTGAAATGCTGCCTGCCTCGTCTCACGCCCGCGGCAGCGAGAATGCCGGAGCCCGCTGATGTGTCAGGCGAATGGCCCAAGGATCGAAGCAATATCAAACCTGAGCCATTCTCGATCAGGCTTAAGCGTCATGCCGGACTTGTTCCGGCATCCATCGTCCCGCACACCCACTGGCACGTTGGTTTGCGGCGCGATGCGTTCGAGCTTCGGCTTTCCGGGGGAAAGCCAAAGCTCGAACGCCGGAACAAGTCCGGGGTGACGGGTTCAGCTCGGCGGCGACATATCTAACATGTTGAATAGTAAGGATAATAAGTCATGTGGTATTTCGTTGGAAATGTCAGCGCGCGCATGACTTCTCCAACAGTCGCGCCCGGCGTCTCCCTTGATTCAACCCGAACGGAACATGGCGCATATGCCGGCGGACGGGGCGCTATGCGTGCTCGTCACGCTCTTTCTCAGGATCCGAAGACGATTTCGAACGCAGCCGGCGTTCCCTGTTCCGACCGAAGCTTTCGCTGTTATGGCGAAAGGGCCTCCCTGTTATTTCGGAACGTTTCCCTGTTATGGAAATAACAGGGAAAGCCTATTTATCTATCTAATTTCAAATGATGAATTCAGCGAATTTTCGGCAAAAACGGCCCAAAACAGCGAAGAAAAAAAATCTTTCCCTGTTCTTTCCCTGTTCCGCGCCCGGAACAGCGTAAATCGCGACCTCGCCAGCCACAGCCGACTCGGCCCGGCGGCGCGTCAGATCACATATTCGACGGTCGCCATCTGGGTCTGCGCCGCACGCGCCGCGTTGCGCTTGGTCACCAGCTCGGCATGGAGCGCCGAGACTGTGTCGCTGCCGGCTGTCTTGAACAGAAAGGGCAGGAAGGCGTGGAGCGCACAGCGCGCGCCGCCCCACATCATCTTGAAGCCGAAGCGCGAGGCGACGCCGAAATGCTCGCCATAGCTTTCACCGACCGATTTGGGGTGATCGAGAAACAGGCGGCGGAACATGGGCGAGACCTCATTGATGGGCGAGCCTCTCGAATATCACGCCTGCGCGTCGTTTCCAGCCTTGTTCGCGATTTTTGCCAGCATATCCGCTGCGAGCTGGCTCAGCGTATCGTCGCGCGCCCCCATCACGACGATGCGGTCGCCCGGCCGGGCCTCGGCCGCGAGATGCGCCGCCGCCGCGTCGCGCGCCGGAATATGGAGCGCGTGCCGCCCGGTCGCGGCGACATCGGCGATGATGTCGGCGCTCGTCACCTCGCGGTTGACGGTGCCGCCCATATAGACCGGGTCGGGCAATACGAGCAGGTCGTCGGCGCCGAGCTTCGTCGCGAGCGTCGCGACCAGCTCGGTCCGCATCACCTTGAGCGGGCCATAGCCATGCGGCTGGAACAGGATCAGCAGCCGCCCGGGAAAGGCATGGAGCGTGTCGAGCGTTGCCGCGATCTTGTCCGGGTTGTGCCCGAAATCGTCGATCACCGCGACACCGCCCGCTTCGCCGACCAGCTCCATCCGGCGCCTGAGCCCGGTAAAGCCGGCAATCGCCCGCACCGCATCCACGAGCGGAACGTCCGCCGCCCGTGCCGCGCCGATCGCGGCCAGTGCATTCGAGACATTGTGACGCCCGGGCACCATAAGCGTCACCGCAATGGGCGGCGCGCCGCGCTCGGACAGCATGAAATCCACCCCGAAAGGCCGCTCGACCAGCCGGGTCGCGACGAGATCGGCCTGCTGTTCGATCGAGAAGGTGAGGCGGCGTTCGGGCGGCAGCGTCATCGCCAGGGCCGCGCCGTCTCCATTGTCCATGTTGATCACCGCGGTCGTCGCCCGCGCGATGAAGGCGCCGAACAGCGTCCGCAACTCGTCCAGCGATTTGTGATCGAGGCTGACATTGTTGAGCACCGCAATCTTCGGCGAATAAAGCGCGATCGAGCCATCGCTCTCGTCGACCTCGCTGACGAATGCAGCCCCCATGCCGACCAAAGCGCTGGCGAAGGGCGCATCCTCGGCCACGAAATTCTTCATGACGGCGCCGTTCATCACCGTCGGGTCGCGGCCGGTCGCATGCATGATCCAGCCGATCATGCCGGTCACGGTCGATTTGCCGCTGGTGCCGGCGATGCCGATCGCCAGGCCGCTCGCATTGAACAGGCTTGCGAGCAATTCGGCCCGGCTCATCCGTGCCGCGCCCACCGCGTCCGCGGCAACGATGTCGGCTACTGTCGCCTCGACCGCGGCGGAAGCGACCACGATCTGGTCGGCCGAGACGATCCCGCTGCCGTCCTGCGGGAACAGCTTCACGCCCTTGGCGCGCAGATCGTCGAACTTGGCGGGAAGCCGCGCCTGGTCGAGCGTCCGGTCGGATCCGGCAACGGTCGCGCCCTTGCCGGCGAGGATCATCGCGAGCGGCATCATGCCGCTGCCGCCGATGCCAACGAAGAAGTAGGATTTGCCGTCGTGCATGGCTGGGCGCTATCGCGGGATTTCAGGCACGGGGCAAGCTGGAGCGAGAGACGGATATGAGGATCGGTATCGTCGCCCCCGCAAGGCCGATCGACCAGGTGGTCGTCGCGCGCGCCGAAGCCTTTGCCGCGATCGCCTTTCCGACGGTGGAGCTCGTGTTCCATCCGCAATGCTTCCTGAGCGACGGCGGCCATTTCGCCGGCACCGACGATGTCCGCGCCGCAGCCTTTCTCGAATTCGCCAATGATCCCGGCTTTGACGCCCTGTGGTTTGCGCGCGGCGGCTACGGCTCAAACCGCATCCTGCACAGCGTGATGGGCAATCTCGCCCCCGCTGCCGCCGCGAAAAGCTATTGTGGCTATTCGGACACCGGCTTCCTGCTCGGCGCGCTCTATGCGCGGAAGATCGGCCATAGCATCCACGCGCCTTTGGTCGGCGAGATCAACCGCGCCGGCGGAGACGCGGCGATCGGCCGCACCCTCGATTGGCTGGTGCGCCGCGATCCTTCAGCGCTCGAGCCGAGCGTCGGCGATCGGCCGGCTATCGCCTTCAACCTCGCCATCCTGAACGCACTGATCGGTACGCCCTGGTTGCCCGATCTCACCGGCCATGTCCTGATGATCGAGGAAGTCTCGGAACCGCTTTACCGGATCGACCGGATGCTCTTCCAGATGGCGCACGCCACCCAGTTGAAGGGCATTGCCGGCGTCCGGCTCGGCCGGGTCAACGACGTGATCCCCAATGATCCGCCTTTTGCCGAAACCGTCCAGCAGATCATCGAACGCTGGTGCCGCGAGATGGGCGTGCCGTTCCTCGGGCCCGCCGATATCGGCCATGACGTGGAGAACAAGGTCGTGCCGTTCGGGAGGGTGTGAGTTGCCGGCCGATGCTTAGAATAGCGCTCTGACTTGCCTATATAGGCCCCGCGTGCATAAGCCCGCGCACCTTCACCAGGATAGAAAGTACCGATTTCGTCATGTCTGAGATGTTCCGCATAACGCTGCCCGACGGTTCCGTCCGTGAGGTAGCCCCGGGGACTACCCCGGCGGACATCGCCGCGGCGATCGGTCCGGGCCTCGCCAAGGCGACGATCGCGGCGCGCGTCGATGGCGATCTGCGCGATGCCATGCGCCCGTTCGACGGTGACGCGAACCTCGCGCTCGTCACGGCGCGGGACGAGAAGGACGCGCTTGAACTCGCCCGCCATGACTTCGCGCATGTGCTGGCGGAGGCGGTGCAGAGCCTGTTCCCCGGCACGCAGATCACCTTCGGCCCTTCGACCGACGACGGCTTCTATTACGACTTCGCGCCCAAGGACCGCCCCTTCACCGAAGAGGATCTGCCGGCGATCGAGGCGGAGATGCGCAAGATCATCGCCGCCGACAAGCCGATCAGGCGCGAGGTCTGGAGCCGCGAGCAGCTCCTCACGCGCTGGCGCGAGCAGGGCGAGAGCTTCAAGGCCGAATGGGCCGCCGAGCTCCCCGAGCATGAGGAGCTGACGGTCTATTGGTCGGGTGGCGACTGGCTCGACATGTGCCGCGGCCCGCATCTCGCCTCGACCGGCAAGCTCGATCCCCAGGCGTTCAAGCTCACGCGCGTGTCGGGCGCCTATTGGCGCGGCGACCAGGCCAATGCGATGCTCAGCCGCATCTACGGCACCGGCTGGCTCAACAAGAAGCAACTCGACCAGCATCTCTTCCGGCTGGAAGAGGCGGCCAAGCGCGATCACCGCAAAATCGGCCAGGAGATGGACCTGTTCCACCTCCAGTCGGAAGCTCAAGGGTCGGTGTTCTGGCATCCCAAGGGCTTCATCCTGTGGCGCCAGCTCGAGGCCTATATGCGCCGCCGGCTCGATGCCGCCGGCTATGTCGAGGTCAAGACGCCGCAGCTGATGGACGCGCGCCAATGGGAGCAGTCCGGCCATTGGGGCAAATATCGCGAGAACATGTTCGTCGTCCCTGACGAGATCCCCAATGCCGAGGAAGAGGGCCCGATCCTCTCCGGCAAGGCCGAGCTGATGGCATTGAAGCCGATGAACTGCCCGGCGCATGTCCTGATCTTCCGCCAGGGCATCAAGTCGTACCGCGATCTGCCGATCCGCATGGCCGAGTTCGGCTGCTGCCACCGCAACGAGCCGCACGGCGCGCTGCACGGCATCATGCGCGTCCGCCAGTTCACCCAGGACGACGCGCATATCTTCGTGCGCGAGGATCAGCAGATCGAGGAGATCAAGGCGTTCTGCGATCTGCTCGACAGCGTCTACCGCGATCTCGGCTTCGAGAATTATGCGATCAAGCTCGCGCTGCGCCCTGACAAGCGCTTCGGCAGCGACGAGATGTGGGATCGGGCCGAGCAGACGCTGCGCGACGCGGTGGAAGCGACCGGCCGCGCCACCGCTGAATATGGCTGGGAAGAGCTGCCCGGCGAAGGCGCCTTCTACGCGCCCAAGCTGGAGTTCCATCTGACGGATGCGATCGGCCGGACCTGGCAGGTCGGCACGATGCAGGCGGATACCGTGCTGCCCGAGCGACTCGATGCGAGCTATGTCGGCGAGGACGGCAATCGCCACCGCCCGGTCATGCTCCACCGCGCGATCCTCGGCACGTTCGAGCGTTTCCTCGGCATATTGATCGAGCACCATGCCGGCCGTTTCCCGCTCTGGCTCGCGCCAGTACAGGCAGTGGTCGCGACGATCGTCTCGGACGCGGATGACTATGCGAAGGAGGTTACGGCGAAGCTGGCCGCGGCAGGCCTGCGCGTCGAGACCGATCTGCGCAACGAGAAGATCAACTACAAGGTGCGCGAGCATTCGCTTGCCAAGGTCCCGAACCTGCTCGTCGTCGGCAAGCGCGAGGCGGAGGAAGGTACCGTCGCGCTGCGCCAGCTCGGCAGCGAACGGCAGCAGATGCTGAGCCTCGATGAGGCGATCGCGATGCTCAGGAAAGACGCGACCCCGCCCGATCTCTGACGCTCCTTATTGTCATCCCCGCGAAAGCGGGGACCCATCTCCTGCCGGTCGTGATGGGTCCCCGCTTTCGCGGGGATGACAAAGGGAAGCGTGTGAAAAGCGAGACCTTTCACAACCCGTGAAAAATCACTATATGCCGCCGCCTAACCTCCAAGGAGCAATACCTATCCGTCCTCC
>JBDTXU010000048.1:0-2321 GCA_040006055.1 Sphingomonas bacterium | reverse complement strand
TGCTGATTCATTTCGGCCATGGAAGCCGCCGTTTCGCCCCTTCCGGACGATGTCGAAGCGCTGAAGGCGCTGGTGGTTTCCTTTAGCCGGCGGGCCGACGAAGCCGAGGCCCGACTGGCCGCCGCAAAGGCCCGGGCGTCGGCCACGGACGCGCTGATCGCGCATCTCAAGCTGCAGATCGCCAAGCTGAGGCGCGAGCAGTATGGGCCGAGCGCCGAACGCAGCCGCCGCCTGCTCGATCAGCTCGAGCTGCAACTCGAAGAGCTCGAAGCCACCGCCAGCGAGGATGACCTCGTCGCCGAGCAGGTGACCGCCAAGGCGACCAGTGTCGCCCCATTCGAACGACGCCGGCCGGCCAGGAAGCCGTTTCCCGAGCACCTGCCACGCGAGCGCGTCGTCATTCCCGCACCGTGCGCGTGTCCAGCTTGCGGCGGCGCCCGGCTGTCGAAGCTCGGCGAGGATACCACCGAGACGCTGGAGATCATCCCGCGCCAGTGGAAGGTCGTTCAGACCGTGCGCGAGAAGTTCTCGTGCCGGGATTGCGAGCAGATCACCCAACCTCCGGCACCGTTTCACGTCGTGCCGCGCGGCTGGGCCGGACCTGTGTTCCTCGCCATGCTGCTGTTCGAGAAGTATGGTCAGCACCAGCCCCTCAACCGCCAGGCCGAACGGTTCGCTCGCGAAGGCGTGCCGCTGAGCCTGTCGACGCTTGCCGATCAGGTCGGCGCGGCGACGTTCGCACTCATGCCGCTCTACCGGCATATCGAGGCTCACGTCCTGGCCGCCGAGCGATTGCACGGCGACGACACGACCATGCCGGTCCTCGCCAAGGGCAAGACCGATACCGCCAGGCTGTGGACCTATGTCCGCGACGATCAGCCCTTCGCCGGCGCCGATCCGCCCGCTGCCTTGTTCTATTACTCGCGCGACAGGCGCGGTGAGCATCCACGAGGGCACCTTGCCAGCTGGTCCGGCATTCTGCAGGCCGACGCCTATGGCGGCTATGGCGAGCTATACGCTCCGGATCGCCAGCCCCGACCCGTGCTGGAAGCAGGCTGCTTTGCTCATGCGCGCCGCAAGTTCTTCGAGCTCGCCGATGTCGAAGGTGCCGCCCGCAAGAAGAGCCGCGGCGAACGCACCGGCGCGATCTACCCGATCGCCCTGGAGGCGGTACGGCGTCTCGACGCCTTGTTCGACATCGAGCGCCAGATCAACGGGCGGAGTGCCGACGAGCGTCACGCCGCCCGCCAGGAGCACAGCGTCGCGCTGATGGACGATCTCCATGCGTGGCTCACCGGGCAGCTTGCGAAGATCTCGCGCAACCACGATCTCGCAAAGGCGATCAACTACATGCTGCGCCGCTGGCCGGCATTTACCCGCTTCCTCGACGACGGCAGGGTCTGCATCACAAACAACGCCGCCGAACGCGCCCTGCGCTGCATAACCCTTGGCCGTAAATCGTGGCTGTTCTGCGGATCGGATCGTGGCGGCGAGCGCGCCGCCGTCATGTACTCGCTGATCGGGACCGCCAAGCTCAACGACGTCGATCCGCAAGCCTGGCTCGCCGACGTCCTCGCCCGCATCGCCGAACATCCCGCCAGCCGCCTCGACGACCTGCTGCCCTGGAACTGGCGCAAGGAGACAAGCGTGCTATCGCAGGCGGCATGATCTCTTCGCACGCCATCGACAGCTTCACCGAGATCGCCACGCTTCGGATCGAACTCAAGGAGTCCGATCCTCTGATCTGGCGCGTGGTCGAAGTCCCCACATCGATTACCCTCAAGGTCCTGCATGACATCGTTCAGGTCACCATGGGATGGATGGATTATCACCTCTGGGAGATCATCATCGCCGGGCAGACCTACGGCTTGCCAATGGACGAGGACTGGGGCGCCGCTCTGCGCAAGGTAGCTTCGCGTACACGCTTGCGCGACGTGCTGTCCCCCGGCACGACCACGATCGATTACACCTACGATTTTGGGGACAGCTGGGAGCACCAGCTTGTCGTCAGCGACGTGCGGCGGGGGGATCCCGGTGGTGCATATCCCCGCTTCGTCGCCGGCGAGCGCGACTGTCCGCCCGAAGACTGCGGCGGCATTCCCGGCTTCTACGAAATGCTCAAAGCCAGAGCCGACCCCGCGCATCCCAACCACGCCGAAATCAGTGAATGGCTCGACGACTACGATCCCGACGCGCTGGACATCTTCCCGATCCAGGTCGCACTCGGCCGTATCGCCGCCCGCCGCAATGCCGCAGCAAAGCGCATCATGAAACCGGTAAACGACTGACGCCCACTCTCGCGGCCTTCACCGGATGCTTAC
>JBDTXU010000047.1:0-2567 GCA_040006055.1 Sphingomonas bacterium | reverse complement strand
ATCACCCGGATCGCAACGGCGGCGACCGCAGCCACGAAAAGGCGCTGCAGGATGTTATCGCCGCCTACACTCAGCTCAAGAGCGCGCCGGCCTTCGCCTAGGGCCGATCGATCTGACGGCGGGGCTCCATCCTATGACTCCCTCAGGCCGCTGCCATCTTTTCCCGCCTGGCGATCTCCAGCGCCGACGGCTCGTTCGTCACGAACGAGCCGATCGGAACCGGCCCGGCAGGCTCATAGGTCGCGATGATCACGCCGGTGGTCGATACCTTGGAGTCCACCAGCTTCATGCCGCCGGATTTCACCCCATCGGCGAACAGCCGCTTCCCGCCGCCGAGCAAGACCGGGAAGGTCATCAGGAACAGCCGGTCGATCAGCCCCGCCTCAAGCAGCGCGGGATAGAGTTTGGTGCTGCCCTGGATGAGCAGGTCAGGCCCTTTGCTCGCCTTGACCCTGGCGATGCCGGCCGCGGCATCGCCATTGATCGCAACCGAATTCATCCAGCCCAGCGGCTCGGTCGACGAGGTGACGACATATTTGGTCACGGCATTGAACTTCTCGGCGATCGGATGGCCACGCTGGAAAGGCCAATAAGCGGCGAAAATATCATAGGTGTTCCGGCCAAGCAGCAGATCGAAATCGCTACCCATCACGCCGGCCATGTGCTGCTCCATCACGGCGTCCCACTGGGTGGCGGACCAGCCGCCCAGTTTGAAGCCACCAGTCGGATCCTCCTCCGGCGCGCCTGGCGATTGCATCACGCCGTCGAGCGACTGGAATACGCCCGCCATGATCTGTCTCATGACATCGTCCTCGATCGGCTGCCCTCAGGCCAGGGCCTTCTCCGTTTCGGCCAGCTCGGCGAGCTGCTCGGCAGCCTTGCCCCAGCCGTCGGCGAAGCCCATCACTTCATGCTGCGCGAGTGCCTCGGCGCTCCAGTGGCGGGCGCTGGCGGTGTAGCGCGTCTTGCCGCCCTCATCGGCAAACTCGAAAACGCCGACGATGAACGCGGTCTGCGGAATCCATCCCGCCTTGAACGCGTCGGTGAAGACGAAGCGCTTGCCCGGCGTCACCTCCAGGATGACGCCCTCGATAGGATGCTGCTCACCCTCCGGTCCGCGCATGATCATCGCCGAACGGCCGCCGGGGCGCCAATCCTGCTCGACGATCTCGGCCGTCCAGGGCCTGGGGCACCACCATTCGGCCAGGCGCTCGGTCGCGACCTTCCACGCCAGCTCGACCGGCGCGTCGATCAGCCTGGTGACCGACAGCTCATGCTCCGCTGTCATGCCACTGCCTCCCCGGCCACGGCCCGCTCGATCGTGGCGATGTCGATCTTCCGCATCGACATCATCGCCTCCATGCCACGCTTCGCCGCTGCCTTGTCGGGATTGGTCATCGCCTTCATCAGCGCGCGCGGCGTGATTTGCCAGGACAGGCCCCATTTGTCCCTGCACCAGCCGCACATGCTTTCCTCGCCGCCATGACCGACGATCGCGTTCCAATAGCGGTCGGTCTCTTCCTGGTCATCGGTATAGACCTGGAAGGAGACCGCCTCGTCGAACTTGAACCTCGGCCCGCCATTGAGGCCGAGGAAGCGCATGCCGAGCACGGTGAACTCCACCGTCAGCACGTCGCCCTGATGCCCGTCGGGGAAGTCACCCGGCGCGCGGTGGACCGCCTCGACCCGCGAATCGGGGAAGGTGGCGGCATAAAAGGTCGCGGCTTCCTCAGCGGTGCCGTCATACCAGAGACAGGGTGCAATCTTGCTCATGACTTACGCTCCTTGGTTACCGGGGCCGACCACCCCGAACATCACATTGTGCGGATCGCTGGCGACGATGATGCGATCGCCGCCCGGGACTTCCATCGGCCCGGCATGGACGGTCCCGCCATTCTTGGTCACCTTGGCTGCGGCTTCCTCGATATCGGGCGCGCGGAAATAGAAGCGCCATCCCACCGGCGCGTCGCCGGCCCCGGCGTTCATCGTCGCGCCGATCGTCTGGTCGCCGGCCTGGACGAAGACATAGTCGCCAGCCGGGCCCATCGACATCTTGTCGGGATAGGTCCAGCCGAACACCGTCGCATAAAAGGCGTTGGCGCCAGCCTGGTCGGGCGTCGAAAGCTCGTTCCAGTTGCACTTGCCCATGCCCATCCGGTCGAAGGCAGTGCTGTCCTCTTCGGACGCGCCGCGCATGACATAGAAGGGGATGCTCTGCGGATCGGCGACCATCGCGATCCGGCCGATGCCCGGAATGTCCCAGGCCGGCATCAGCACGCTACCGCCCGCCGCCTTGATCTTCTCGACCGAGGCATCGACGTCATTCACCCCGATATAGAAAAGCCAGGTCGGCTTTGCGCCGTGGCTCTGCATCTCGTCAGTCAGCCGCATCACGCCGCCGACCATGCCGCCGCCACTTCCGCTGTCGATCATCCGATAGTCCTGACCGTCAGATGGCTGTGGCCCAACTGTCCAGCCAATCACATCGTCATAGAAAGTCTTGGACGCGTCGGGATCGGCAGTCATCAGTTCGTACCAGATCGGCGTGCCTTCGGGATTTGCCATCG
>JBDTXU010000046.1:0-5866 GCA_040006055.1 Sphingomonas bacterium | reverse complement strand
CATTCCCTGTACATCAACAATCCCCTCCGCGATCACAGCCGCCGCGGCTTTGCGGGCGGTATCGGATATGTTCGTCCGCCTTTGCTGCCGTCCCAGAATTTCCGGTTCGACGCCGAGGCGCAGCGCCGGCGCGGCTCCAGCCGGTCCGGATTCACGTCGAGGTCGAATCCTCGTTCGCTCGACTCGTGTCACAATCCGGCGAATCGCTGTTGGCACGACCCGTCCGATCAGTCGAAAATAGGCCCGGGAGGCACGCACGGATGCGCTTCTCGATGGAATGGCAGCGCGTGTGGCCGACGACGCGCATCGCGCAACCTGCTTCGGCAAATACCTGGAATTATGGAAAATCCTGAACCGCGCAGGGTTCAAACTCGGCGGCATGGGCCAGTTCCCGATTGTTTCCCTAGCATACCATATGGTCAAATTGCTTGCCACGCGCCTCGATCTTGGCATATGTCATTTTCATAAGGATGATTATTTCACATACGCGAATATAAACATTGAGAGGAGATTGGGCGCGGGACGCGACTGTCCACGGACGCGAAATCGGCAACCGTGCGGCCCCGCCACCCTCTGATTGAGTTCGGCGAAGAGACGAAGAAACGTCCAAGTTTACAAAAGGGGAGAGGTCACATGTCTAAATTGAATGCGCGCGGTACGTCATCGGCATCAGGTCTGTTACGACTCGGAACATCTGTCACGGCACTTGCCATAGCTATCGCGGTGAGCGGTGGATCCGCCATGGCACAGGTTGCCCCGGCGACGCCGACCGACGCGCCCGCGCAGACTGCGGCCGACGGGGTCGAACCTGCGGGCGCAAACGCGGCTGCCCAGGACATCGTCGTGACGGCGCAGTTCCGCGAAACGAAGCTGCAGGACACGCCACTCGCGATCACCGCGGTCAATGTCGCGATGCTCGAGCAACGCGGGCAGACCGACATTTCGCAAGTCGCCGCACAGGCGCCGAACGTGACCCTGAAACCGCAACCCCAGGGCAGTGGCACCGGCCTGATCGCGTTCATTCGCGGCGTCGGGCAAACTGACTTCAACTATGCGCTTGAGCCTGGCGTCGGCATCTATATCGACGACGTCTACATCCCGACGCTGTCCAGTTCGCTGCTCGACCTCATGGATCTCGAGCGCGTGGAAATCCTGCGCGGGCCGCAGGGCACGCTCGCCGGCAAGAACTCGATTGGCGGCGCGATCAAGCTGTTCAGTTCCAAGCCCGATGGAACCGGCAAGGGCTCGATCCAGGCAACCTACGGGTCCTTCAACCGGATCGATGTCCGCGGCTATGCCGACTTTGCGATCGCCGACAATCTGTTCGCGCGCATTTCAGGCGCTACCAAGAACCAGAAGGGCTACGTTACGCTACTGGATTATGGCGTGACCCATCCAGGTTCGAACGTCCCCTCCAACAACAATCCCGGCAGGAACGGCGTTCTGGGGCGGCTCGGCGGCCAGAATTTCGCGGCTGGGCGGCTGTCGCTGCGCTGGATGCCGACCTCTTCGATCGAGGTGAATCTCGCCGGCGATTATACATCGGAGAATTCCGACGCTGGCGCGGAAGTGCTGCTCCGGTCGAACTACGCCGCAACGACGCCGGATGGCATTCCCTTCCTCAAGGGTGTCAATGGTGCGGCGATCCCGGCCGATTGCCGGTTCGTCCCCAATGGCGCGAACAGCTGCGACACGCTCTCAAGCTCGCTCGGTTTCGACCGGCGGTTCGTCAGCTATGCAAACTTCCTCGACGCGCGGACGCCTACAACCCAGGCGCCGTTCAAGCCCTATGCCGCCACGCCCGGCAACAAGTTCCAGGGTTGGGGCGTGCAAAGCAATGTCTCGGTTGATCTGAGCGCCAGTCTCAAGGCTGTCTGGATCGCATCCTATCGCCATTATGACTCAACCTGGGGCTCGGACCCGGACGCGACGCCAATCCCGATCCAGCAGCTGAATCAAACCCTCAACCATCGTGCCTGGAGCCAGGAGCTGCGCCTTAACGGCAAGCTGTTGAACGGCCTTCTCGACTATACCCTGGGCGGCTTCTATTTCAACCAGGCCGGCTCGCTCCAGGCTCGCGTCGATCTGAACTATGCTGGTATCGACTTCATCCACGGTCCGGACACGACCCCGTCAACGTCCAAGGCGGTGTTCTTCAACGGCACTTTTCATCTGACAGATGCTTTGAATGTCTCCGGCGGCATTCGACAAAGCTGGGACGAGAAGACCTATACCTATTTTCGCAGCAATCCCGATGGAACGGTTCCTCTTGCCGGTCCGGGTGCTCCGCCAGCCTGTGAGTTCTTCATTGGCGCCCCGGTGGCGAGCCCCAGCCCCACTTCTGTCGGCAATTCGCCCAACTGCCTGCTCGTCGGCCTCTATAATGTCTCGGCCGCCTTCAAGGGCAAGCGGACGGATTGGCGCGTCGCGGTGGACTATCGCTTCTCCGATGCCCTCATGGTCTATGGTCAGGTCGCGACGGGCTTCAAGGGCGGCGGTGTCAATCCGCGTCCCTTCTTCGGTCCGTCGGCGGGTGATTGCTCCGCGCTACCAGCCGGTGTGACCGCGCCCTGCAATCAGGTGAAGTCCTTTAAGCCCGAGACGCTCACCACCTACGAGCTCGGATTCAAGAGCGATTTGTTCGACCGGAGATTGCGGGTGAACGGCGCATTTTTCTGGAACAGATATAATGACATGATCCTGACGCTTTCGGCCTGTCCGGGGCGGCCTTGCGCCCTGCCGGCCAATGTCGGCAAGTCGGAAGTCAAAGGCGTCGAACTCGAGGTGACGGCCAGGCCGTTCGATGGGCTCACGCTCGATGGCTCGTTCAGCTATCTCGACTTCCAGTACAAATCGACTGGCGCGTCTGGTGTACCCCTCAATGGCATTACGCCGTACACGCCGAAATGGACTTATAGCTTCGGCGTCCAATATGATCATGAGCTGGCATCCGGCAAGGCCAGCGCTCGCTTTGACGGATCCTACCAGTCAAGCGTCTTCACCGACGCGCTGAACGCGCCGGCAAGCCGCGTCGATAGCCGATTCCTCGGCAATGCGAGCCTGCGGTACACGACCGGTGACAAGAACTGGCAGGTTTCGCTGGAAGTGCAGAATCTGTTTAACAAATATTACATGGTCAGCGTGGGCGACCAGCCCTCGGTAAATCAGGTGCTTGGCCAGCCCGGTCGTCCGCGGACCTGGGCCGTTACCGTCAAGCGCAGCTTCTGACCGGCGCCCGACGCCAGGAAATGACGGAAGGGGTGGGTATCATCTGCCCCTTCTTGTCGCCCGTAGCGGCGATTGGAGCAAGCGCTGCCATTCTGTGGATCGTAACATGGTTGTTCCAGCGGAGAGAAAGCTGTCATGAGCGCATTTACATTTCCGAACGCGGCCGGGAGCCCAAGCCCACTGAAGCCCGGGCCAGGAGAGCCGAAAAGCCTCGCATGGCTGCGACGGGTCATTTTCTGCCTGACATTCGCTTGCGCAGTTACCCTCACGGTCCAATCGGCCGCTGCCCGCGACCTGGTCATTGCCAAGCCCGTGATGGACTGCGCCATGCTTGCCGGCGCGGAGATCGCCCCGGCTGGCGCGGCGCCGGCACGGATCACGTCGGCGAAGCTCGTCGCCGGATCCATCGCGCCCTATTGCGAAGTGCGCGGCTATGTCGCGCCCCAGGTGAAATTCGAGTTGCGCCTGCCGACCCAGAACTGGATGCAGCGTTTGATGTTCAGCGGCTGCGGCGGCTTTTGCGGAACGATCGACTTCAGGATCCCCGCATCTGACGGGTGTTCCGCGATCGAGAACGGTGAATTTGCTCTGGTGACGTCGGACCTGGGCCACGATTCGCGCGATACTGTATGGGCGGCGCGCAACCCGCAGGGGCGCATCGACTACGGCCATCGCGCCGTACATGTCGTCGCCGTCACCGCCAAGGCCATCGTGGCACGCTTTTATGGCCGGCCGCAGGCCTACGCCTATTTCAACGGCTGCTCCGATGGCGGCCGGGAAGCGCTCATGGAGGTGCAGCGCTATCCGGACGATTTCAACGGCGTCATCGCCGGAGCCCCGGTGATCAACGACACCGCCAACAACTCGATCTTCCATGGTTGGTCGGCGCAACATCTGCGGCGCGCCGACGGGGCGCCTATGTTCACGCCAGCCGATCTAGCGGTGCTCCATGCGGCCGCGCTCGAGGCGTGCGACAGCTCGGGCGATGGCGTCCAGGACGGCGTGGTGGGCGATCCGCTCAACTGCCGATTCGAGCCGGGGACGGTGACGTGCCGGGATGGGCACACGACAGGCTGCTTGTCGGGCGAGCAAGTGCAGGCCGCCCGCGCCCTCTATTCGGGGCCGCGCGATCCATCCGGCAAAGCGCTCTATTATGGCCGGCCGATCGGGTCGGAGCTGAGCTGGAACATCTTCGATGCGAGTGCCTTTGCAGAAAGTTTTATTCGCTACATGACGACGGAGGAGCCGCAGCCCTTCGATCTCGCCTCGGTCAGCTATGATGCAACCGCGCTGGCGCACTACAACGCCCAGGCCGGTGTCTTCAACGCCCTGAACCCCGATATTCGCGAATTCCAGCGCAAGGGGGGTAAGTTGATCATGTGGCATGGCTGGGGGGATGCGGGCGTGCCGCCGATGAGCAGCATAGAATATTATCGCGCCGTTCGTCGGACCGTCGGCGCCGGCACCGACGCATTCGTGAAGCTCTACATGCTGCCGGGCGTAGGGCATTGCGGTTTCGGTGAAGGCCCCGACATGATCAACCTCGTCGATGCGATGATCGCCTGGGCGGAGGATGGCGTGCCTCCCGGTGCGGTGCAGGCGTCTCGCAGAAATTACGGCCGGACAGTGCAGACCCGACCGATCTACCCGTTCCCGATGACGGCCCGCTATACGGGCACCGGCGACCGGAACAGCGCGACCGCCTTCGTGGGGTCGCGGCAATAACGGCGACGCGGCGGGGCTGGAGCAGCCAGGGTGAGCGGCCGCGCCGAACCCCCTGTCGTGCGCCGCCCGACATGCAGGAATGCACAAGAACGGCGATGGACCGAATCGCATCTCGGGCCCGATGAGTTGCAGCCTCGAGCTGCCACCCGCCGTTACGCGCTGGCGATCATCCAATGACTGAGCGCATGCGCGCCGATCGATGATTGCAACACTTGCACCGATATTGCACGGCGTTCTTGGCAACGCGGAACTTCGGATACAGCAAGTGACAGGGAAAGCGGAGACGGAAGCCGAGCACGAGCCCAAAGCGCGCCGCGGCAGGTCAGCGGTCCGCCTCGAATCCGGCGGCAAGCCAGATCGTGCGACGTCGTCAAAGCCTTCGAGAAAGAAGGCGTCGACGCGGCGTCGAGGAGATGACGTGCGGGAGCGCGTGCTGCGTGCCGGCTTGGAATGCTTCGGCCGGTTCGGCTTTGAGGGGACGTCCACGCGCGCGGTTGCGGAACGCGCCGGTGTAAACCACACGCTCGTCCTATATCACTTTCAATCCAAGGGTCAGCTCTGGATCGCTACCGTCGAGAACGCGCTCAGCCATTATGGCGCGGATATGAGGGCAAGCTTCGAGAAGCGCGACGAAATCAGCGCACGGGCCGCGCTGGGTACCTTTGTCGAACAATTCGTCCGGATGTCGGCTCGCACACCCCAGATCCATCGGATATTGACGATGGCGAGCAACCAGGGGACCGAGCGTTTCAACTGGATTATCGAACATTTTCTGCGCGATCACTTTAATATGGTATGCGATCTCATTCGCCGGGGTCAGGCCGAAGGATCCGTGCGCGTGTACGATCCGGCGTGGCTCTACTACCATATCATTGCGGCCGGCGGCTCACCCTTCACCATCGCCACCGAATAT
>JBDTXU010000045.1:0-2229 GCA_040006055.1 Sphingomonas bacterium | reverse complement strand
CCGGCGTGTGCGCATAATCGACATAGACCGGCGCTCCGGTCCGCGCGATCACCGCGCGCTCCAGCCGTCCACGCACCGGCTGCAACCGCGCCAGCGCGGCCAGCGTCGCTGCCACCTCGCCACCAGTCGCGATCACCAGCCCGGCAGCGGTCAGCGCATTCGCTGCCTGATAGGCGCCGATCAGCGGCAGCATCACTTTGTGGGTCTTGCCGTCCGCCTCGATCACCAGCCCCTGGCCGAGCAGGGTCGGATCGCGTGACACCAGCCGCAACGTCTCGCCCTGCGTGCCAACGCTGATCGCCCCAATTCCCCGGGCCCGCGCAACATCGATCACACGCGCGGAAGCCGGGTCGTCAGCCCAGACCACCGCGGCGCCATCGCTATCGAGCACCTCAACAAAAAGGCGCAGCTTCGCCTCGAAATAGGCCTCCATCGTGCCATGATAATCGAGATGGTCGCGGCTAAGATTGGTGAAAGCCGCCGCCCGCACCGGCAGGCCCTCAGTGCGATATTGCGAAAGCCCGTGGCTCGATGCCTCGAAGGCGACATGGCTGACACCCTCGCGTGCAAGCCCGGCGACATTGGACAGGAAGGTGACGATATCGGGCGTGGTCAGGCCGGTCGATACCTGGTCGTCGGCGGTCGTCACGCCAAGCGTACCGATCGACGCCGCGTGATGCCCGGCCATGCGCCAGAGCTGGCGCGTCATTTCGACGGTCGAGGTCTTCCCGTTGGTGCCGGTCACCGCGACCGCTGTCTCGGGGAACGGCGCGAAATAGCGCGCGGCGAGCCCGGCGAAGCGCTTGCGGGGATTGGTATCGGCGATATGCACCGCGCCCGTTACCCGCGCCTCGGGACGCGCCACGACCGCGATCGCTCCGCCGGCGACAGCTGCCGGGACGAAGGCCTCGCCATTCACCCGCATGCCTTCGAACGCGCCGAAGATCGTGCCGGGGGCCACCTTGCGATGGTCGATCGCGAACCCGGTGACGGTCGCGTCCTCGGGACCACCCGTCAGGGCGCCGAGTTTCATTCCGGATCGGCCGAGTCTTCGCCCGGCGCGTGCCACAGCAGCGGCAGCAATTCGGAGACATCGACGTCCCGGCTATTGCTCGGCAACACGCCGAGCATGGCGCCGGTGCGGGAAATGACCCGGCTCACCACTGGCGCCGCCGTCCAGGCAGCAGTGGTCTGGCCGGAGGATTCGGCATTGCCCACGGGGGAATCGAGCATCGCAACCACCACATACCGTGGCGCATCCATCGGGAAAGCCGCGGCGAATGTCGAGACGTTCGCGCGCTTCGAATAGCCGCCGGCGCCCGCGATTTCGCCCGTGCCTGTCTTGCCACCAACGCGGTAGCCCGGCGCCTCGCCCTTGCGGCCGGTGCCCTGGGTCACGACGAGCCGCAACAGCTGCCGCATCCGCGCGCTGGTCGCCTCGGAAAGGACGCGACGGCCGGGGGACGCCTTGCCCGGCGCGACCTTCAGCAATGTCGTCGGCCGCCAGATGCCGCCATTCACCAGCGTCGCATAGGCGTTGGCGAGATGGAGCGGCGTGACCGCGATGCCATGGCCATAGGCGGTCGTCATCACTGTGGTGCGCGCCCAATAGGTCGGCCAGATCGGCCCGGCACGCTCGTGCAGCTCGATGCTCGGCCGCTCGCCGAAACCCATCGCGGTAAACATCGCCGCCAGCCGGTCCTTGCCGACCTCGTCGGCGATGCGCGCGGTCACGATGTTCGACGAATGGATCAGCGTCTCGGGGATATCGAGGAAGCGCTTCTGGGGATGATCGTCATGGATGGTGAAGCCGCCGACATGGAGCGGCTGGGTGGCATCGAAGCGCCGCGACATGGACGTGACGACGCCCGTCTCGATCGCGGTCGCCATGGTGATCGGTTTGAAGGTCGAGCCGAGCTCATACACGCTCTGCGTCACATTGTTGCGCAGCGCGTCCACGCCGGTGCCGGCCAGCTTGTTGGGATTATAGACCGGCAGTGAGACCATCGCGATCACCTCGCCGGTGTTCACGTCGAGCACCACGCCCGTCGCATCCTTGGCCTTGAACGAGGTCATGGCGCGGCTGAGCTCGCTCTCCATCGCCGCCTGGACGCGCGAATCGATCGACAGCGTGATCGGCATGCCGCGCTGGTTGGGGTCAGTCAGCCGCTGGTCGAATTCGCGCTCGATGCCGGCGCGGCCCATGATCCGCGCATCCTTCGCGGTCGG
>JBDTXU010000044.1:0-7590 GCA_040006055.1 Sphingomonas bacterium | reverse complement strand
CGAGATCGCAGTCGCGCCGGTGGTCCGTGCGAGCGAACAGATCACGGTTTACGTGCTCGAACCGCTCGGCGGGGATGTCGCCGCACCTGCCGCCCAACATCCCTCGCTTGGCCCGATCCTGGTCTCGCTCTGGGTGGTGGGGGCGGCGGCATTTATCGGCTGGCACAGCTTGGTCCATGCCCGTTTCTGCCGCCGGATGCTCGACCAGACGGCGCGCGAGGCGAGGATCGAGGGCGGGGTGCGCCTGATCGAGACCAGCGCCGCATCGGGGCCGCTCGCCTTCGGGATCTGGCGCCGTTACGTCGCCTTTCCGCGCGATTTCAGCGAGCGCTATGATGCCGATGAGCAGAACCTCGCGCTGGCGCATGAGCTTGGCCATCATGCGCGGGGCGATCTGATCGCCAACTGGATCGCGCTGGTGGTGCTCGCGCTGCACTGGTTCAACCCAATCGCCTGGCGTGCCTTCCGCGCTTTCCGCGCCGACCAGGAAATCGCCAATGATGCCCGCGTCCTGGCCGGGCAAAACCCGATGCTGCGCCACACCTATGCCTGCGCGATCGTCAAGGCGGCGCATGGTGGCACTGTGTCGGCCGCCTGCCACCTCCACACCATCAATGATTTGAAGGGGAGACTGAGAATGCTGACCACCAACAAGACATCTCGCCTGCGGCTGTTCAGCGGCAGTGCAGCGCTTGCCCTGCTGACTGTGGGTGGGCTTGCCGCCACGGCTTCAGGTACCCAGGCGGCCGAGCGAGTCCGCTCGAGCGTCCAGACGGTGACGGGCGTGGACATCGCGTCGCTGGATCACCTCGCTCTGCCGGTGGCTGTGGCGGCTGTCGCGCCGGTTGCTGCTGTAGCGCCAGCGCCCGTCGCTCCTGAGGTGCAAGCCGAGGTGCCTCCGGCGCCGCCGGCTCCGTCCGCTGGTGCCGTGCCGCCAGCCCCGCCCGCGCCGCCTGAGGCACTGCCGCCGCTGCCGCCCCTCGGTTCCGACGTGGATAGCGACACCACGACCGTGTCGCCGGACGGCAAGGTCACGCGTCACAAGGTCGTCCGCATCATTCGGCGCGACAGGGACGGGAAGGTCACAAACGAGGATTTCGCGGGCATGCCGCCCATCCCCGAGGTTCCCGAGATCAGTTCGAGGAACTGCCCCGGTGACGGCGAGCCCCACCAGATGGTGCTCAACGAGAAGCGGCACGGCAAACGGGTGATGATCATCTGCACCAATCGGATCGAGCGGGTGGCGCGCGAGGGGGCGGCGGTCGCAGCGAACGCCAAGGACATCGAGCGCAACGCCTATCGTTCGGCGCTGGCCGGCCTGCGCAGCGTCCGGGAGCCAATGGCGTCCAACCAGCAGATGAAGGGCGATTTCCGCCGCGAGGCGCTCCAGGCGATCGACCAGTCGATCCGCGAGCTCGAAGAGGATCTCGCCAAGGTGAATTGACCGTCTCTTAGCCCCTCCCTTTTCGAAGGGAGGGGTTAGGGGTGGGGGAGTCACTCGGACCGTAATTGGGTCCTCCACCCCAACGCTTCCCTTGCCTTTGGTGGCCCGAGCCGCCATCTGCTCCGGCATGAGCGAGCAACTACCCGGCGTGGCTGAGCAGCTCGAACCGCTTGTCGCGCGCGTGCTCGCGCCCAATCCGTCGGCCTTCACCAATACGGGTACACAGACCCATCTTGTCGGGACCACCGATCTGGCGGTGATCGACCCCGGGCCCAACGATATCCGCCATGTAGGGGCGCTGCTCCGCGCGATCGGCGACCGGCCGGTGACGGCGATCGTCATCACCCACACCCACCGCGACCATAGCCCCGCCTCGCGCGCGCTGAAGGCCGCGACTGGCGCGCCGATCGTCGGCTGCACCGCGCTCGCGCTCGAGGATCTCGGGCCGCGCGCCGATGCTTCGTTCGATGGTGATTATGTGCCGGATCGTGTGCTGGCCGACGGCGAGTCGATTTCGGGCGATGGCTGGACGCTCACCGCAGTTGCCACGCCGGGCCACACTTCCAACCATCTGTGTTTCGCGCTACCTGAGGCAAACGCGCTGTTCTCCGGGGATCATGTGATGGGCTGGTCGACGACGATCGTCTCGCCGCCCGATGGCGACATGGCTGCCTATATGGCGAGCCTCGACAAGCTGATGCAGCGCGATGATCGCATCTATTATCCGGCGCATGGCGACCCGGTCGAAAATCCGCGCCGGCTGGTGCGCGGCATGATGGGGCACCGCAAGCAGCGCGAAGGGCAGATCATGCGGCTGCTGCGCGATGCGCCGCGCTCGATTCCGGTGATGGTCGCGGCGATGTATGTCGGCATCGATCCGCGGCTTTTCCCCGCGGCGGAGCGATCGGTGCTTGCCCATCTGATTGATCTGCGCGACCGGGGAATGGCCATCGCGCAGGGGGATGTCCTGAGCGACGACTGGAGGATCTTGTGATGCGCTTCCTCGGCAAGTTCGCCGGCGCGCTCCTGCTGATCGCCCTGTTCATCGCGGGCGGCTTCTGGGCGCTTGGCTATTATGTCAGCGGCAAGATGAAGAGCCCCGATCCGGTGACGATCGCGAGCGCCTCCTTACAGGGCCTGCGCGAGCAGAACCGGCTCTCGGCCTTCGCGGCGCGGTTCGTTTCAGTCACGACTTCGACTCAGTCACAGTTCGGGCTGAGCACCAAGAAGACGCTGATCATGCCGGGCATGGTCAATTACGAAGTCGATCTCGCCAAGCTCCAGCAGAAGGACGTGACCTGGGATGCGGGCACGCGCACGCTCGGCGTGACGCTGCCGCCGATCGAGGTGTCGCAGCCACAGATCGACCTGACCCAGATGCGCGAATATGGCGATGGCGGCATCCTCTCGAGCTTCACCGATGCGGATGCGAAGCTTCAGGAGGCCAATCGCCGCGGCGGCCAGCGGGAGCTGGTGCGCCAGGCGCATGAGCCGATGCCGATCAAGCTCGCCCGCGACGCGACCCGCCGTGCGGTCGAGCGCAGCTTTGCGATGCCGCTGACGGCGGCGGGAATGGACGTGACGGTGAAGGTCCGCTTCGCCGATGAGCCGAGGGACAATAGCGCAGTGTGGGATACCACTCGCTCGCTCGATCAGGTATTGGGAAACAGGAAGTAATCATGGACGCACGCAACGGCATTGGCGGTACGCTCACCGGCCTCGATCTGCGCGCCGAGATCGATCGGCTGCGCAAAGAGCGCAACGCCGTCATCCTCGCGCATTATTATCAGAAGCCCGAGATTCAGGATCTCGCTGATTTCGTCGGCGACAGCCTCGATCTCAGCCGCAAGGCGCAGGCGACCGACGCTGATGTGATCGCCTTTTGCGGGGTGCGCTTCATGGCGGAGACGGCGAAGATCCTGAGCCCCGACAAGATCGTCGTGCTGCCCGACATGAATGCCGGGTGCAGCCTGGAGGACAGCTGCCCGCCCGACCAGTTCGCGGCCTTCCGCGAGGCGCATCCCGACCATATCGCGCTGACCTATATCAACTGCTCGACCGAGGTGAAGGCGCTGAGCGACGTGATCGTCACCAGCTCCTCGGCCGAGAAGATCCTGAGCCAGATTCCGCTCGACCAGAAGATCATCTTCGGGCCGGACAAGAATCTGGGCGGCTATCTCGCGCGCAAGACCGGGCGCGAGATGCTGCTCTGGCCCGGCGTGTGCATCGTCCATGAGGCGTTCAGCGAAACCGAGCTGCTGAAGCTCCAGCTGCAATATCCGGGCGCGCCGATCGCGGCGCATCCGGAATGCCCGCCCTATATCCTCGACCATGCCGATTATGTCGGCTCGACCAGCGGCATCCTCGCCTTCGCCGACACCATGCCCGGCGACACACTGATCGTCGCGACCGAACCGCACATCATCCACCAGATGCGCAAAGCCTCGCCCAACAAGAATTTCATCGGCGCGCCCGGTGCGGACGGCAACTGCAATTGCAATATCTGCCCGTACATGGCGCTCAACACGATGGAGAAGCTCTATGTCGCGCTCCGCGACCTGGAGCCGCGCATCGAGATCGAGGAAGGGCTGCGCCTTCGGGCCAAAAAGAGCCTCGACGCGATGATGGCGATGGCGTCTTCCACGGTGGGGATGGGCGATCTCGGGCCGGTCAAGGTGACTGGGGACTGATAAGGGGGCGATCCTCCCGAGCATCATTCCCTGATCGGGTTGCTGGCGCGCTTTCGCCGTGCGAGAGCGCGGTTCGATCGGGAGTTGTCGAGCCTATGCCCAGCCAGTCTTTCACGCTCGAGAATTTCGATCTCGACGCCTTTGTCGCCGCCACCCTCGCCGAGGATCTTGGCGATGCGGGGGACATCACCTCGATCGCTGTCATCCCTGCGGATGCGCGCTTTACCGGAGTGATGGACAGCCGTGATGCGATCACTGTCGCGGGGCTGCCGATTGCCGAGGCGTTCTTTCGGGCGCTCGATCCGGAAGTGCGGATCGAACGGCTCGTCGAGGATGGTGATCGGGTCGCGGCGGGCACTGACCTGATGCGGCTGGAGGGTAGCGCGCGGGCGATGCTCACGGCTGAACGCTCAGCGCTCAACACAGTCCAGCATCTGTCGGGAATCGCCACGCTTGCACAAATCTATGCCGACAAGATCCTTGGTACCGGCGCGACCCTGCTTGATACGCGCAAAACGATTCCCGGCCTTCGCGTGCTCGAGAAATATGCGACGCGGATGGGCGGGGCGACCAACCACCGTATGGGGCTATGGGATGCGGCGATGATCAAGGACAATCATGTCGCGGTCGCGGGCGACATTGGCGAGGCGGTGCGGCGCGCCAAAGAGGCGGGGATCGCGCGGATCATTGTCGAAGTCGATTCGACTGACCAGATCGAGCCGGCGCTGGCGGCGGGGGCGACCCATCTGCTGCTCGACAATATGGACCCGCCGATGCTGCGCGGCGCCGTCACCCTGGTCGGCGGACGGGTGCCGACCGAGGCTTCGGGCGGCGTTCGGCTTGAAACGATCCGCGCGATTGCCGAGACCGGCGTGACCTATATCAGCGTCGGCCGCCTTACCCAGTCGGCACCGGCCGCCGATATCGGGCTGGATTTCTCGGCGGCGAAATGAGAGGGGCTTGCTTGAGAACAAAAAGGGAATAAAATGCCCCTGAAGACTCGAACATTGTCGAAGGGGCGGGCATGAAAAACTCGAAGCTTGTGGGCGCGTTGCTGCTGGTCGTGCCCGGCGTCGCGCAGGCGCAGACCTACAAATGCGATATCCCGCGCAATGTGCCGCGTCCGCATACGGAAGCGGCTACGGCGAGCGAGCCGCAACGCGTCCTCCCGATCGGCGGCTACACCCTCGCGGTCACCTGGGCTCCGCAATATTGCCACACCAATGCGCGCAAGCCGTTCGCGAAGCTGGAATGCGGCAGCGGCAACCGCTTCGGTTTCACGCTCCATGGGCTGTGGCCTGACGGAGTCGGCAAGGAATGGCCGCAATATTGCACCTCGGCGGCATTGCTGCCGCAGCCGCTCATCAAGCAACATCTCTGTTCGACCCCGTCGGCCCAACTGCTCCAGCATGAATGGACCAAGCACGGCACCTGCATGGGCACCACGCCAGCGGCCTATTTCAGCCGCTCGACGGGGCTCTATGCGAAGCTGCGCTATCCGGACATGGACGCGCTTTCGCGCAAGCGGCTCACCGCGAGCGGTTTCGCTGCGGCGATGGCGGCGGCCAATCCGGGGCTGCCCGCCAATGCGATCCGTGTTACGGCGAACAAACAGGGCTGGCTCGATGAGCTTTGGCTCTGCCTCGACAAGAAATTCGCTTATGCGCGGTGCGCTACCGGTTCCGGCGGGCTCGACGGGAAGGCGTCGCTGAAGATCTGGCGGGGGCCGCGCTTGACGAAACCTTGATACAGAGCACGGCTTTTTCCGTCATCCCGGACTTGTTCCGGGCGCCATCGTGCCGCGTATGCAGCGCCTGCGGTCCTCGCGGAAACATGGATGCCGGAACAAGTCCGGCATGACGGTTGGGGCAAACGTGTCGCGCATCTTGCGAGGTACAGCTATCAAAGCCCCCGATCAGCGCTGATCGATGATTGCAGACGCCGGGTGCTGCTTGTCGAGGTGGCGCTTGATGAGCTTCAGGTTGCGCGTGTTCGAGCGGAAGAAGAAATCCGGGATCGCGCCAACGATCGGGACGAGCCCGAGCAGGAAATCGACCCCGACATTGCCCGACATACGCGCGATCTGCATTTTCGACATGCCGAGATTGCGCGCTTCCCACACGATCCAGGCGCCCAACAGCGAACCGATCGCGTCGCCGCCAAAGGGAATAAGATCAAGGATCACGTCGAGCCCGATCTTCTGGTTGGTGCCCGGAATCTTGAATAGGCCCTCGAGCAGATGCTCCATGGCCTCGATCCGCTTGCGCACGGATTCCACGTCGCGGCCAGTCAGGCTGGTCACGAGCTTGTCGAGCGGATCGGGGGTGATACGGGTCGTTTGGTTAGCCATGTTACCTCATCTGGTATCGCTGCGCAGATGATTCAACGGGTGCCATGCCCGCGAGTTCCCCTGCCACTCGGTCAATCGCAGCGCGACGAGCGACCAGCGCAGCGGCCGGGCGATCGGAATATAGGAGATATCGGAGGCGAGCGCCGCATCAGCTTCGGCGATATGGCGCGCGCGCGATGCCGTGTCGGGGGCCACCCGCGCCGCCTCGATCGCGGTCTGGGCGTCGGCACCGCAAGGCTGGCACGCGGTCGCGAGATACCAGCGCGCGCTGTCATAGGGCGCGACGGCATCGACGAGGCGTAGATCGGCTTCATCATTCATCGCAACGCGCACCGGCTCGATGCCGATAGTGCGCAACCCCATGACGACAAAACCATAAAGGCGGGTCGCACCGGGCCCCGCCGGCAGAGCGACGCGGAGAACCAGCGGGCCGTTATGGATCTTGCGCCACGCGACCACCCGGGCGGCGGGCGAGAGGTCGCTGGGTCCCAGCGGCGCGAGCCAGGAGGCGGCCGCGGGTGGCGATGCAGAATCGAGCTGCTCAGGGAGAAGCTGGTTCGTGGCGGTCCACAAAGTGGTGAAGGCGCCGGTGATCGCCTGCCGATCGATCGTGCGCGCCACGGCGGCGCGGTTGTCCGGATCGCCGAGAAAGCCGTCGCGGTTTGTAATAGCGAGGCCGAACAGCCCGGCAGCGGGATCGATCCTCTGGTTGGCGGGCGCGACACCGGCGAATTTGAGCAGCGGCCAGTCGACGAAGGTGCCGCCACTGACGAGATCCGATTTGCGGGTCGCGAAACGCGTGATCGCCCGCGACGCGCGCTCGCCGATCAGTTGAACATTCGCCTCGGGCCCCGGCTTGGCGCTGTCATCATCGGGCGAGCGAGCCGGATCGACAGCCGGGCTGAGCAATGCGCTGTCGGGCCCGGAGCCGATGATCCGGAACGGGCCGCTGCCACCGGGCGGCCGGACCCGGAATACCGCCATTTCGGGCTGGGCGAACAGCTTGAGCAGATCTGGGCGCGGGTGCTTGAGGCGGACCTCGATCACTTCCGGCGTCATCTCGACGATCTCGTCGATCGCGCTGAGAAAGGGGAGCAGGGGGTTGC
>JBDTXU010000043.1:0-5368 GCA_040006055.1 Sphingomonas bacterium | reverse complement strand
CCCACATCATCGGCGTCTTGAAGCTCAGCGAGCCGCCCCACATCGTCGCGATCCAGGAGAAGATCTTGATGCCGGTCGGCACCGCGATCACCATCGTCGCCGCGGTGAAATACATCTTCACATCGACCGACAGGCCAGTGGTGAACATGTGGTGCGCCCAGACGACGAAGCCGACCACGCCGATCGCGACCATGGCATAGGCCATGCCGAGATAGCCGAAGACGGGCTTTTTCGAGAAGGTCGAGATCACCTGGCTGACCATGCCGAAGCCCGGCAGGATCATGATGTACACTTCGGGGTGGCCGAAGAACCAGAACAGATGCTGGTACAGGACCGGATCGCCGCCGCCGGCGGGATCGAAGAAGGTGGTGTGGAAGTTGCGGTCAGTCAGCAACATTGTGATCGCGGCGGCGAGCACCGGCAACGCGAGCAGCAACAGGAAGGCGGTGACCAGCACCGACCACACGAACAGCGGCATCTTGTGCAACGTCATGCCAGGCGCACGCATGTTGAAGATGGTCGTGATGAAGTTGATGGCGCCCAGAATCGAGCTCGCACCGGCAAGGTGGAGCGCGAGGATCGCCATGTCGGTCGACGGCCCCGGCTCGCCATAGGTCGAGAGCGGCGCATAGAGCGTCCAGCCATTGCCCGCACCGCCGAAAAAGGGCGAGGAGAAGAGCAGGATCATCGACGGAATCAGCAGCCAGAAGCTGATATTGTTCATCCGCGGGAACGCCATGTCCGGCGCGCCGATCATCAGCGGCACGAACCAGTTGCCGAAGCCGCCGATCATCGCCGGCATGACCATGAAGAACACCATGATCAGGCCGTGCGCGGTGATCAGCACGTTCCAGAAATGAAGCGATTCGTCGAGGCTCTGCGGACTCTGATGGACGAAGCTCGCCCATTCACCGAGATACTGGATGCCGGGATGCGCGAGCTCAAGGCGCATCAGGCCTGAAATGGCGCCGCCGACGATCCCAGCGAAGATCGCGAAGATCAGATAGAGCGTGCCGATGTCCTTGTGGTTCGTCGACATGAACCAGCGCTGGAAGAAAGCCGGCTTGTGATCGGCATCGTGATGCGCGTGATCGTCATGATGATGCGCATCGAACGCTGACGGATGGAGGGCGGTGTCGGTCATGTCTTACTGTCCAGCATTGCCGGCCGCAGCGGCCTGATTGGTGGCGGGAGCGGCGCTGGTCGCGTTCTCGACCGGTCCGGTGGTGTTGGTGTTCGTCTCGACCGCTGCCGGCTGGGCTGGTGCCGCAACCGCGGGCTTGCCTGCAGCCGGCATCGTGCCGCCCTTGGCCTTGACCCAGGCGGCGAACACCGCCGGTTTCACTGCCTCGACGGTGATCGGCATATAGCCGTGGCGCGCACCGCACAGTTCCGAACAGACGCCGTAATAAACGCCTTCCTTCTCGATCGTGAAGCTTGTCTCATTGACCCGGCCCGGGACCGCGTCGAGCTTGATCCAGAAAGCGGGGATCGACCAGCTGTGAATCACGTCGACCGAGGTTGTGAGCAGTCGGATCGGAACGCCAATCGGCAGAACGACGCGATTGTCGGTCGCCAGCAGCTTCGGGCCATCGGCATCAGTGCGGGTGCGCTCGCCGGGCTGACCTTCGCCCGGTTCCTTCAGCATGTTGGCGGTGATCTCGAAGCCGCCATTGTCCGGATATTGATAGCTCCAATACCATTGGTTGCCGATCGCCTTGAGCGTAACGGCATTGTCCGGCGCGGGCTTGTACTGGGCCGAGAGCAGACCGATCGACGGCGCCGCGATCAGCGCCAGGATGATGACCGGAACGCCGGTCCAGACGACCTCGATAAAGGTGTTGTGCGACGTCTTCGACGGCACCGGGTTCGCGCTCTTGCGGTAGCGGAACATGACCCACATCAGCAGGAACAATACGAACAGTGAAATGACGGTGATGACCGGCAACAGGATGTAGTTGTGGAAGCGCAGCGCGGTTTCGCCGTTCTTCGTCACCTGTGGCTGGAGGCCATATTCGCCGGCAACCGGCATGCCGACACCCGGCGTCGGCAGCATCGCCGGCGCGCCGTCCATCGCCAGCATCGGATCGGTCGGTGCGGCGGCGGCTGGCTTTGCATCGGCCGGAGCCGTCGCGGGTGTGGTGCTTGCCGTCGTTGCTGCCGGCGCGGCCGGCACTTGGGGCGCGGCGTGACCGACACCGGCCATCGCGAGCCCGACGGCCAGCACGATCGACTTGAGACCCATCATGCGCATCGTTTTTCGTTACCCCTGGCGGATGCGCCGTGCCCGGCGCCCGGGCGCGGATACGCCCATTTGGGAGGGCCTATACGCGCAGGTCCCCAGTGTCTCAAGCATGTCGCGCGCGTTTTTTGACAGTAGCGTTGCACCATGCGCACCGCACTCCTATCAACCCCGCGCACGCAGAGGCCCATCTACCAAGAGGCCCATCTGCAAAGAGGAATGCGCACGCATCATGACCGACGAAGAGATCCTGGCCGAGTTCCGCGCCGCGGACGCGTTGCTTGAAGGGCATTTCATCCTTTCCTCGGGGCTGCGCAGCCCGCGCTATCTGCAATGCGCCCGTGTGCTGATGGATCCCGCGCGCGGCGCGCGCCTCGCGACTGCGCTCGTGAACCGCATGCCGGAGGGGGTGCGCGAACGGATCCAGGCAGTGGTCTCGCCCGCGATGGGCGGCGTGATCGCCGGCCATGAAGTGGCGCGCGCGCTCGGCGTGGAGGCGATGTTCCTCGAACGGCCCGAGGGCGTGTTCGAACTGCGCCGCGGCTTCCGCCTGGCGCCCTGCACCCGCGTACTGATGATGGAGGATGTCGTGACGACCGGCCTCTCCTCGCGCGAAGCGATCGCCGCGATCGACCGCGCCGGCGGTGAAACCATCGCTGCGGCGGCTTTGGTCGATCGTTCGGGCGGCACCGCCTATCTCGGCGTGCCCTTCTTCCCGCTGATTCGGCTCGACGTGCCGACCTATAGCGCCGACGCGCTCCCGCCGGAGCTCGCAGCGGTGCCCGCGATCAAGCCGGGCAGCCGGGCCGCGGCGTGAGCGATCCTTTGCGCCTGGGCGTCAATATCGATCATGTCGCGACCGTCCGTAACGCGCGCGGCGCCGGCTATCCCGATCCGGTCCGCGCCGCTTTGGTCGCTGCGGAGGCCGGCGCCGACGGCATCACAGCGCATCTGCGCGAAGACCGCCGCCATATTACTGACGACGATATCGCCCGGCTTTCCGAGCAGCTGACAATTCCGCTCAACCTCGAAATGGCGGCGACGGACGAGATGCTTGCGATCGCGCTGCACCACCGGCCCCATGCCGCCTGCATCGTCCCCGAAAAGCGCGAGGAGCGGACGACCGAAGGCGGGCTTGATGCAGCCGGCCAGCATAATCATCTCCAGCATCTCGTTGACGAGCTGGGTCGAGCGAATATCCGCGTCTCCTTGTTCATCGAACCCGATTCGCGCCAGATCGAGGCGGCTTTGCGCCTCGGCGCGCCCGTCATCGAGCTCCACACCGGCCGTTATGCCGAGCTTTCCGGCGAGGCGCAGGCCGAAGAACTGCGCCGCCTCGCCGATGCAGCGGCGCTGGCCGCGAAGAACGGCATCGAGGTCCATGCCGGCCACGGCCTCACCTATGACAATGTCGCCCCCGTCGCCGCGATCCCGCAGATCCGCGAACTCAATATCGGCCATTTCCTGGTCGGCGAGGCGATGTTCGTCGGCCTCGGCGAAGCCGTCCGCACGATGCGCGCGGCGATGGACGCGGCGCGGTGAGCCTCGACCTTACTTCTCCCCTCCCGCAAGCGGGAGGGGAATAAGATGATCATCGGACTCGGCTCCGATCTCTGCAATATCGAGCGAATCCAGGCGTCGCTCGACCGGTTCGGCGAACGGTTCGAGAACCGCGTCTTCACCGATATCGAGCGCGCCAAGGGCAATCGCCGGCCCTTCACCAAGGCCGGCACGCTCGCCAAGCGCTTCGCCGCCAAGGAGGCCTTTTCCAAGGCGGTCGGCACCGGCTTCAAGAGCGGCGTGTTCATGAAGGATATCGGCGTGGTCAATGCACCGTCGGGAGCGCCGACCCTCGCGCTGGCCGGCGGGGCCAGGGCAAGGCTTGACGCACTGACACCAGCGGGCCACCTCGCGATCGTACATCTGACGCTAACCGACGATCATCCATGGGCGCAGGCATTCGTGGTGATCGAGGCGATCAGGACCGAGGATAGAGAATGAGTGAGGAGTTCGCGTTGGACGCACTACCCGAGCAGGAGGCGGTGCCCGCTATGGAGCCGGCCACCGACGCTCGCCCGAAAACCGACTGGTGGGGTGAGGTCAAGGGCATTGTCTGGCTGGTCCTGGCCGTGCTCGGCTTTCACAGCTTCATCGCCAAGCCTTTCTATATTCCGTCCGAATCAATGCTGCCCGGGCTCGAGGTCGGCGATCAGCTGATCGTCACCAAATATGCCTATGGCTGGTCCTTCGTCTCGCCGACCATCCCCAATCCGATCGCAATCTTCCGCAGCCTCGTGCTCCGTCAGGAAAATGTCGAGAGCTGGGGCGTGCAGCTGCCCTTCGTCCATGGCCGGCTGTTCGGCCGCATGCCAGAGCGCGGCGATGTCGTCATCGTCACCCCGCCGGGGCGCAACACCGATTATATCAAGCGGCTGATCGGCCTGCCGGGGGATCGGCTGCAGGTGATCGGCGGCACTGTGTACCTGAACGGGACAGCACTGAAGCGCAGCGCGCCACACGACACCCTGATGCCGATCGATACGAAGACGACCTGCGACGACCGCGAATATCCCGGCGCGCTGACGACCGGCAAGGACGGCAAGCAATATTGCCGCCTCCCGCTTATCACCGAGACCCTGCCCAATGGCCGCCATTATGAAACGGTCGAACTTGGTTATAGCGATGGCGACAATTATGGCCCGGTCACGATCCCGCCCGACCATGTCTTTCTGATGGGCGACAATCGCGATCGCAGCGCCGACAGCCGCTTCCCGGTCGAGGCGATGGGGCTGGGCGGGCCGGTGCCCTGGGAGAATCTGGGCGGCCGCGCCGAGTTCATCACCTTCTCCAAGAGCGGCGATGGCAGCTGGAACCCCCTCACCTGGGGCCAGAGCTTCCGTTCCGGCCGCGCAGGCACCTCGCTCCACGCAGCCCAGGATAAATAGATGGAAACCGCAGTCGATGAGGTCGTGTCCGAACCCGGCCCGAACGAGCTGCGCGATCCCTTTGTCCGCAAGGAACTGAAGCGGGCGACCATATGGCTTGGCCTCGCCGCCGCGATGGCGCTGGTTGTGCTGCTGATCCAGCCCTTGCTGATCATCTTTGGCGGGCTGGTCTTCGCCTCGA
>JBDTXU010000042.1:0-4227 GCA_040006055.1 Sphingomonas bacterium | reverse complement strand
CCGGGCATGTCCTTCTCGATCAGGAAGGTGGTGATGCCGCCGCTTCCCTCACCGGTCCTGGCATAGACCACCAGCGTGTCGGCATAGGCGGCGTTGGTGATCCAGAATTTGGTGCCGTTGAGGACATAGCCGCTGCCAGTCCGGTCGGCGCGCAGCTTCATTGAGACGACATCGGAGCCGGCGCCGGCCTCGGACATTGCGAGGCTGCCGATATGTTCGCCCGAGACCAGCTTGGGGAGATATTTCGCCTTTTGTTGAGGCGAGGCCCAGCGGCGGATCTGGTTGACGCACAGGTTGGAATGCGCGCCGTAACTGAGGCCGACCGATGCCGAGGCGCGGCTCACCTCCTCGCAAGCGATGACATGCTCGAGATAGCCTAGCCCGAGACCGCCAAATTCCTCCTCGACGGTGATGCCGTGCAAGCCAAGCTCGCCCATCGCGGGCCAGAGTTCGCGCGGGAACCAGTCCTCGGCATCGATCTTCGCGGCGAGCGGGGCAATCTTGTCGGTCGCGAAACGCTGTGTCGTCTCGCGGATCATGTCCGCATTCTCGCCCAGCGCGAAATCGAGGGTCATGTCCATGATCGTTTCTCCTGAAACCTGTTGGCCGGGCTGTAGCGCCGCGCAATCGCTCGCGCCAGCATTGCGCCCGCGCTCCGAAGCGGCCTAGGTTGGGCAAAAATCCGGGGACGAGAATGCGCAGCCTGTTCAGATTGAAGACGATCGTTCGCGCCGAGGATCAGCCCGAGGAGCACCGAATGGCGCGGACCTTGTCCTGGCCGCATCTGGTGGCGATGGGCGTGGGCGCGATCGTGGGCACCGGCATCCTGACGCTGATTGGCGTTGGCGCCGACCGGGCTGGGCCCGCAGTGCTGCTGAGCTTCGCCGTTGCCGGTGCGATCTGCGCCTGCGCGGCGCTTTGCTATGCCGAGATGGCGACGATGATCCCGGCCTCGGGCAGCGCCTATACCTATAGCTATGCGACGCTTGGCGAGATCTTCGCCTGGGTGGTGGGGTGGAGCCTGATCCTCGAATATTCGCTGGTGGTGTCGACCGTCGCGGTCGGCTGGTCGGGCTATGCGGTGGGGTTCCTGAAGGGACTCGGCCTCGCCCTTCCGGACAAGCTGACGCATGGGCCGGCATTGGTGGGCACCTTGGCGAACCATGACCTTCATCTTGCCAATCCCGGCATCAATGTGCCGGCCATTGTGATCATCGCGATCGTCGCCGGGCTGCTGATGCTCGGCACGCGGGAGAGCGCGCGGCTGAACACGGCGCTGGTCGTGTTGAAGATCGCGACGCTCACGCTGTTCGTCGCGGTCGCGCTGCCGCATTTCGACCCGGCCAATCTCCATCCCTTCGCGCCGAACGGTTACGGCAGCATCGCTGACGATCACGGCGTGAAATATGGCGTAATGGGCGCGGCGGCGATCATCTTCTTCGCTTTCTATGGCTTCGACGCGATCTCGACTGCGGCTGAGGAAGCGAAGAACCCGGAGCGCGACCTTGCGATTGGGATCGTCGGGTCGATGGTCGCCTGCACGGTGATCTATATCATCGTTGCGGCCGCGGCGGTGGGGGCCGTGCACTACACCGTCTTCTCGAAGAGCGCCGAACCGCTGGCTTTGATCCTGCGCTCGCTCGGCAGTGGCGGCGTTGCGACAGTGGTGGCCGCCGCAGCGGCGATTGCGTTGCCGACGGTGCTGCTGGCCTTCCTCTATGGCCAGAGCCGAATATTCCTGGTGATGGCGCGCGACGGCTTCCTGCCGCAGTCTCTGGCGAAGATATCCACGCGGGGCACGCCGGCGCGGATCACCGCGGTGACGGCGGTGTTCGTCGCGATCCTCGCCGGGTTGCTGCCGCTCGACGTGATTGCCTCGCTCGCCAATGCCGGGACCTTGTGCGCCTTCGTCGCGGTGGCGGCGTGTGTGCTGGTGCTGCGGCGGCGCAGTCCGCAAGCGAAACGGCCGTTCCGGACGCCGGTCGCCTGGGTGGTGGCGCCGGCAGCGATCCTGGGGTGCTGCTATCTGTTCATGAGCCTTCAGCGCGTGACTCAGATTTCGTTCCTGCTGTGGAACGGGTTCGGGTTGCTGGTGTATTTCCTTTATGCGCGAGCGCGGGCGGTTGAGGGGCGGACCCAAGTCTGAACCGTCATGCCGGACTTGTTCCGGTATCCATGTATCCGCGAGCGCCACATCCGAATTACTCGGGTCAGTGCCAAGAGGAGCCATGGACCCCGGAACAAGTCCGGGGTGACGGTAAGATGAAGGTGTGCCTTAAGCCGCCAGATTCCGCAGCACGTATTGAAGAATCCCGCCGTGGAGGAAATATTCCAGCTCGTTGACGGTATCGATCCGGCAGCGGGTCAGGAACCTCTCGGTCTTGCCGTCGGCGCGGGTGAGGATCACCTCGACGTCCTGGCGCGGACGGATGTCGGCGACGTGCTGGATGGTGAAACTCTCCGATCCGTCGAGGCCGAGCGTCTCACGGGTGACGCCCTCGGCGAACTGCAGCGGGAGCACGCCCATGCCGACGAGGTTCGAGCGATGGATGCGCTCGAAGCTCTCGGTGATGACCGCGCGGACGCCGAGCAGGTTGGTGCCCTTCGCCGCCCAGTCGCGCGACGAGCCGGTGCCATATTCCTTGCCGGCGATGACGACGAGCGGGGTGCCGTCCGCCTTGAAGCGCATCGCGGCGTCGTAGATCGGCATGATCTCGCCTTCATACTTCGACATGCCGCCCTCGACGCCGGGGACCATCTCGTTCTTGATGCGGATATTGGCGAAGGTGCCGCGCATCATCACGTCATGGTTGCCGCGCCGCGCGCCGTACGAATTGAAGTCGAGCTTGCTGACCTGATGCTCCATCAGGAACTTGCCCGCCGGGCTGTCCGCCTTGATGCTGCCCGCAGGGGAGATGTGATCGGTGGTGATCGAATCGCCGAGGATCGCGAGCGGCCTGGCTTCGATGATGTCCATCACCGGCGCGGGCGTCATGGTCATGCCCTCGAAATAGGGCGGGTTGGCGACATAGGTGGAGCCGGCACGCCAGCTATAGGTGTCCGAACCCTCGACCTCGATGCCGCGCCATTTCTCGTCGCCGGCATAGACATTGCCGTAGCGGGCGCGGAACATGGAGTCGTCGATGTTCGCGGCCATGACTTCGGCGATCTCGGCATTCGAGGGCCAGATGTCCTTGAGGAACACATCCTCGCCGTCAGATCCCTTGCCGAGAGGCGTCTCGACCATATCCTCGGTGACGGTGCCCTTGATCGCATAGGCGACGACGAGCGGCGGTGAGGCGAGGAAGTTGGCGCGGACGTCCGGCGAGACGCGGCCCTCGAAGTTGCGGTTGCCCGACAGGACCGAGGCGGCGACGATGTCATTCTCGTTGATCGCGGCGGAAAGCTCGGGCGCGAGCGGGCCCGAATTACCGATGCAGGTGGTGCAGCCATAGCCGACCAGGTTGAAGCCGAGCGCATTCAGATCCTCGGTCAGGCCAGCCTTGTTGAGATAGTCGGTGACGACCTGCGATCCGGGGGCGAGCGAGGTCTTGACCCAGGGCTTGGCAGTGAGCCCCTTGGCGCGCGCCTTGCGGGCGACGAGGCCGGCGGCGACCAGCACTGACGGGTTGGAGGTGTTGGTGCAGCTGGTGATCGCGGCGATGACGACGTCACCGTCGCCGATATCGTCCGGACGGCCGACGACGGCGGCGCGGACGGCCTGCTCCTTCTTGTAGACCTTGAAGAGATCGCCGTTGAAGATCTCGTCGACCTTGTTGAGCGAGACGCGGTCCTGCGGGCGCTTCGGACCGGCGAGGCTCGCCTGGACGGTGCCCATGTCGAGCTCGAGCGTGTCGGTGAAGACGGGATCGGGCGAGGTCTCGTCGTGCCACAGCCCTTGCGCCTTGCAATAGGCCTCGACCAGCGCGACGGTCTCGTCGGAACGGGCGGTGAGCTTGAGATACTCGATCGTCTTGGCGTCGATCGGGAAGAAGCCGCAGGTCGCGCCATATTCGGGCGCCATGTTGGCGATGGTCGCGCGGTCGGCGAGCGTCATCGTGTCGAGGCCGGGGCCGTAGAACTCGACGAACCGCCCGACCACGCCCTTGGCGCGGAGCATCTGGGTGACGGTCAGCACGAGATCGGTGGCGGTGATGCCCTCGCTCATCGCACCGGTCAGCTTGAAGCCGACGACTTCGGGGATCAGCATCGAGACGGGCTGGCCGA
>JBDTXU010000041.1:0-3115 GCA_040006055.1 Sphingomonas bacterium | reverse complement strand
CCCATGGCGAGGCCGAGCAGGGTCGTGCCGATGAAGAAGGCGCCGGTCGCGGTGCCGCGCATCCGGGGGAGGACGAGATCCTGGATCGTCGCGCCCGCAGCTCCAAGCGACATGCTGGCGGTTACCGACGCAACCAGCAGCGAGCTGACAAAGACGGTCACGTTCAGGCTGAGAAAGGCGATCGCCACGAACGGGATCGGCACGATCGCGCCGAACAAGATCATGATGATCCGCCCGGCCGGATTATTTCGCCGCAGCCGGTCTGCGAGCACGCCGCCTATATTGACACCCAGGAAACCGCCAAGCGCGAGCGTGCCGCCGATCCAGCCGCCGGCGCTCTCGATCGGGACATGCAGGATGCGCATCGCAAAGGGTGCTGCCCACAGGCTGACCGCATAGCTGACGAACGCGTTGAGGCCGTACGCGATGATAACGCAGAGCAAGGCCGGGTTGGCGACGATCAGCCGCCAGGCGGGCGGATCGCGTCGCTTGAGCGCGCATGCCCAGGAGAAGACGGCATAGACGCCGAGCCCGATCGCCGACCATTGCGGCCAGGGCTCGCCGAGATGGATGAGGCCGCATGCCACCGCGACGATCATGGCGAGCACGAACAGATTGATGGCCAGCGCCCTTGCGCCGCCACGGGCGGCGCCGATCAGCGTGAGCGGCGGCACGATCGTGACGAGCTCCTCCAGAAAGGCGCGGAAGGGTGCCGGATGCGGGGCGGGTGGGGGCAGCCCTTCGGAGGCGCCGCGCGCGGGCTCGCGGAGCGTGGCGATCCACAAGGCGATGACCAGCCCCGGCAGGCCGACCGCGAGGAACGCCGCCTGCCAGCCGTGCAGGCCGAGCGGGCCGCCCTGCGGCCAGCTCTGGTTCCAGCGATGGACGATGGCGCCGGCAATGAAGAGCGACAGGCCGCCACCGACATAAAGGCCCGAGGAATAGATGGCGAGCGCGGTCGCGCGCAGCTTTTTGGGGAAATAGTCGGAGATCAAGGAATAGGCGGACGGGCTCGCGGTCGCTTCGCCGATGCCGACGCCGATCCGCGCGCCGACCAGCATGCCGCCGGTGCGGGCCAGGCCCGACAGGGCGGTCATCCCCGACCAGAGCGCGAGCCCGACCGACATCAGCCTGACGCGGTGCCAGTTATCGGCGAGGCGGCCGAGCGGGATGCCGAACAGCGAATAGAACACGCCGAACGCAGTGCCGTAGAGAAAGCCGATCTCCTCGTCCTTCAGGCCGAGATCGCGCTTCAGGTCCTCGGCCAGGATCGAGATGATCTGGCGATCGACGAAATTGAGGATGTAGACGAGGAACAATATGCCGAGGACATACCAGGCATAAGGCGTTGCACGGGCCGGCACGCCGGCCTCTGTGGTGGCCATGATCGCTCCCCTGTTCTTATTCTGAAGCGGAGGCTAGCAGAGCATACCCGGGATACGAAAGCGGATTCGCGTCGGGGATCGGTCAGGCGAGCGGCCAGCGCTCCACCACCTCGTAGCGCGCGCCTTCGCCGCCGAGATGGCTTTCGAACAAGGTCAGATGCTCGATCAGGAAGACCGGGCTGGACAGGCCGGCATGCGCGGCGCGCCAAAGGTCTATCTCCGGGCCGACACCGGCATTGCGGCTGAGTCGGGCAAGGGTGAAATGCGGGAGATAGGCGCGGGCTTCGGGTTCGAGCCCGAGGCGGACCAGCGCATGATCGACCTTGCGGTGGAGCGCGGCGAGCGCGTCGTGCGGGGTCACCCCGGCCCAGAGCGCATCGGTGCGGCCTTTGTGCTCGAAGGCGCCTACCCCTGACAGCGCGATCTCGATCGGCGCCGTATGGACCTGGCCGAGGGCGAGGACCGCATCCTCGGCCACGCGGCGATCGACCTCGCCGATATAGCGGATGGTGAGATGAATCTGCTCATCGTCCTGCCAGCGGGCGCGGGGCACGCCGTCCATGGTCGCGGCAAGGGCGGTGCGGACGGCTGGTGGCGGACGCAAGGCGACGAACAAACGGTGCATCGCGCGACTCTATCGCGGTGATTTTTCCTGTCATCCCCGCAGGGGCACGTCCGGAGTAAAAGGCGCGGTGCGCGCAGTGTATTGGGCGTTTATGACACCTTGTACCGGATTCGCTTGAAAACCCCGGCGCGAACGCCGATATTCCCGTTATCCGGCATGATGCCGGGTCAAAGGAGCTTTTTCGCAATGGCTAACTGGTCCGACCCCCGCCCTGGCGCGAGGCCGTTCGCGACGGCCACGGGCGCACGCGGCGAAGCGTTCGACGCGGGTCTTCGCAGCTATATGCTGTCGGTCTATAATTTCATGTTCTCAGGGATCCTGCTGACCGGCCTGGTCGCGATGTTCTTCTCCTGGGGCGGGATGAACTCGCCCGCGGCACATGTCATGCTCAACGGCGGCCTGCTGCGCTACGTGATCATGTTCGCGCCGCTCGGCTTCGTGTTCGGCATGAGCTTCGGCGGCGCCCGGATGTCGCCGGGGACGCTTCAGGCGATGTTCTGGGGCTTCGCGGTGGCGATGGGCCTGTCGCTGTCGACAGTGTTCCTCGTCTATACCGGCACCTCGATCGCCCAGGCCTTCTTCTCGACCGCCGCGTCGTTCGCCGGCCTCAGCCTCTTTGGCTACACCACCAAGCGGGATCTGTCGGCGTTCGGCACCTTCCTGATCATGGGCCTTGTCGGCCTGATCGTGGCCTCGCTGCTGAACCTGTTCTTCCAGTCGGGCGCGTTCGATCTGGTGATCAGCTTTGTCGGCGTGCTGATCTTCGCTGGCCTCACCGCCTATGACACACAGCGCACCAAGAGCCTTTATGCCCAGGTCGCCGGTACCGCTGCCGAGCAGCATGTGGTGATCATGTCGGCGCTGAACCTGTATCTCGACTTCATCAACATGTTCCTGTTCATCCTGCGTCTGTTCGGCAACCGGAACTAGATCGCGGTCTGATCGCTTCGAAGAGAGGCCCGGCGGGGAAACCTGCCGGGCCTTTTTTCATTTCCAGGAACTGGTTCGCCTCCCGACAGGACTCATCATGCGCCTCGCGATCGACGTCACGCTCGACTATTGGATCGCTGAGGCCTGCGATGTGCTTCTGCTCGTCGAGGCCGCG
>JBDTXU010000040.1:0-2911 GCA_040006055.1 Sphingomonas bacterium | reverse complement strand
CATCGGCGGTGAGATCGTCGAGCATCAGCACGGTTGCGTCATGCCGCGAGAAATAATGTTTGAGCGCAAGGATCTGGCGCCGGTAGCGCAGCGAGCTCTGCGCGAGCAGGCGGATTTCGGACAGGCTGTCGAGCACCACGCGCGATGGTTTGATCCGCTCGAACGCCTCAAAGATGCGCCTGGTCGTCTCGCCCAGCTCCAGGTCCGAGGAATAAAGCAGGCTCTGCTGCTGCTCGTCGTCGAGCAGGCTCTCGGGCGGGACCAGCTCGAACACCTCGAAATTCTCGTGGAAGCGCCAGCCGTGCGAGGCGGCGCCATCGCGCAATTCCTCATCGGTCTCGCAGAGGGTGATGTAGAGCACTTTCTCGCCAACCTCGGCCCCCGTCATCAGGAACTGGGTGGCGATCGTCGTCTTGCCGGTGCCGGGGTTGCCCTCGAGCAGGAACAGCCTGCTGGGCGAGAGCCCGCCCGCGAGGATTTCGTCAAGGCCCGATACGCCGGTCGCACAATTCGCCATTCAACCTCCGCATGCCCCCCAAGCGGTCGGTAGCGCGCCCGACCAACTTGTAATTGAGGTATGTTAATGCGGAACTCGGCAAAAGGTTTCGAGAGCGTTATGGACGGGGTGCCTGCGGCCAGGACTGCCGCGGCCTGTCGAGCCACCGCGATTGACCGAGCCTCACATGATCCCCACGATATGAAGCGAAAGGATCTCCCCATGCGCCGGTTGCTTGCGTTCCTGATGGCGGTGATCGCGGCCCCCGCCTTCGCCCAGAACCCCGCCTCGCTGGTCGGCCATTATGACGGCCACCAGATGGAGATGGGGGCGGAGCTGGTGCTGAGCGCGGACGGCCGCTTCCAGTACGGCGTGGCCTATGGTGCGCTCGACGAGGCGGCTGCGGGGACATGGGTGCTGCAGGGCGACCATGTCCTGCTCACCAGCGACCCGGTCACCCCGCCCCGCTTCGTCTTTCTCGGGCAGAAGCCGGCACTCGCGGGCGCATTCCGCCTGTCGCTCGAAGCGCCGCAGGGCATGTCGCTGCAACATTTCAATGCGATGCTCACCTTCGCGCATCACGGGCCCGAGGGCGCGCAATTGACCGAAGACGGCGTCTCGATCGCGATCGACGCGAAGGACCCGCCCCTCACCGCATTGCTGTTCCTGCCAATGTACGAAGTGAAGGCCGATCCGGTCACGCTCGACCCCGCCAAAGGCTATTGGCTGAGCTACCGCTTCGAGCCGCATGATCTCGGCAAGGCCGACTTCCGCGCCACCCCCCTCGCCCTCGACAAGGGCGACCTGCTGCTCGAGCGGTTCGGCCGCACTATCCGCTTCCACCGCGACGGCGATGTCCCGCCGGCCGAGTGAGTGGGCTCCCTATCGTTTACCGGGCCTTCGCGGTCAAAGGCGGCTCATCAGATCCGTCAGCAGAGGCCGCAAGCGCCTCAGTTCGGCGCGGTGGCTGGCGGCGAGCGAGGCGAGCACATTCTGCCCCATCTCGGTCAGCAGGATAAGCACCTGACGCCGATCATCGCCTCCGCGGTTGCGCTCGACCAGCCCGAGGCCGGTCAGCCGATCGACCAGTCCGCTCGCGCTGTGCGGGCGCAGCAACAGCCGTTCGGCCAGATCCCCGACCAGCATCGATCCGCCCGGCACCCCGCGCAACACGAGCAGCGCCTGATACTGTTGCGCAGTCAGGCCCGCCCCCGCTGCCGCATCTTCGCTGAAATGGAGGAAGCGACGCAGCTCGTACCGAAAGGTCGCAAGCGTCGCATAATCTTCGTCGCGGACGTCATCCCCGGCCATAAACGATCTTTCCCGAAGCCACCGGTTGTTGGCACGAATATATCGCACGACGATATAGCTGACACCCCTTTTCAGACAAGAGGCATGCCGTGACCCGTTGGCCCTCGCCGGCCCGGCAAGCGAAAGCCGCCGGGTTTCCGGGCAAGCCACCCAAGACATGAAGTAAACATGGATCAAGGCGCGTGCCTCGCAGGGGATTAAGGCTACATATACGGATATCGGGGCATATATCCGGGACAATGAACGGGTTTCGAAGACAGTAATTTTTATGGCGGCTATTTCTGGCCGCGCTATCATGCGTATCAACGGCCGGGGGGCCGCATTCGGCGGGGGGAAGGAAAGCGTCAGGGAGAACAAGGTGAATATCGAAGCCCCACGCGAGTTTCTCGATCGCCGTCAGCTTGTGTCCGCGTTTCGCAGCCTGCGACGCGGCGACTTCTCGATTCGCCTGCCCGATGACCTTTCCGGGCCGGATGCCGAGCTTGCGCAGCTCTTCAACGAGGTGGTCGGCCTGAACGAGCAGATGACCGACGAGTTCGAACGACTGTCCAAGGTCGTCGGCAAGGAGGGCAAGATAAACCAGCGCGGCCGGGTGAAGAGCGCCACCGGCGGGTGGGAAAGCGCGATTCGCTCGATCAACGAGCTGATCGAAGACATGGTCCAGCCGACTGCTGAAGTCGCCCGCGTGATCGGCGCGGTGGCGAAGGGCGATCTCTCCCAATCGATGACGGTCGAGATCGACGGCCGCCCATTGCGCGGCGAATTCCTGCGCATCGGCAAGGTGGTGAACACCATGGTCGAGCAGCTCGCCTCCTTCGCCTCCGAAGTGACGCGTGTGGCGCGCGAGGTCGGCACCGAGGGCAAGCTCGGCGGTCAGGCAACCGTGAAGGGCGTGGCCGGCACCTGGAAGGACTTGACCGACAACGTCAACGCGATGGCGACCAACCTGACGGGTCAGGTCCGCAACATCGCCGAAGTGACGACCGCCGTGGCTTCGGGCGATCTGTCGAAGAAGATCACCGTCGAGGTGAAGGGCGAGATCCTAGAGCTGAAGAACACGATCAATACGATGGTCGACCAGCTCAACAGCTTCGCCTCCGAAGT
>JBDTXU010000039.1:0-1803 GCA_040006055.1 Sphingomonas bacterium | reverse complement strand
TCTTGCCGGCGGCGAACCAGCGGCCGCGCTTTTCGGAATCGACGAGCCATTCCCATACCGTCTCAACCGGTGCGTCGAGCAGGCGTTCGAAGCGGAGGACGTCAGTCATCGGCCATCACCTTTGCGAGAGAGTCGAGGATCGTGGTCCAGCCCTTGCGGGTCTGATCTTCATACGCGGCCCATTGCGGGTCCATCTCATGGGTCAGGGTCAGCGTCGCACCCGTGCCTTTTGGGGCGATGTCGATCGACACGCGGGTCCATGTCCCTTCCTCGGCCGGATCGGCGCGGAACAGGAAGACGAGGCGGTGCGGGCGCTCGATCACCTCATATTGGAGGTGGTGATGCGCATCGCCCGAGGCGCGGCGCTCGACGACCAGCGCACGGCCACCGACGCGCGGGTCGATCTCGACCTTGAGCATCTCGCCGTCGGGCGTCGCGAAGAGGAATTTGCCGGCCTTGGCCGGATCGAGCCAGGCGTCGAACACGGCTTCGGGCGACGCATCGAAATCGCGCGAGACAGTCAGGATGACGGGTGTATTCATTCCGCACGCTCCTTTTCAGCCTTGAGCAGCGCATCGAGGACGTCGAGCCGCTCGTTCCAGAATTTCTCCCATTGCCTGAGCCAGATCTCCGCCTCGCGGAGCGGCTCGGCCTGAAGCCGGCATAATTGCTGGCGGCCGGCCTTGCGGCGTTCGACCAGCCCGGCGCGCTCGAGCGCCTTCACATGCTTGGCGGCGCCGGCGAAGCTCATCGCATGCGGTGCGGCGAGTTCGCCGATACTGCGCTCACCGCCCGACAGGCTGGCAAGCATGGCACGGCGGGTGGGGTCCGCAAGCGCGGCGAAGATCATGTCGAGTCGTTCAACCATATGGTTTACAATATGTCGCTGCAGATCGATTGTCAACTAAACGGTTTAGCATCTATTCAGTTCCGGAATATTGACTTTGGAGCCCCTCGCCACCCAAGGCCGCCGCGGCCGACAAACCGTGCCAATGGGGGCATGCATGACTAAGGACAGCGCGCGCAGGGGCAGCATCTTCGCGCCGTTACTCGCCGGCGCCAGCCTTCGCGATCGGCTCATTGCCTGTGCGGGCGCACTGATCGGTATCGCCCTGACCGGGCTGATCTGCGCCCGATTACCGGCGATGATGGCGGCACCGCCTTTTCTCCTGGCCACGATGGGCGCCTCAGCGATCCTGCTGTTCGCCGTGCCGGCCAGCCCGATGGCGCAACCCTGGCCGATCATCGGCGGCAATATCGTGTCAGCGGTCGTCGGAGTCTTCTTTACCCGGCTCATTCCCCAGCCGATGCTCGCGGCCGGCCTTGCGGTCAGCGGGGCGATCTTTGCCATGTCACTGCTTCGGTGCTTCCACCCGCCGGGCGGCAGCGTTGCGCTGACAGCGGTGTTCGGCGGGCCCGCGATGCTGAGCGCCGGCTATGCGTTCGCGTTCGCGCCGGTAGCGATCAACTCGCTGGTGCTCGTGCTGGCCGGCTGGCTGTTCCATCGATTCTCGGGCCATAGCTATCCGCACCGCGCGATTGTGGCGCAGGGCAGTGTCCATCCTGCCGTCTTCCACCCTGACGCGATCGACCAGGCGCTCGCCGATCTCGGCGAGACTTTCGATGTCAGCCGCGAGGATCTAGATTTGTTGCTGCAACGCGCGGCCTTTCATGATCGGGAAGGCCGTATCGCGGCGGCGCAAGGCCGGCGGCGCGGCTGAGTCGGTTGGCGCTATCCAGTGCCGATTTTTCCCTGTTCCTGGCGATTAACAGGGAAAGAACAGGGAAGATTTATTTTTTGGC
>JBDTXU010000038.1:0-2364 GCA_040006055.1 Sphingomonas bacterium | reverse complement strand
CGCAACCCGTTCGTGACGCGATCCCCTTATATCGCGCGATGGAGCGGCGAATGAACAAGGCACGGCATTTCGTTCTCGCGGCGGGCGGCACGGGTGGCCATATGGTCCCCGCGGCAGCGCTGGCGGCTGAGCTGATGCGGCGCGGGCACCGTGTTGCGCTGATCAGCGACGAGCGCGGCGTGCGTTTCCCGGGCCTGTTCGAAGACGTGCAGACTCATGTGCTGCCGGCCGGCCGTTTTGCCGGCGGTCCGATCGGCTGGGCGCGCGCCGCGTCGAGCATGATCAAGGCACGCTCCATGGCGGTCGAGCTGTACCGCGCATTCCGGCCTTCCGCGGTGATCGGCTTTGGCGGCTATCCGGCGCTGCCTGCCTTGCTTGCCGCGTTCAACCGCAAGATCCCGACGGCTGTGCATGAGCAGAATGCGGTGCTCGGCCGGGTCAACCGGCTGGTGGCGAGCCGCGTGACGGCGATTGCGACCTCCTATGCCGAGGTCGCTCGACTGAAGGAAAGCTATCGCGGCAAGACGCATCTTGTCGGCAATCCGGTGCGCGATGCGGTGCTCGCGCTCCGTGCAAAGCCCTATCCGCTGCTTGAGGAGGACGGCATCTTCCGCGTGCTGGTGACCGGCGGCAGCCAGGGCGCGAGCGTGCTGAGCAAGGTCGTGCCCGATGGGCTCTCGCTGCTGCCGATCAGCTTTCGCCGCCGCCTCCAGGTGACTCATCAGGCGCGGATCGAGGATATCGACGCGGCGCGGGCCAAATATGCCGAACTCTCGATCGCGGCCGACCTTGCCACCTATCTGCCTGATCTGCCCGAACAGCTTGCCTGGGCGCATCTCGTGATTGCCCGCGCGGGCGCGTCGACGCTGGCCGAGCTGACGGCTGCCGGTCGCCCGGCGATCCTGGTCCCGTTGCCCTCGGCGACTGACGATCACCAGACCGCCAATGCCCGCGAGATGACAAGCGCGGGTGGGGCGCGGACGATCGACCAGCGCAATTTCACGCCGGTCGAGCTGGCCAAGCAGATGCAGAAGCTCGGCCTCGATCCGACAGCGCTGCAGAACGCAGCCGCCCGTGCGCGCAGCTGCGGCCGGCCCGAGGCGGCGCGCGACCTGGCCGATCTGGTCGAGAGCCTCGAGGATACGCATGGCGACATGCCGATCGGCGAGGCACGACCGCTCAAGTTCGGCAATGAGGCGGCGTTCGCATGAGAGGTGTTGCAACAGATATCGGTACGATCCACTTCGTCGGCATTGGCGGCATCGGCATGTCGGGCATTGCCGAGGTGATGCACAATCTCGGCTACAAGGTTCAGGGCTCGGACGTCGGCGAGGGCTATGTCGTCGAAGGCTTGCGCAAACTCGGCATCCAGATCCGGATCGGCCATGCCGCCGAGAATCTGGGTGATGCGGCGGTGGTGGTTACCTCGACCGCGATCAAGCGCGACAATGTCGAAGTCGATGCCGCGCATGAGCGGCGTATCCCGGTGGTGCGGCGTGCGGAGATGCTGGCTGAGCTGATGCGGCTGAAGTCGACGGTGGCCGTCGCGGGGACGCACGGCAAGACGACCACGACCTCGATGATCGCGGCGCTCCTAGATGCCGGCGGTGTCGATCCGACCGTGATCAATGGCGGCATCATCAACTCTTATGGCTCGAACGCCCGGCTCGGCGCGAGCGACTGGATGGTGGTCGAGGCTGACGAGAGCGACGGCAGTTTCCTGAGGCTCGACGGGACGATCGCGGTCGTCACCAATATCGATCCCGAGCATCTCGACCATTATGGCTCGTTCGACGCGGTGAAGGATGCGTTTGTCGAGTTCGTCGAGAATGTGCCTTTTTACGGGGCGGCGTTGCTGTGCCTCGATCATCCCGAAGTGCAGGGGATCATTCCGCGCGTTCGTGACCGGCGTGTGGTGACCTATGGCTTCTCGGCGCAGGCCGATGTGCGCGGCGTGAACGTCACGCCGATCCCGGGCGGCAACCGCTTCGAGGCGGTGGTGCGCAGCCGCGATGGCTCGAGCCGTTCGATCGAGGGGATCGAGATGCCGATGCCCGGCCGCCACAATGTGCAGAACGCGCTTGCGGCGATCGGCGTGGCGCTCGAGCTCGGCATTGACGATGCGACGATCCAGCAGGGTTTCGCCAAGTTCGGCGGGGTGAAGCGCCGTTTCACCAAGGTGGGCGAGACTGGTGGGGTCACGATCATCGACGATTACGGCCATCACCCGGTCGAGATTCGTGCGGTGCTGTCGGCTGCGCGCGAAGGCGTCGAGAACCGGGTGATCGCGGTCGTCCAGCCGCATCGCTACACGCGCCTCGCCAATCTGATGGAGGATTTCCAGCAGGCCTTTAACGACGCCGA
>JBDTXU010000037.1:0-2775 GCA_040006055.1 Sphingomonas bacterium | reverse complement strand
GCTTGCGCCGGCAAGGCCGACAGCATGGTGAGGAGCGTGAAGCTGGCGCTGCCGAGGAGCTGGTGCCGTAGCGAGCGGCGAGGGGTCAAAAGGAGGGTCATGCGGGAAATCCTGTGATGGAGGGGAAAGACTGGGGGCAGGGGATGTTTCTGGCTGGCGCCTCCGTGGATTCGAGGGGACAGGCGGTTGGCTCAGCCACCGATGCGCAACCGCGCGAGCAACTGGAGGCCCGGGCCGGCGCGGTGCGTGGAGGTGTCGGTTCGGTCGGGGCGCCATGAAAGGGTCGCGGCTCCGGTAGCGACGCCCCGGGCCGCGAGCGCGGCCAGCACCGCGGCGACGCGCTGATCGATCAGCGCATCGCGCTTTGCCGGCTCGAACGTCTCGGTATCCCGGGCGACGATCGATACTGCGACGGGTCCGTGTGCCGCCGCCGCCGCGATCTGATCGACGATGGTCAGGCCGGGACCGTGGATATCGGCGGACGCGAACTCGAACGGCAGTTGAACCTCGCCTTCACTCCGCTGGATATCCGCTGCCGGCACGCTGTTGATCGCAGCGCCGGCGATCTTCGGCAGCGACGACGGGATACTTCCGGAAGGGACGGCGGCGATGGCGTTGGCGGAGGGCGGTGCCCAGGTCTGGCGGGCAAGGCATCGCACCGGATCGACCTTCGCGACACCGGCGACGAGGCGCAGGGTTGCTTCCTCGAGCGCGGTCCGGATGCCGAGCTGGAGCGGTTCCTGACCTTTGACGCCGGCATTGATGTCGAATAGGTCCGAGCCGAAGAAGCGGAAAATGTTGAACCCGACCTCGTAGCCGGTGAACTGTTTGGTCAGGCTGATGGTCTTCACGACGAGCAGCGAGCGGGTATCGACGATACGCAGGTCGATGGCGACCGACTGGGTATAGGTCCGGGCCTTTGGCCCAAGCTGGCTGACGCCGGCATCGATGCCGCCCGAGCGGATGTCGTAGTTCAGCTCGGTGATGCCGCCGACGATATAATAGTCCGAAGCCGCGATGCTGCCGCCATAATAAGGCAGCCAGGGCACATGGGTCGCTCCGGCCGTGTTGGCGACGTCATGGACCTGCCCGTCACCGAGCTGGCGCCGGTCGGTGTAACCAAGCTCGCGCTCGGCGATGACGGGATCGAACCGTTCGGCCAGGGCGACCGCGCCGCCAAGCTTGCCGAGTGCCGAATAGACCATCAACGCACCGCCCTGGGTGATGGAATTTCCCTCGTTGACCGAATATTTACCGGTATAATCGCGCACATCACCGACCCCGATGACGAGCGGGCGGGGGCCTGCGGCGAGGATCGTCGGCGCAAGGCAGGCCAGCGCGGCATCCATCGGCGTCCGGTTGTCGCGCACTGCCGGCCCGATCAGGGTCGGTTCCTCGCCGGCACCCAGGCGGGTCTGGTGCATGCTGACGCACCCAGTCAGGCTCAACGCCGCCAGCGCCACGCTGCCGCAGCGGGCCAACCTCGACGGCGCGTGCGCGAAGCAATCCTTGTGGGTCCGCATCAGTTGAGCGCCGCAAAGGCACAGGCACGACTGTCCTGGACTGAGGCGGTCTGGTTGCCGCTGTTGCCTTGCTCCGAATTGAGTACCTGCGAGGCGGTGCCGTGAACATTGGCCGTGGTCGCGCCGGTCACGCCCGAAGAGACCGCGCCCTCATTGGTCTGCACGCCGTCGACGGTCGCGGCGCCGTGCCCGCCGCCAACCGTCGTCGCACTGTCGTTACCGGTTGCGGTAGAGGTCGCGCCGGTGACGGTCGGCGAATTGGCGAGCGCGGTCTGGGCACCGCTATTGCCCGCGGCGGACGCTACGATCGAGCAGTTATACTGGCGCGCGATATTCGTGTTGTAGATCGGTGCGGCGTAATAGCCGCCCCGCCTCTTCTCGATCAGGTCGAGCATAGCGGCCTGGTTGGCGCGATCGGCCGAGGTCTTGAACTGCCAGGCAAGGCTCTCGCCATAATTGTTGGCAAAAGCCGGCAGGGGCAGCCCGATCCAAATCGCGCCAAGCGCGACGAGGCCAAGCGTCAGGTGCGGCCGCATCGCACGGCACCGCGTCGAAGAATCGGGTCTCATGTTCACTCCCCTTTTTCCGTGCGCGGAGGCGCATCGGCGTTCGGGGCGATTAAGAGGGCCGCAAATCATGGGATCGCAACAAGGTTTTGGGCCTGTCGCAGCGTGGCGTATAAGAACAGGGAAACGGTGGGTCGCCGCGGCGCTCAGGGTGAAATTTCGATCGTTGCCGGCTCTGACATTAGCGCCCGCAGACAACGCGGCGACCGCTCACCGTGCGGACCGCCACCGCTACGATTCCCAGGCGGGGTGACTACGGCCAGTGCGGTGCCCGGTTCAATTCGCCGCGGCCGGCTGATTGATGCGTGTCTCGAGGTCCGCCAGACCAGCCAGTAATTCCGCGAATGCTGGCGGATCGGCCATGAACATATCGGCCATTGCGGCATAGTCGGCCGCAAGGGCGTCCCGGATTTCCGTGGATGGCGAGAGCCGCAAATCGCCCAAAACGGCGGTTGCGTATGAAGCCGAAGCGTCCGCGAACATGATGGTCTTGTTGCGCACCACCTGCTCGAGGAGTTCCGGTTCGGCCATTGCGGCAGCGGTTACACCGGCACGGTCGAGCATGAGCAGGTCGTAATAGTGACGCGACAGCCCGTCGCGCAACTTGCCATTATGGTGCAGCGCGTGGAGAATCGTGGCCTTCTCCCAGAAGGTCCGCCCGACGCTGAGCGTTTCAACCGAGGTGA
>JBDTXU010000036.1:0-2569 GCA_040006055.1 Sphingomonas bacterium | reverse complement strand
TCGGCCATTATGTCGCGCCTTCCGACTGGAACGCGCTGATCGAGCAGCCCGACACGATCCTGATCGACACCCGCAACGATTATGAGGTGAAGATCGGCAGCTTCACCGGCGCGATCGATCCGCACACCCACAGCTTCCGCGATTTCCCGGCCTGGTTCCGCGCCAATCGCGACACGCTGCTCGAAGGCGCCGCCCAACCGAAGATCGCAATGTTCTGCACTGGCGGCATCCGCTGCGAAAAGGCCACTGCGTTCCTCAAGGCCGAGGGGCTCGACGAGGTCTACCACCTCGAAGGCGGCATTCTGAAATATCTGGAGGAAGTTCCGCCCGAACAAAGCCGCTGGGAAGGCGAATGCTTCGTCTTCGACGAGCGCGTCGCGGTCACGCACGGCCTTGGCGCCGGCACGCACGCCCTTTGCCGCGGCTGTCGCATGCCGGTCAGCCCCGAGGACCGCGCCTCGCCGCTCTATGAGGAAGGGGTCAGTTGCCCCGCCTGCCACGCGACCCGCGACGAAACCCAACGGGCCGGCTATGCCGAGCGGCACCGCCAGGCCTTACTTGCCAGGGCACGCGGCGAAGATCATGTCGGCGTGACATACCGGAGTGATACCGCAATCAAAGCTTAACCTCTGTCGTTCTACCAGTTGCGTGTCACCCAGGGAAAAGGCACGACAATGAGCAACACTCAATTACTCGTCGTCATCATCACTCTTGTTGTTGCCGGAGTGTTCCTGCTTGTCTGGAGACGCCGCGACAAGGGTATCCAGCCCTGACGTGTAAGGTCGCGGTCGACTGATCGACCGCGAACCGCACCTTACGCTGCCCGCCGCCTCAGTAGGAGCGGCCGACCAGCACCCGCTCAACCGCGGGCGCGCCGGTAAACACGCACACGCCGTCGGCCGCCGCCGCGTCCATAGGCGCGTTGCGGATCGTCAGCTTCAGCGCCTTGAGCCGCTCGCCCACTGCATCGAGCGCGGCGCCGGTCGGTTTCGACCATTGCACCTCGACCCAGCCAGGATTCTTGACACCTTCGGCGAAGGCTTGCTCGACCCCGGCAAAATCCGTCACATCGCGCGCGATATTCGCCTCGAGTCGTCCTCGCGCCTCAACGTGGAGGCTCGACTGCACGTTCTCCAGCATGCCGGTCACCTCGCCGAGGAATTCGCCCTGCGGCACGACCTTGCTGTCGAGCTTGCCGTCCTCGCGGTAGAGCCGGTCGCGGCGGATCACCGATACATTGCCGCCGGCCACATCGCGCCCGCCGACCTCAATGATGATCGGCGCGCCTTTCTTCACCCAGCCCCAGCGCTTGGCCGCTGCCTTGGCCGGCTTGAGATCGAGCAACGCCCGCACTGGCTCGCCGAGCGCCGACAGCGACGCCAGCTGCTGCTGCAGCGTCTTGCAATATTCAACAATGGCCGCATCCTCCGGCTGGTCACGCAGCATCGGCACGATCACGACCTGCCACGGCGCGATCCGCGGCGGCACGCGCAGGCCGTCGTCATCGCCATGCACCATGATGACGCCGCCGATCATCCGGGTCGAAACCCCCCAGCTCGTTGTATTGGCAAGCTCGAGCTCGCCCGCGGCGTTCTGGAAGCGGATATTCTGCGCGTGCGCGAAATTGGTGCCGAGGAAATGCGAGGTGCCCGCCTGGAGCGCCTTGCCGTCCTGCATCATCGCCTCGATCGAATAGGTCGCGACAGCGCCGGGGAAACGCTCATTCTCGGGCTTCTCGCCGGCGACCACCGGCAATGCGAGGCAATCTTCGGCAAAGCTGCGATAGACCTCGAGCATCTTCAGCGTCTCTTCGCGCGCCTCGTCGGCGGAGGCATGCGCGGTATGCCCCTCCTGCCACAGGAACTCGCTGGTGCGCAGGAACATGCGGGTGCGCATCTCCCAGCGCACCACATTGGCCCATTGGTTGATCAGCACCGGCAGGTCGCGCCACGACTGGATCCAGCGGGCAAAGGCAGTGCCGATCACCGTCTCCGATGTCGGCCGCACAACCAGGGGTTCTTCCAGCTTCGCGGTCGGATCGGGCATCAGCCCGCCCTTGCCGTCGCTCACCAGCCGGTGATGCGTGACGACGGCCATCTCCTTGGCGAAGCCTTCGACATGCTCAGCCTCTTTCTCGAAATAGGAGAGCGGAATGAACAGCGGGAAATAGCAATTCTCATGGCCCGTCGCCTTGATCCGGTCGTCGAGCAGCCGCTGGATGCGTTCCCAGATGCCGTATCCCCATGGCCGGATCACCATGCAGCCGCGCACGCCCGATTCCTCGGCAAGATCGGCTTCCGAAATGACGGACTGGTACCAGGCCGAAAAATCGGCCTCGCGGGTGACGGGGAGTGCGTGTTTGATCATGGCCGCGGCGGATAGCGGGAAAGGCGGGCAGGATCAAAGGGGCGTTCGTACTTGCTTGCGGAAACCCATCGCCCCGTCGAGGGAGCGCGACGATCCCTTCCCTCGATTGATGCCGGCGCAGACACCGCGAAAAACTTTTTCCAATCTCTCCCAAGGAAATCCGGGCCCGGCGCGTCCCAGTCACATGCGGATCAATGAAGCC
>JBDTXU010000035.1:0-2686 GCA_040006055.1 Sphingomonas bacterium | reverse complement strand
AGGCCAGCCGGCGTCAATCGAGACTCTGCACAGCGTCGACCTCCCCGATCCGGGCAATCCGGGGCCGGGCGAAATCCGGGTGCGACTTCAGGCCTGCTCGCTCAACTATCATGATCTTGGGGTGGCCGCCGGGCATCTTCCCGCGGCGGAAGGGCGCATCTTGCTGTCGGACGGCGCAGGCACGGTTGAGGCGGTCGGTGCGGGGGTAAGCGAATTCGCGGTCGGCGATCTGGCCGTCTCGCTCTTCTTTCCCGACTGGCAGGACGGGGAGCCCAGGGCCATCGGCTTCGGCCGCACGCCGGGCGACGGCATACATGGCTATGCGCGCGAAGCGGTCGTGGCTCCGGCCAACTGGTTCACGCGCCCGCCCGCCGGATATACGGCCGAGCAGGCGGCGACGCTGCCGACCGCCGCGCTCACCGCCTGGCGCGCCCTGGTGGTGCATGGCGGCGTGAAGGCGGGCGACACGGTGTTGCTGCTCGGCACGGGTGGTGTGTCCATCTTCGCGCTGCAATTCGCCAAGGCGATGGGCGCCAATGTGATCATCACCTCCTCGTCCGACGAGAAACTGGAGCGCGCGCGTGCGCTCGGTGCCGATCACGGCATCAACTACCGGCAGCGCGAACGTTGGTCCGAAGCGGTGATGGACCTGACCGGCGGCCGCGGCGCTGATCATGTGGTCGAAGTGGGCGGCCCGGGCACCTTGCCGCTGTCGATCGAAGCCGGCCGTATCGGCGGCCATATCGCGCTGATCGGCGTGCTGACCGGCGGCGCGGGGCCGGTGCCGACCGGGCTGCTGATGATGAAGCAGCAGAGGCTGCACGGCCTCATCGTCGGCAATCGCCAGCACCAGCAGGACATGGTGCGCGCTCTGGAAGCGACGGGCATCAAGCCGGTCGTGGAAAGCCAGGGCGGGCTCGAGGATTTGCCTGCGGCGTTCGGCAAAATGGCGCGGGGTGAGCATTTCGGGAAGATGAGCCTGACGTTCTGAGGTGCGGCGGCGTCTGGAGGCATCAGGCGCCGTCATACCCGTCACCCCGGACTTGTTCCGGGGTCCACTGTGCCGCAAGCCAAAATGTCGATGGGTGCGCTGCACCGTGGATGCCGGAACAAGTCCGGCATGACGGAAACAGAAATCGGGTCGAACGACCTTCCGGTTCAGGGACACTAGCGAGCTTTCGAAACCATCGTCGGCAACTGCTGATACCGCCATTCGACAGCATCGCTGGGGCCGTCAACGCTTCGCACCTCGATGCGATTGGCACTTTCGCGTAGCGAAACGCGCCAGCGCACGATGTGCCCCTCCGCCGCCGCTGTACCGATAGTGGTTCCGTTCAGCACCAGGGTCGCAGCACTCCCATTCGTATAGGCTTTGACCTCGACCTCCGCTTCATGGCGCAGGTCGAAACCATGGCTGGTGATATGGATCATTGGCCGATCGGACCAGTTCGCCTGGTACCAATAATAGGCGTCCTTGCGGACCGCGCGATCATAGGTGACCAGCCCTTTGTCGTTGATCCCCCTTAAGTCTCCTTCGTGCCGGCCCGCCGAGGCGAAGTCGAACGCTACCCAGATGAAGGTGGCAAAGACGTAGGGCTTGTCGGCAAGGTCGCGCCAGTTCTGTTCATGATATTCCGCCTGATATTGCTCGGGGTGCCAGCCCGACGCCGGGTCGACGGCGCCAGGCGGATCAGCCTGATGCTGGATGCTCCCGCCGGCACCATATTCGCTGACCGAGAAAGCGCGTCCCGGGTGCGCCGCGTGGAAGCCGGCAGCCCATCGGCCGATCGTCTGTCCGCTCTGATCGACATACCAGCCAAAATAGCGATTAAAGCCCATGACATCGCTCACCATGGCCTTGGGGTGGTCGTCGGCCTGGCAGCAATGTGCATAGACCGTGGGACGGCTGGCATCACTTGCCCTGGCGACCGCCTGCAGGCTTTGGAGCACACGTGTGACAGACGGGTCGTCGGCATAGACTTCGTTGCCGATCCCCCAGACGAAGATCGACGGATGGTTGAAATTCTGCGCAATCAATTCGCGCAGCTGCTCAGCGGCGTTGGCGCGGAACTCCGGCGTATCCGCGATCTCGCTGTTGATTCCGATCTCTGTCCAGGTGAGCAGGCCCAGCCGGTCGGCTTCCTCATAAGCTGTCTGCGGATGCTGAAAATGGACAAGGCGAACGCCGGTGGAGCCCATCTCGCGAATGATCGAGAAGTCTTCGGCGATTTCCTCGCGGGTTACGGCAGTGCCCTTGCCGGGCCTCGCGCTGTGCTGGAGATTGACGCCATGCACTGAATAAGGCCGGCCGTTCAGGATCAATCCCTGGCCGGGATCGATGCGGAAATTGCGCACGCCCAGCGGGACTGAAACAGCATCGCCGCCCCGCGCAATCTGAGTAACGACCCGGTAAAGATAAGGATCGCGCACGCCGTCCCAGAGGCGCGGGGACGCAAGCCGGCCTTCAAGTCTGGCGACCCCGGTTGCTCCGGCGCCTACCGTAACCGTCGCTGACATGCGTGCGACCTCGCTGCCTTCGGTATTCAGGATGCGGCTTAAGACCCGAACCTTCCTGCCGGCATCGCCGTCATTGGTGAGCCGGGCATCCACTGAGACTGTCGCCTCCTCCGCCCGGATGTTCGTTGCGCGCGCATAGATACCAGGGCCGCCATGGTCCATCATGTCG
>JBDTXU010000034.1:0-1830 GCA_040006055.1 Sphingomonas bacterium | reverse complement strand
GCATGTCGATCCGGTTGCGGATCGGCGGCACCCAGACATTGGCGAGCCCGGGCAGCTTCACCGTCCGGTCGAGTTCCTCGACCAACCTGGCCGGTGTCATGCCCGCGCGCCACTGGTCACGCGGCTTGAAGCGGATCGTGGTCTCGAACATCTCCAGCGGCGCGGGATCGGTTGCACTCTCTGCTCTCCCCGCCTTGCCGAACACGGTATCGACTTCGGGCACGGTCTTGATCAGCCGATCGGTCTGCTGCAGCAGTCGCGACGCCTGTGCGGTCGAGATGCCGGGTAGTGCCGAGGGCATGTAGAGAAGGTCGCCCTCGTCCATCGCGGGCATGAACTCGCCGCCCAGCTGGCTGAGCGGCCAGGCCGTGGTCGCGAAGATCAAGGCCGCGATCACGAGCGTCGCCTTGGGCCGCACCATCACCCAGTCGAGCGCCGGCCGATAAAGCGCGGTCAGCCAGCGGTTGATCGGGTTCGCGCTCTCGGCCGGGATGCGCCCCCGGATCAGCCAGCCCATCAGCACCGGGACCAGGGTCACCGACAGGATCGCCGCCCCCGCCATCGCATAGGTCTTGGTGAAGGCCAGCGGCGCGAACAGCCGGCCCTCCTGGCCCTGGAGGCTGAACACCGGGATGAACGAGAAGGTGATGATGAGCAGGCTGAGGAACAGCGCCGGGCCGACCTCGCTCGCCGCTGTCGTGATCACGCGCCAGCGTTCCTCGCCTGCCAGCGTCTCGCCCGGACGATCGTGCGCCCAGCGTTCGAGATGCTTGTGGGCATTCTCGATCATCACGACTGCCGCGTCGACCATCGCGCCGATCGCGATCGCGATACCGCCGAGTGACATGATGTTGGCGTTCACCCCCTGGAACCGCATCACGAGGAACGCGATCAGCACGCCGATCGGGAGCGTCAGGATCGCAACCAGCGCCGAGCGCGCGTGCCAGAGGAACAAAGCGCAGACGATCGCAACGACCAGGAACTCCTCGAGCAATTTTCCCTGAAGGTTCTCGACCGCCGCATCGATCAGCGCCGAGCGGTCATAGGTCGTCACCACTTCGACGCCCGGCGGCAGGCTGTGCTGCAGCTCGGCGAGTTTCGCCTTCACCGCACCGATCGTCTCACGCGCATTCTTGCCCGAGCGGAGAATGATGACGCCGCCCGCAACCTCGCCCTGACCGTTCAGCTCGGCAACGCCGCGCCGCATTTCGGGGCCGACCTGGATGGTGGCAACGTCACCCAGCGTGACCGGCACGCCGCCGGCCGCGGTCCTCAACGGCACGCTCCGGAAATCCTCGAGTGTCTTCAGATAGCCGCTGGCGCGCACGGTATATTCCGCCTCGCCCATCTCGACGACCGAGCCGCCGGCTTCCTGATTGGCGCGCTTCAGCGCATCGACGACGACGGATTGCGGGATGCCGTAGGAGACCAGCTTCGCCGGATCGAGCACCACCTGATATTCGCGGACCATGCCGCCGATCGCCGCGACCTCGGCGACGCCCGGCACGCTTTTCAGCTCGTAGCGCAGGAACCAGTCCTGGATCGACCGAAGCTGCGACAGGTCATGCCGGCCTGTCCTGTCGACCAGGGCATATTCATAGACCCAACCGACCCCGGTCGCATCCGGCCCGAGCGATGCCGTCGCGCCGGCCGGCAAACGACCCTGAATCTGCGAAAGATATTCAAGGACGCGGCTGCGCGCCCAGTAGAGATCGGTGCCGTCCTCAAACAGCACATAGACATAGCTGTCGCCGGTGAACGAATAACCCCGCACGACCCGCGCGCCCGGCACCGACAGCATGGTCGTCGCCAGCGGATAGGTGATCTGGT
>JBDTXU010000033.1:0-2498 GCA_040006055.1 Sphingomonas bacterium | reverse complement strand
CGAGCATCTCGTCGAGATCCTGGCGTTCGACATGGACCTGCAGCGTCTTCGGGCCAGCGACGTCGATCCGGACATGGCGGTACAGCCGCCCCACTGCGCGCTCGACCGATTCGAGGCTTGGCCATACATCGGCACGGCTGTGTGCCGAGCCACGGCGGCCGACCGCGCGGGCGCGGGCGAGGTGGTGATCGACCTGGCGGCGCATCGTTCGCGCCTCGCGGATCACGGTCTCGCCGAGATCGTCGGCCTGGGCGGTCGCTGCGTTCATGATCACGGTCAGCGGCGTCTTCAGCGCATGGGCGAGGTTGCCGGCGTGACGACGCGCTTCCTCGGCCTGACGCTCATTATGTTCGATCAGCGCGTTCAATTCCTCGACCAGCGGCGCGACCTCATTGGGCATGGCACGCTCGACCTGGCGCGATTTGCCGGCGCGCATCCGGGCAATCTCCTCGCGCACGCGGCGCAAGGGCCACAGCCCGTAAAAAGTCTGCAGCCCGGCCATCACGATCAAACCGCAGGCGAGCAGCACGAAGCTTCGGAACAGGGTTCGTCTCAGCGTATCGATCTGCGCGTCGAGCCCGTCGCGCCTCTGCGCGATCTGGAGGCGCCACCGGACCGGTGATCCAGGCAGCGTCACATCGCGTTCAAGGACGCGGAGCGTCTCGTCCGGGAACTGGTTGCTGTTATAGCGATGGATGACGAGGTCGGTATGGTTGCTGCCAAAGGCAAGCCGCCGATCCCATAGCGAGCGGGACCGAAAGGCCTCATGGCCCTGGCCGCTGACCTGCCAGTACAGCCCTGAATAGGGTTCCAGGAAATGCTGGTCCGCAGGCTCGCGGTTGAACACGACCTCGCCGTCAGGTCCGATTTCGGACGACACGATCATCGCGGTCAGCACATATTCGAGCTGGTCGTCGAAATTGCGGGTGACAGCGGCGGTGAGCACCCGATCGAGCGCGAACCCGCCGCCGGTGAGCAGGAGCAGGATCCACACCGCCGCGGTCAGGATCATGCGGCGGCTGAGCGATCCGGTGGTGCGCACCTTGCCGTAAGGATTCGGGGCGTAGCTATTCTGGACCGGGCGACTATCCGCGACGACCACCGGCGCTACCGGCGGGCTTTCGACCTCCGCCGGCTGGGCTTCGTCGTCAGCCATGGGTCGTCAAAAGAGGTATGCGATCACGCATCCGGATCCTCGAGGCTGTAGCCGAGCCCGCGAATGGTGGTGATCACGTCCTGCCCCAGTTTCTTGCGGATGCGCGTGACGAACACCTCGATGGTGTTCGAATCGCGATCGAAATCCTGGTCGTAGATATGCTCGATCAGCTCGGTGCGGCTGACCACCTTGCCCTTGTGGTGGAGCAGATAGCTGAGCAGCTTGTACTCCTGCGCGGTCAGCTTGACCGGCTCGCCGGCGAGCGTGACCTTGCCAGAACGCGTGTCGAGCCGGACATCGCCGGCCATCAGCTCAGACGAGGCATTGCCCGAGGCGCGGCGGATCAGGGCGCGGAGGCGGGCGATCAGTTCCTCCGACTGAAAGGGCTTGGCGACGTAATCGTCGGCGCCGGCATCGAGCCCCGCGACCTTGTCGGACCAGCTGTCGCGCGCGGTCAGCACCAGCACCGGCGCGGTGCGGCCTTCCTTGCGCCAGCGGTCGAGCACGGTCAGCCCGTCAATCTCGGGCAGGCCGAGATCGAGCACGATCGCGTCGTAATTCTCGGTCGATCCCAGGAAATGGCCTTCCTCGCCGTCGGTTGCGAGGTCGATGGCATAGCCAGCGCCCTCAAGCGTATTCTTGAGTTGCTGGCCCAGGCTGGGCTCGTCCTCGACGATCAGAACGCGCATTGATTATCCCCTTGGCCAGCGCCGCTGAGCGGGCGCATCAATTGCCGGTACGGCCGAGCACACGGCCCGAACGGCCGTCCACCTCAACCCAGATGACATTTCCATTGCGCAGGAATTTGAGCGTGTAAATGCCGCTTTCCGAATCGAAATCGAACCCGAGATATTGCGCGCCACGCATCGAGGGGATCACCCGCGCCTCGATGTCTCGCGGGATCAAGATGCGGCCGTTGCGCATATCGTCGAATGTCCGCTGCTGGTCGCGCTTCTGGTCGGGCTCCGCTGTGGCGGGCACCGGGCCGAGCGCGGCAAAGGCGGATAACGCGAGGGCAACGAGCATCTTCATCGGCTTTGCATAGGGAGCGCGGCTTGAACAGCCTGTGAATGCGGCCTTCACGTTAGGGCAACTTGCCCGCACGCGCCGCGCACCCTAGGTGGCCGCCATGGCAGCACCAATCCTCGCATATGAAAATCTCGGCATCATCCAGGGCTCGGGGTGGCTGTTCCGCGGCCTCGACATCCATGTCGGCGCGCGCGACCGGCTCGCGCTGATCGGGCGCAATGGCGCCGGCAAGACGACGCTCCTCAAACTGATCGCCAACAAGATCGAGGCTGACGAGGGCCGGCGGACGATCGTGCCGGGCACCCGCGTCATC
>JBDTXU010000032.1:0-1758 GCA_040006055.1 Sphingomonas bacterium | reverse complement strand
TGCTGCGCTATCCGGATGTGCCGCAGGAGTGGCGCTTTGGCGGGATCGGCGGGGAAACCGAGCCGCTGCTTACGCTGGATTTTCGCAGCCCCGCCGGGCCGCTGCGCTTCTTCGAGACGATCACCACCTTCGCATCGCCGTTCGATGTGACGCTGGACGAGCTGCGGATCGACTGCGCCTTTCCGGTGGACACGCATACTGCGGCGGTTTGCGCGACGCTGGCGGCTGGTGGGGTGCCGGAGGAGGTGCCGGCGGCGGGCGTTTAGACCAGCCCCCGCCCCTCGATCTTCAGGGCCGGCACGAACTCGCCCGCCTTTGCGCGTGGGAGGGTGAGCTTCAGCCCGGCAGCGCTGCGCTCGGTAGCAACCGGGCCGCCGCCGACCAGCGTCACGCGCTCGATCGTCGCGCCGGGCAGCGCCGATGTGCCGAGGGCCGCTATCGTCACGGGTCCCTCGGGCCAGCGCAGCAGCGCCATGAACAGCTTTCCGTCCTTTACCGTGAAACGCACATCCTCGGCGCTGAAGGTGCCGGTCTTGCCCTCGTTCATCTGCCCCGCGCTGATCTTGGTCGGCCCGTCGCCATAGATGCGCCAGGGCCGCGAGCCGTAGATCGCCGTCTCGCCGTTGCGCGCCATCCAATGGGTGATGCCGGCGACGATCTTCTCCTCCTCGCTGTCGATCGTGCCGTCGCCGCGGACGGGGATCGAGAGCAGGAGGTTGCCGTTCTTCGAGACGACGTCGCACAGCCGCTGGATGACCTGCTCGGCGGGGACATAGCTTTTGTTGTCGAAGCGCCCGCGATTGTAATGCCAGTCGCCGATACAGGTGCAGGTCTGCCACGGCTCGGCGCGGATATGATCGCTGAAGCCGCGCTCGATATCCTCGACCATCGCCCGGCGCTGATAGGGGGAGAGCAGCTTCGCGGTCGCGACCACATCGACCTTGCCGTGCCAGGCTTTCGATTGGGCGTAATAATGCGCCAGCGCTTCCACCCCGATGGAACCGAACGGCAGAGCGCTATCGTCGAAATAGACAATGTCGGGCCGGTATTTCTCGATCAGCTCCTTCTGCCGCAACAGCCAGTTCTCGGCAAAGCCGCGCGGCGCCGGCGGCGAGCCTTCCATCCAGCGCCCGTCATGCACCTCATGCCACGCATCCATCGAGGCGACCGAGGTGATGCCGTCGGGTGGCACGAAGACGCCGCCGGTGTAGAGCTCCTGCGGATCGAGCCCATCCCACCATTTCCCCGCGCCATCCGCCTTGCGCAGCTTGTACGCGTCGTAACGCTGGCCGGCGCGCGGGCCGGTCGCGTCATAGCCATAAGCGGTCTGCCACCAGTGCCAGGCGTGCGAGGTGTGGTTGCTCACCCCGAAGCGCAGGCCCTCGCGCCGGACGATCTTCTCCCAGGTGCCGATGATGTCGCGCTTCGGCCCGACGCGCAGCGTGTTCCAGGCGTGGTGGCTGCTGTCCCAGGTGTCGAGATTGTCGTGGTGGCCGGACAGCGCCATGAAATATTTGGCGCCGGCTTTCTTGTAGAGCGCGATCAGCGCCTCGGGATCCCAATGTTCGGCCGTCCAGCGGTTCTCGATCTCCATGAAGCCGGTGTCGACGGGGTGGCCGTAGTTTTTGAGGTGATGCGCGTAAGCCGGGTTGCTCTGGACGTACATCAGCCGCCCGTACCAGTCGCCGAATTCGGGCACGCACTGCGCGCTCCAATGCGCCCAGATCCCGAACTTCGCGTCGGCGAACCAGCGCGGCG
>JBDTXU010000031.1:0-49263 GCA_040006055.1 Sphingomonas bacterium | reverse complement strand
CAGCATCCGCGTCCAGCAGGCTTCGCGCTTGGCCCATTCCGAGATGTTGGAGATATCGCAAGCTGTCGGCGCGACCCAAGCACCATGCCCAGGACGCCGAGGCGGTCGAGGCATTCAAAAAGGGGGCTTCGCAGCCGAGCTGGACAAGGTCAAAGCGTCGCTCCCACGCGGCACACCGATAGAGATCTGGTTCCAGGACGAGGCCCGGATCGGGCAGAAGAACAAGATCACACGACGCTGGGCGAAGCGAGGAACCCGCCCCTCCGCGCCACACGATCAGCGAACCAAGTCAGCCTATATCTTTGGCGCGATCTGCCCCGAGCAGGGCAAGGCGGCCGGCCTGGTCCTGCCATTTTGCAACACCGAGACGATGAACCTCCATCTGGCGGAGATATCGCTCGCGGTCGCGCCGGGAGCGCACGCCGTTCTGGTCATGGATCAGGCGGGCTGGCACACCACCGGCAAGCTCGACCTACCGGAAAACATCTCCATTGTCGTGCTGCCCGCCAAAAGCCCCGAGCTCAATCCGCAGGAAAACATCTGGCAGTTCATGCGCGACAACTGGCTCTCCAACCGCGTGTTCGCCTCCTATGACGATATCGTCGACCATTGCTGCTTCGCCTGGAATGCCCTCGTCGATCAGCCTTGGCGCATCATGTCCATCGGACGGCGCCAATGGGCCCGAGGGTTCTGATCAATGAATCTTGGTATTAGACCATCTCTGCGGTGGGCAAGGAAAACCAAGCGAGATTTAGGCGATAGTCTGGCAAGTGAAGCCTGGAGCCGTTCAAGTTGATCGCGCGCTTCAAGCGCGGCAATGGTATCGCTTCCAACGAGCGCCACTTCCTCGGCGTGAATATGTGATGCCGTCGAGCGACGAGCCGCGACTTTGGCTCTATCCCGCAGCAGGTTTACGGCGATGGTAGTTAGGTAGGCTTCGGGACGGTCGACTACCTTGTCAGGTCTCTTCGCCTGCATGCCCGCGAAGCGGACAAAACTTTCTTGCACAAGGTCATCTGCATCCTGCCTCGCCCCATGCCGCGCAAAGAAGCGGTGTAATCTTCCACAATGGGCTCGATGAAGTTCCGCAAGCCCGACTGCCTTGATCGCGCATTGGCCCGCGCCAGATCCGCTACCGACGACATCGCCGAGTGGTGAAGAACTCTGGCTGGTGACAGAAGCCATAATCGAACCCCAGATCGCGCGGCCGGCGCGTGGCCGCGGCTAATCCTTCGGAGTAAGAATGTTCTCGGCAGCCGGCACAATCCCGCCAAACAGAGGGATTGGACGTCATCTGACAGTCGTTCTAATGGTTAGAGAATGGTCAGCGGCGCAAGGAACAGGTGAAGCCAGAAGCTGCCTTTTCGCTGCCTACCCAGTCGTTGCCGCTTGTGCGTCGTTCCGTCCGTCCCGTAAGCTGCCGCAGCAAACACTGAGCGAGAATACATGGAAACGCGAGTTGCGTCGCTCGACGACGCAGAGGGTATAAGCCGGGTGCTGCGGGAGATCATCGCGCAGACGGGGCGGGAACGCCCGAACGACACCGCGTTCGCCACATCTCATTATATCGCGAATCCGACCATTATTCGGTGTACGGTCGCCGTCGATGAAACAGGGCGCGTCGTTGGCTTTCAATCCTTGAAGAAAGCCGAAGCTGACAATCGATACGACGTGCCGGAAGGGTGGGGCATAATTGGAACGCATATTAGCCCACGTGCTCACCGCCAAGGCGTGGGTAAAATGCTATTCGCGTCGAGCATGGAAGCTGCTGAACAAGCGGGTCTTGAGAAGATCGATGCTTATATCGGCGCCGACAACCCATCTGGTCTGGGCTATTATGAGGCAATGGGCTTTCGAACCTATCGTGAGCCGGATGGCATCATCCAGAAGGTGCTTCTCGTCGCGAGCGTCTACTCTGTCGCGCGTAACTCTTGAAGCCGCCAGACGGCAAACCGCCAAAATCCGACCATATCCATTATTAGAACTGCGGAACCCCAATATCGACGCGCTCGCTCATTAGCGCCATAAGCATCGATCAGGGCGCACCAGCTACGAATCCCACATATCGCGCCCTCGGGCGAATCGCAGCGCCGCTCATCGATTGTTCGATCGCGTGCGCTGCCCAGCCTACGCCGCGTGCGGTGGCGAACAGACCGAACGGCGCGTCTGCGGGCAGACCGGCCGCAACCGAGATCGCCAGCAGCGCGAAGTCGATATTGGGCAACGCTTCAGTCGCCTCCGTCACCGCGTCACTCAGGTCCGCTAGCGCCGGGTCGAGTGTCACGAGGGGCAGAAGCGCTGCCGCCCTAGGATCGCCGTGCGGATAGAGCGGGTGACCGAATCCTGGCAAGCCATGCCCCATCGCCAGCCAACGAGCCACTGCTACCTCGACACCGTTCGTTCGCGCTTCCATCGCCAATGCAGTGAGCGCCGCACCGGCGCCACCATGTTTGGGCCCCGACAACGTCGACAGCCCTGCCATCAGGCACGCCGCCATCGGGGCGCCGGTCGATGCCGCGACCCGCGCCGCAAAAGTGGAAGGGTTCAGCTCATGATCGGCCAACAGCACCAGCGTACGTCGCACCAAGTCCGTGCCCGTTTCGTCAAGTGACCAGCCACGCGCCAAGCGCTGGTGGATCAGCCCGTCACCGTTTCCTCCGAAGGAACTGGCGATCGCCGCCACCGCCATTGCCGCTTCCTGCCCGAGCTTGCCCGGTGCTCGCCCGATCATAGGCCGCGCTCCCGCGATCAGTGCCGCCAATGCACGGAAAGCGTCGTACTCTTCGCCATGGACGGGAAATGCCGTTGCCGGCTGCTCCCAGAGCAATCCGGCAATCTCCTCCAGGGTCGCGATTTGCGCCAGAGCGACAGCCCGCTGTCCACGAAATATCAGCTGCCCCCGCGCCACAGTCGAAATCCGGGTGGGGATCACCGGCTCGCCCCAGGCCATCGCCGACGCCGCGATCGACGCGGTGCGCCGTCCGCGCGCGCGCCGCTTCGTCAGCGCCAGGATGTCGTCGCCGCGATATTCACTGCGACGGGGATCGTCCGCACCGGCCCGCCGCTCGATCAGCCCTCGGCTGACATAGGCATAGAGCGTCTGCGGCCGAACCTCGAGCGTCGCCAGCGCTTCCTCGCGCGACAGCCATTCCTGCATGATTGATTCACTTGATCAAGATTGATTGACAGTTCCGACACGACCATCTCAGGCGCACCACGTCAAGGGAGTGCGATCGATGAATAGCGGACTAGAAGATGTTGTCGCGGCGGAGACAATATTGTCTGATGTCGACGGCGAGGCGGGACAGCTAATCATCCGCGGCCATCCACTGGAGGCGCTGGCTGGCCGCCGGACTTTTGAACAGGTCGTGCACTTGCTGTTCGGCGGTTTCTTCGACGATCTGCCCGACCCGGGCCGACTGACGGCGATGCTCGGTCAGGCGCGCGCCGACGCGTTTGACCATTCGCGGACCGTGCTCCCCCTGCTCGCGGGCCTGCCCGTCTATGACGCGATGCGTGCCGCGCTCGCGCCGATGCCCGACGGTATCATGCTGGACGATGCACTGCGCCTGGTTGCGGCGCCCGCCGTCCTGATTCCGGCGCTGATTCGCCAGGCTGCGGGGCAGGATTCTATCGCACCCGACCCCGCGCGCGCCCATGCCGAGGATGTTGTGCGGATGCTTGGCCGCGCCACCGGCGGCGCGGCGCTCGATGCCTATCTGGTGACGGTCAGCGATCACGGTCTCAACGCCTCAACGTTCGCGGCGCGCGTCGTCGCCTCGACCCAGGCTGGGTTGACGTCGGCAGTGCTAGCGGGGCTGGGTGCGCTCAAGGGCCCGCTTCATGGCGGCGCACCGGGCCCGGTAATAGAGATGCTCGACGGCATCGCAGCGGAGGGCGATGCGCACGCTTGGATCGACCGCGCGCTCAACCATGACGATCGCCTGATGGGCTTCGGTCACCGCATCTATCGCACGCGCGACCCGCGTGCCGATGCGCTCAAGGTAGCACTCAACACGCTCGACCGGATCGGCGAGCGCCTTGAATTCGCCGAGGAAGTCGAACGCATCGCGCTCGTCGCCTTGCGCCAGCGCAAGCAAAGCCGGGTCATCGAAACCAATGTCGAATTCTACACCGCCTTGCTGCTTGAGGCGGTAGGGTTCCCCAAGGACAGCTTCACCGGCGTTTTTGCCATGGGGCGCGTCGTCGGCTGGATCGCCCACGCCCGCGAACAAGCACTGACCGGCCGCCTGATCCGGCCGAGGTCGGTCTATGTCGAGGAGCATGCACGCGCGGCCTGAATATCTGGCCAAGCCCGCGCAGTCCGGGAGATATGTCGCAGCCTGTTAGGTTGAATACTGACTGTCAGTTTACCACAACCTATCGTCGTTCCGACGTGGAGGCGGTGGAAGGAGTGCCCGATTGCCGACCGACAGGTATTTGGCCGAGAATCTGCCGGGCAGAAGCCGCCCACAGGCGGTCGCAACAGAGACACCATAACGCTGTCGTTAGCGGTCATAGAATGATGTCCCCTTGCATCACTGCCACGCACGAGCCGCGCAATGTCGCGACTATTCCGTGCGGCGTCCGCCGAGCGTTTACCTGTAGCAGGCTGGGCCGTCCCATTTCCACCCCTTGATGGATATCAAAGCTCGCTTCTTGGACATTCGGTTCAAGCGACAGCAGCAGGCAGGCCAGTGGTGTGTTGGCGCTGCCGGTGGCTGGATCCTCCCACGTTCCGGCAAGGGGGGCAAACATCCGTGCCCGGAGAGTCCGGCCGTCTTTGCTGTAGACGTGAATGGGAAAGCGACTGCCGAATTGCGGGTGCGCATCGAGTGCTTCGCGAAACGCTGCGAGATTTGGAGCGCACCGTGACAACGCTTCACACGTAAGCTCGGCAATGACGAAGGCATTGCCGTTAGAGGCGGTTATTGGCGGGTGGTGAGCTGTCACAACATCGGCCTGCGTCAATTGAAGAGCGCGGGCGATGACCTCGGGCGCCACGGTCTCCCCGATACTGAGCGGCTGAGGTGTGTCGATGCTCGCACCGACCGTTCTACCCTGGGAATTCCGTTCGATGTTGACGTGTACGATCCCGGCCGGGATTTCTAACGCGGCAATCATCAGATCGGGATGCCGAGTTGCGAGAACGAAGGCTGTCCCGACCATCGGATGGCCAGCAAACGCCATTTCCGCCGTTCGGTTGAAGATCCGGACGCGGGCGGTGTTGGCGGGATCGGAAGGGGCCAGGAGGAATGTTGTCTCGCTAAGATTGAATTCCGCAGCCAAGGCCTGCATTGTCTCGCTATCGAGCGCGTCGGCCCCCGTGACGACAGCCAAGGGGTTGCCGCCGAAGCGGGTCTCCGTGAAGACATCCACAGTGAAGAATTGCAATGTTGGCACGAGATTCTCCGCTCGGATCGTCAGCTAAGTTGGCATAGTCGACTTAAACCTGCCTGTCCGCAGTCCACCAGATAAAGTCGTTCCCGGTGGTCGGGGCGGAGTCTAAAACGGCCCGGCAGGAAGCGCCCAATGGTTGCCGTTCGAGGCGGCGAGAGGCGCTCCCGATAGCGGTCACGCCAATCGCAATGACGATTGACGTGCGCGAGATGCTAATTCCATTCGGTATTTCACGAAGCCGCGTTTCTTTCCATCATCATACCCCATTGCGCGAAAGTATGCGTGAGCATCTTCCCGCATATTGGCGCTTAGCAGCATGACCTTTGAACAGTCCGCGTTCATCGCCGCGTGATCAATTGCTTCCATGAGTGCCTTGCCGCACCCCGATGACCGATGACCGATATCAACAACGATATTCTCAACAACGCCGAAAGGCTGGTTTCGATACATAGCATCCAAACAGAGCGTCAGAAGAGCAGTTGCGACGATGCAGCCGTCACGCTCGGCAACCAAAAGGAGATTTGAGGGATCGACAGCGATTTCCTCCAGCCTGACTGGATCGACCGAAACACTGCCGCTCTGCTGAGAAAGCTGAGAATACAGCCGCCCGATTGCATCAGCGTCTGAGCCTATCGCGTTGCGCAGGCTCAGCGTTCCATCTGGTGTTTCAGCACGAAATTGCATCCTGCCGACATAAGTCGCCATCAGCGTTATAGGAAGCTGGAACGACCGCCTGCGCCGATGATATGTCGAAAGCTGCCGGACTGCTCTCCACCAGCTATCGCCGTTCGATGGCCCGCGCGATGATCGCAGCGCCCGAAACCTGCCGGGCAGGTTGTGGTGCGAAAAGCTGCCGGGCAGGAGCCGACCCATTTTTAGCCCTTCAGCGCCGCCTTCCACATCACCGAAAGCCGCCATAGGATTGGCTATGCTCAAGACACTGTTTCTTCCGGGTGCCGGTGGCAGCGCCTCCTTTTGGAAACCCCTCGCCACCCATGCTCAATTGGACGGCGAATTCTTTGCGTGGCCGGGCTTAGGGACTGAGCCGCCTCAGCCGGGCATAGACAGCATCGACGATCTGATCGACTTGGTGGCAAACGAAATAACAGAGCCGGTGAACATCGTCGCCCAATCAATGGGCGGCTTCATAGCGATCAAGCTGGCGCTCGCTCATCCCGATCTAGTGAAATCCCTTGTGCTTGCCGTAACCTCGGGCGGGGTTCCCGTCAGCGATTTGGGCGGATCGGACTGGCGATCCAATTATTCCATCGCTTTTCCTCGGGCTGCAAGATGGATTGCCGATCCTGTGACTGATCTATCGGACCAAATCCCATCCATTGAGATTCCGACTTTACTACTGTGGGGCGACGCGGACCCGATTAGCCCCGTGGCGGTCGGGAAGCGGTTGTTGGCGCTCCTTCCGAACGCCCGTCTCTGCGTTTTCTCGGGCGCGGATCACGACCTTGCTCAAACCCATCTCGACGCTGTTGCAGTCGAGGTGAAGCGCCACTTGCTGACGGCTTCGTAGGCTCACCGGATTTTAGCGGACCTTCCGCGACCCACCCACTTTTGGCCGTTCGGCGCGGCCATAACTGACGCAAGAACGGTCTGTGGGCTATCCTCCCCATTTTCGCCGTCGCGTGCCCGTGAGCGAAGGGCAGTTTTCGGGAATTGTGTTAGCGTCGCTAAACGCGAGATTTGGGCGCGAAGCGGACGCTGGACTTACACAAAGGCTTACACAGTTTTCAGTTGCGCCGACAAATATGCAATGTTATCAACATTATACGGAAGGCTCGTCCCACTCAAAATCCGGTTCCGCAAGGAGTGTCGGTTCGATTCCGACCGCCCGCACCATTTTTCTTGATATCGATCTAAGGCATTCGCGACCGCCCTGCCGGCGGGGCGCTGCCTTGCGCCGGTTCGTGTTTCTGGACCAGGAACTCCCCATGCTGTATGCAGAAGTATGCAATAGTATGCGTGAGAGATGCGATGGCGAATGTGGAACGTGTGACGGTTACTGTCTCGGCCGAGCAGGCAGCGATCCTGCGGCATACCGTTGAAGACGGCGAATATGCCTCAACCAGTGAAATCGTGCGGGAGGCGCTACGCGACTGGACGCGCAAGCGCGACAACGAGCTGCGCGATCTTGAAGTGCTGCGCGGCCTGATTCGAGAGGGTGACGAAAGTGGCCCGGGCATTCCCGCCGACCAGGTGTTTGCCGAGCTGCGCCAGCTTATCGCCGAGCGCACCAGGAACATATGAAGCCTGTCGTCTTCTCGCCGGCGGCCAGCGCCGATCTCAAGGCGATCGGCCTCTATATTGCGGATGACAACCCTGATCGTGCCGTCAGTTTCGTCGCCGAATTGGAGATGCGCGCGCACAAGATCGGCGAGCGCCCACTCGCTTTCTCGGCCAGAAATGACATCAGCCCAGGTCTGCGTGGCGTAGCCCATGGTCGATATCTGATCCTGTTTCGCAATCTGGCTGAGGAGGTGCGCATCGTCCGTATCCTGCACAGCGCGCGCGACGCTGGCGTCCTCGCAAGACAGGGCGGCTTTCAATCGTAATTCCGCCGCCACAGGCTGGCCGGCGCAATAGCCGTCACAATCGCCCACCACCGCCGCTCTGGTTCTAATCCCCCTTGCGCGCCAGCCGCCTCGGCGGCACCCTGTTGTTTCGGGGTTTAGGGGTTAGGGGCAATGTCGAACATCGCGGGCAAAGCCTATGGCATGAATGTGCTGACGCCGATGCGGCCGTCGCGCACCTGGCTGCAGGTTCTGATCTTCATGGTGGCGCGGGCGATGCCGCAGCAGCTTTCCGGGCTGCTCGGCCTCAAGCTCATCCATTTCGCGCGCTGGGTGATCATCCGCCGCAAACAATGGCCCGATCCGACCCCCGGCGCGCCGCAGGGCCTGCCCCATCTCAACAATGATTACATGCTGTTCCTGTCGAACTTCAACGGCACCTGGGACCAGTATATCGATGCCTTTGCCGATGGCATTCCGGGCGGGCTCGACATGTTCTGGTATGCCAGCACCAAATATCCGCACTCGATCCCGATCTCGAGCTTCAAGGCCTATATCGGCACCAACCAGATCCATACGACCTATTATTACAATGCGACGCCAGGCGCGGCGCAGCGCGACATCAAGGCAGCGCTCCGGGTGCGTGAGGCAGTGCTCGCGCTCGCCAAGGTCCATGCCGGCGGCGATGTCGAGGCATTCGCCGCGGCGTGGCGCACGACGATGGCCACGCTCGCCAATTCGCTCGCCTCGCCGGGCTATGCGCCGGTCGCTTCGGTGGCGACCCGCGCGGCCGATGCCGCGCGGCGCGACTTCATCAACGCGCTAGCCGCAAAGAAGGGGAGCTGACATGCCCAATCTCGACGGCGGCCATTATTTCCTGACGGTGCTGGCACCGGTCCGCACCGATTTCATCCAGGACGAGATCCCGGGCCGCTCGCGCTCGCACCGCGCGCAGCTCGCGCAGAAGCTGGCGCTGATGCCGGTCGGCAAGCAGACCGCGGGTTCGCCGGACGATGCGTGGCCATCGCCCTTTTCGCGCAACACGATCAACCATCTCGCGCGCTTCGTCATCATTGACGGGCCGGCGTATAACGGTCGCAATTCAGGCGATACGATCGTCAGCGTGATCAATGGCGTCGATCCGCTGGTGCCGCAGCCGGTCGACCGATTCGCCCACCCCTATCTGGTGTTCGCGGCCGATCTCGACGCCCAGCATGTCGATGGCGATGCGGCGGTGCGCGCTTATACAGACGCGCTCTGGGCGACGATGCAGCCCGATCTCGCGATCATCTTTGGGCACTGCGTCGGCTTTGAGGGCATAACCACGGCTGATGGCTTTCACGATTATATCCGGCGCTGCCAGGTCGAGACGACCATGCCGTTCAACGATTACTGGGCGCATGACGAGCTCAAGGCACCGCCCGCGCCGCCGAAAAAGGTGAGCAAGTTCAGCCTCGCCAAGCTGGCGGTGAAGCTGGTGGGCTGGGCCGCCGGCGCCTGGGTGATCGCGCTGCTGCTCGATATCGTGCTGAGCGGGTTCGGCTGCTATGGCCGCGTTCAAGGTTGGGCCTCGTGGATCGTCCTCCATTTCGGCTTTCCCCTGCTCATCCTGTTGCTGTTCGTCGCGCTCGCGGCGTGGATTGCCTATCGTTATTTCATGAAGAAGGGGCTGAAACCCTTCCCGACCGCGCCCAACAGCGATCTGCCCTCGATCCTGAAATCGCTGTTCCTGCAACAGCATCTGACGAAGCTGGCGATCGACACCCAGGGCGCAAGCCCGGCCGAGCTCCATGCGCGGTTCGGTGCCTTTCTCAAGGCTGCGCGGCCTGACGACCTGACCGGGCCGACCCAGGCCGCAGGCGAATGCCATGCACCCGCGCTGGAGACACCGAAATGACGGGGGAAATGACGGGGCAAACGACCGGGGAAATGATCCACCTTGACCTCGCCGATATCCAGGGCAATATCCACCGTCCCTATGGCCGGTTCGGTTTCCCGTACACGCGGCACCTCTTTTACAATATTCTTCGGCCGGAGGCGGCTCGCGCCTTCATTCAGGGCCTGCGCCCACGCGTGACGACGGCCCAGCCCTGGGACAAGGACGAGGGCACCGGCGTCGTCATCAAGCCGCAGATAACGCTTAATCTAGGCCTGTCCTTTCTCGGTATGCGGGCGCTCAACCTGCCGACCTCGACGCTCCGTCAGCTGCCCGACGAGTTCATCGACGGCATGCATTGCCGGTCGGAGATTCTGGGCGACGTCGAAGGCAGCGCGCCCGAACATTGGGACCCGATCTGGCGCGACGAGCGCAAGCAGCGCGACCGCGAGGTGCATCTCTGGGTGTCGCTCAGCTTCGGTGCCGATGCGGCCGGCAAGCCTTTGCCGATCCTCGATGAGTGGATGACCTGGCTCGAAGGCCTGACCAAGGCATCTAAGGGCGGCGTCTCGCTGCTCGATGGGCACGGCAAGGACGGCAAGAGCAAATGGCAGGACAGCTGCGCGCTGATGGCCCCGCTCGGGCCGAATGGCGAGATGGTCGCTACGCCCAAGGAGCATTTCGGCTTTACTGACGGCATCAGCGACCCCGTATTCCGCGGCCAGTTCGACGCCCAGGCGGAAGCGCTGGCGGCGATCGGCGGCGGCAAGATCGCGCGCGGCGTTTACAATGAGGATACGAGCTGGTCAGCGCTTGAGACGGGCGAGTTCATTCTCGGCCAGGTCGATGAGGGGCAGGAATTCCCGGTCGCGACCCAGCCTGCCGGCTTTGTGCGCAACGGCACCTTCATGGTCTATCGCAAGCTCCGCGAGGATGTGCCGGCGTTCGAAGCCGAGATGAAGCGCCAGGCGGGCTTGTGGAAACAGGTGACCGGCGAGACCGACGATGTCGCGGCCGACGAGACGGTCCGCGCCAAGATGGTCGGGCGGTGGAGTTCGGGCGTGCCGCTGATCGCGGCGCCGACCTGGGCTGATCACCAGAAGATCATGCACGACTATGCCGATTGCCTGGAGATCGCGCTGCGCAAACCGCGCGACAGCAAAGAGGCGCAGCGGCTGGCGGATTACAACAAGCTGCTCACCGGCTTTCGCTATGGCGAGGATCTCGATGGCGGCAAATGCCCGTTCGGCGCGCATATCCGCCGCGCCAATCCGCGCGACATGCTCGATCCGTTACTGAGCGATACGGTGGGATCGACCACGCTGACCAATCGCCGCCGCATCATGCGGCGCGGCCTGCCCTATCAGGAGGATGGCGGCGAGGTCGGCGTGATCTTCATGGCGATCTGCACCAGCATCTTCCGCCAGTTCGAGTTCATCCAGCAGCAATGGATGAGCTATGGGCTAGATTTCGAGGCGGGCAACGATACCTGCCCGCTGGTCGGCAATCGGGCGCAATCGAAGAAGCATGTCATTGCCGCGGGCGCCGCCAGCAACGGCACGACCTTTATCGCCGCCGATCTGCCCGAGTTTGTCACGACGCGGGGCGGCGAATATTTCTTCCTGCCCAGCCTGAATGCGATCCGGATGCTCGCCATGGGCACGGTGGATCCAACCTGACCGGCCAATTTGAGCGAAAGGCGCCTATGAGCACGCAGCCGAAGAGCTTCGCCGACCGGATCATGGCCGGGATCGGCGGATGGTTGATGGGGCATATGGAACTGGTGTTCCGCATCGCGCGGAATACCGTTCCGATCCTCGTCGTGAACTTCAAGGGCAAGCGTTTCGCGCTCGTCACCCGGTTCGACGATGTCGCCGAGGTGCTGACTCACCCCAATGTGTTCGACGTGATCTACGCGCCCAAGCTCAACCTGCTGATGGATGGCGGCAATATCTTTCTCGGCATGCGCGACACGCCGGACGCCACCCGAGACCGCAGCTCGATGCGCCTCGCCGCGCCGCGTGCCGAAGCGCTGAGCCGTATCCGTCCCGAAGTGGAGGCGATGGCTGAGGCGGCGATGGCAAAGGCAGCGCCGGCCGGCCGGGTCGATCTGGCGATGGAGCTGACCCAGGACCTGACGACGCGCTTCTTCGGCGGCTATTTCGGTACGCCCGCCGATGACATCACCGCTTTTTCGGATGATGCGCGGCTGCTGTTCCAGTTCATGTTCGCCGATATGTCGAACGATCCCGTATTGGAGGCGAAGGTGCGCCCCGTCGCCGCGGCGATGCGCGCGCGGGTCGAGAAATGCATCGCTGATCGCAAAGGTGAACGCGGGAAGCATGACGATGTGCTTGAGCGGTGCCTGGAATTGCAGGATATCGGCACGCCGGGGATGGATGACGACGGCATCCGCAACAACATGATCGGCTTCATCGTCGGCGGGCTGCCCCAGCCGCCGATGATCATCCCGCAATTGTTCGATGTGCTGCTCGACCGGCCGACCGAACTGGCCGGCGCGCAGGCAGCGGCGCGGGCTGACGATGACGATCTGGTCTCGCGCTACGTGTTCGAGGCGCTGCGCTATTATCCGCTGGCGCCCGGCCTGTTCCGGGACTGCTCCGCGGATTACGAAATCGCGGGTGGCACGATGCGGTCGCGGATCATCCCGGCGGGCACGCGGGTGATGGCGGCGACGCGCTCGGCGATGTTCGACGGGCGGCGGGTGCCTACGCCGAAGAAATTCCGGCTCGATCGGCCTGACTTCACCTATATGAATTTCGGTTGGGGTCTGCACCAATGCTTCGGGCTGTACATAAACCAGCAAATGACCCCCGCGATCTGCAAGGCGGTGCTCAAGCGGCCGGGCCTGCGCCGGGCGTCGGGGCCTGAAGGCAAGATTCGGCTTGAGGGGATCTTCGCGATGAATTTGACGGTGGAGTTTGACGGATGACGAACGATTTTCCTCTCCAGTGGGAGAGGATACGGAAGCTTGGCAGCTTGCTGCCTAGCTGAAGTTGGTGAGGGGCTCCGCACTCTCGATACTCCAGAGCCCCTCACCAACTTCGCCTAATTCGCTTCGCTCATAAGGCTTTGTATCCTCTCCCAAAGGAGAGGATGTAAAACCTAAGCCTCAACCGTTTCCAGCGCCTCGCTCGCCTCGAGCCACGCAGCCTCGGCAGCCTCGAGCTTCTTCTCGACCTCGCCGCGCCGCTTCATCAGCTCGCTCATGCCGAGCGACCGCAGGATCGGTTCGGCGCTCGACGGGTCGAACATCGCCCGATCGAGCGCGCTGCGCTGCGCATTGAGCGTGGTGACAAGTTCCTCGGCTTCCTGTGCGCGCTTGCGGATCGCGACATTCTTCTCGCGCGCCTCGGCGGCCGCGCGGCGTTCTTCCTTGCGGTTCGCCTTGGACTTGCCGCCACCCGCAGCACCGTCGCTGGAGAGCACGAAGGCGATATAATCCTCCATGCTGCCATTATATTCCTTCGCCGTGCCGGCATCGACGAGCACCAGCCGGTCGGCGGTGAGCTCGATCATGTGGCGGTCGTGGCTGACGATCACGACTGCACCATCATAGGCGTTGAGCGCCTGGACCAAAGCCTCGCGCGCATCGACATCCAGATGGTTGGTCGGCTCGTCGAGGATCAGCATGTGCGGCGCGTCGCGGGTGATCAGCGCCAGCGCCAGCCGCGCCTTCTCGCCGCCCGAGAGCTTGCCGACCTTGGTGATCGCCTTGTCGCCCGAAAAGCCGAACCGACCGAGCTGGCCACGGACCGCCGCGGGCGCCTTGCCCTTCATCATCCGGGTCATATGCTCGAGCGGCGTGTCGTCGGTGTCGAGCTCCTCGACCTGATACTGGGTGAAATAGCCGACGCGCATCTTGCCCGAGACGGTCATCTCGCCGTCCATCGGCGTGAGCTGGGCCGCGAGCAGGCGGGCAAGCGTGGTTTTGCCGTTGCCGTTGCGGCCGAGCAGCGCGATCCGGTCGTCCGGGTCAAGCCGCAGGTTCAGCCGCTGCAGGATGGGCTTGCCCGCGGTATAGCCGACGCTGGCGAGATCGAGCGTGACGAGCGGCGGACGCAGTTCCTCAGGCGAAGGGAAGTCGAAGGAGAGGCTGGGGTCGTCGGCCATCGCCGCGATCGGCTGCATCTTGGCCAGCATCTTCTGGCGCGACTGGGCCTGTTTCGCGGTCGAGGCGCGGGCGCTGTTGCGGGCGATATAGTCCTGCAGCTTGGCGCGCTGCGCGTCCTGGCTCGCCTTGGCGGCGGCCAGCTGGGCGGCACGCTCGGCGCGCTGGCGCTCGAAGCTGTCATAGCCGCCGGTGTACATGGTGGTCTTGCCGCCCTCGAGATGGAGGATGGTGTCGACGACATTGTTGAGCAGGTCGCGCTCATGGCTGATCACGACCATCATCGCCGGATAGGCCTTGAGGAAATTCTCCAGCCACAGCGTCGCTTCGAGATCGAGATGGTTCGAAGGCTCGTCGAGCAGCAGCAGATCGGGCTCGGAAAACAGCAAAGCGGCGAGCGCGACGCGCATCTTCCAGCCGCCCGAATAGCTGTCGAGCGGGCGGCCCTGCATCTCCTCGTCGAACCCGAGCCCGACCAGGATACGGGCGGCCCGGGCTTCGGCGGTATAGGCGTCGATCGCGATCAGCCGGTCATGGAGCTCGCCGACCCGGTCCGGATCATGGCAGGTCTCCGCCTCGGCGAGCAAAGCGGCGCGTTCGGTATCGGCGTCGAGCACGGTCTCGATCGGGGTTGAATTGCCGCTCGGCGCTTCCTGCTTGAGATAGCCGATGCGCGTCTTGCGCGGCATCTCGATCTCGCCGTCGTCGGGCTCGAGCTGGCCGATCATGACCTTCATCAGGGTCGACTTGCCGGCGCCATTGCGGCCGATCAGCCCGACACGGCTGCGCGCCGGCAGCGTCGCACTCGCGCGGTCGAGGATCGTGCGCCCGCCAAGCCGCACCGTGATACCGTTGATATTCAGCATGGCGGCGCGCTTATCATGCAGTGCAGCAAATCCCAAGAGGCATGATCGGATTCGGGATCGCCGTCAGGCCGACGCTTGCCTCGATTCAACTTAACGCCCGGTCATGTCAGTGCTTCGCGGATGAAGAACCGTACCCTTAAAGCCGTTTTCGCCGCGCTGTTGACTCAGGCTTTCGCTGTTATGCGCCAGTCTTTCCCTGTTATCGCCTCAACGCTTCCCTGTTCCGCGTTTTCGTTTCCCTGTTATCGAATAACAGCGAAAACCGTATCTAAGCTATTGATTAGAAAGGGCAATAAATCCAACAAATTGCCCGAAAACAGGGAAGAAAAATTTTCTTTCCCTGTTCTTTCCCTGTTCCGGAGCGATAACAGGGAAACGGACCGTCATTCCCATACCCGCCCGGCCCATACCCACCCGGCCCTGTGACGGTAGTGTTCGTCGCGGTCGCAGCAAGGCCCCAGGAGCCGAATCGAGCCCGATGTATTCCGAACTCTACTGGGTCAGCGACCGGATGCCCGGCAAGCTCGCGCTCATGGCCCGGCCGCGCGCTGGCGACTGGCTCGAGGACGAGATCGGCCATTGGCAGGCATCGGGTATCAATGCCGTCGTCAGCCTGCTCGAGGCCGAGGAGGTGAGCGACCTCGGCTTGCAACGTGAACGCGCGCTCTGCGAGCAGCATGGCATCGACTTCCTGTCCTTCCCGATCGTGGATCGCGGCGTCCCGGCCTCGATGCGGGAGACGAAGGCGCTCGCGGAAAGCTGCTTGGGCGTATCGCCAGGGGTCAGGCGGTCGCGATCCATTGCCGCGCCGGCATCGGCCGCTCGTCGATCATCGCCGATTCAGTGCTGGTGCTGGAGGGGATGTCCGCTGACGATGCGCTGGCGGCGATTGCCATAGCCCGCCGCACGCCCGTTCCGGATACGGATGCGCAGCGGGATTGGCTGGAGGGTTTCGCGACTATGGTTGCGGATGGCTGAGCCGCGCCCACCCTCGCCGCCGCTTAGGGTCGAACTCGATCAAGATTGATCAGCCCCTCCCCTGAAGGGGAGGGGCTGAAAACGTCCGTCCACGCTTGGTCGAATTCGACTCTAGCCTCGTGGCAGCGTGATTGTCGCGTCCAGTCCGCCGCCGGGGCGGTTCGCCAGAGTCACATCGCCGCCGGCGTTGCGCACGATCGCCCGCGCCAGCGCCAGGCCGAGGCCAATGCCGCCGGTCTCCTTGTTGCGGGAGGTTTCCAGTCGGGTGAAGGCCTCGAACACATTGCCGAGTTGCTCGGGCGGGATGCCAGGGCCCTGATCGGCGACCACGATCGAAACCACGTGCGCATCGGCGATGATCCGCACTTCGGCGGATTTGCCATATTTGACCGCGTTTTCGATCAGGTTGCGCACTGCGCGGCGCATCAGCGAGGGGCGCAGCCGCATCTTCAGGCGCGCGGTTTCCTCGAACGTCACGTCATTATCGAGATCGCGGAAATCCTCGACCACGGCATCGACCAGCGCCGCAAGGTCCACCTCGGTCAGCGGCTCGCTCGGTCGTCCGAGCCGGGCGAGCGAGAGGATGTCGTCGAGCGTGCGGTTCATCTCCTCGATCGTGTCGGCCATCTTCGCCCGGTCAGTCTCATCCTCGACCGATTCGATCCGAACGCGCAGCGCGGCGAGCGGGGTGCGCAGATCATGGCCGATCGCGCCGAGCATCCGGTCCTTCTCGTCGAGCATCGCCGTCACGCGCAGGCGGAGCGCGTTGAAGGCTGCAATCACGTCGCGCAGATCATGCGGACCGCGTTCCTCGACCGGCACATCGACTTCGCCGGGAACGAAGTTGCGCGCGGCAACCGCAAGGCTGCGCAGTGGTTGCGACAGGCGCCGCCCGATCCACAACACGGGCAGGAGGACGATGCCGTAAAGGATCAGGGTCTGCGAGAGCAGCCGCCAGATCAGATAGGCCTCGGTGCGCGGCCAGGGTGCGCTCAACACCAGCCAGCCTCGGCCGGGCTGCTCGACGGCGATGATGAGCTCGCCTCCCATCCGCACCGCGCGGTCGGCGGCCGCGGGGTTCCAGCGCCGCAATCGCGGGTCGCCGCGATGAAGATCGCGCACCTCGGTCTCGATCCGGCCGACCTTCAGCCCGGCTTCGGCAAGTTCGGCGCGCAGCCCCTGCTCGACATCCGCGCGATGCTCGCCTGAGGGGCGGACTGGGGAGACATCCGCCTGGTGCAGTCGCCCGCGGCTTCGCTCGATCGGATGCCCGGCATTGGCGCGCTCTATCGCGTCGACGATCCGCGCCACGGCCGGGCCCGTCGCCGTCTCGTAACGCGCGGCGCGGCGATCCTGGAGCAGCATCGTGAAGTTGATCGCCTGCGCCACGAACAGGGCGATCGCGATCAGCAGTGCCATTTGCCCGGAGAAATTGCGCGGCCAGAGCCGGATGCGGTTCACACCCCCGATTCCGTCACAGGCGGGTGACTTCAGCTGCGAGCGTATAGCCGCCGCCCCATACCGTCTTGATCAGCTCGGGGTTCTTGGGATCGGCCTCGATCTTGCGGCGCAACCGGCTGACCTGGTTATCGATCGCGCGATCAAAGGCAGCGGCTTCGCGGCCCTGCGTCAGGTCGAGCAGCTGATCGCGGGTGAGGACCTGGCGTGGCCGCGTCACCAGCGCGTGGAGCAGGTTATATTCGCCGGTCGAGAGCGGCACGGAGACGCCCTCGCGATCGACCAGGGCGCGCTCGCCCGATTTCAGCACCCAGCCGGCAAAGGCGAAGGAGCCGCTGTCGGGCGCATGCTGGCGCGCGCCGCCAGCCGCGGCGCGGCGCAGGATGACCTTGACGCGCGCCGCCAGCTCGCGCGGCGAGAAAGGCTTCACGACATAATCGTCGGCACCCATTTCAAGCCCGACGATCCGGTCGGTCTCCTCGCTGCGCGCCGTGAGCAGGATGACGGGGATTTCGCTTGTCTCGCGGATATGGCGGCACAGGCTGAGGCCATCCTCGCCCGGCATCATGATATCGAGGATGACGAGATCGATCGCATAGGCAGTGAGGCGAGTCCGTGCTGCCTCGGCGTCGCCGGTCTGAGTCACGCGGAAGCCCTGTTTGGTCAGATATTGCGCGAGCGGCTCGCGGATCGAGCGCTCGTCATCGACCAGCAGCAAATGTGGCGTTTCTCCCATGGGATCGGCGTTTAGCATGTCTGCTCGCTTTTAAAATGCCGGGCGGGCGAGGGGAGCGCCCGCCCGGCGGCCGGGCCGGAGGAATACGGCCCGGTATCCCGTTACTGACCTGGAGGCGGCGGGGCAGGCGGCGCATTGCCACCCATCCGCATCTTGCCCATGCGATCTTTCATTTTGGCGCGGGCAGCATCCATCTCTGCCTTGTCGATAAAGCCGTCACCATTGGTGTCGAGCTTGTCGAAATGCTTGTCGGCGTCGGCGCGCATCTCGTCGCGGCTGATCCTACCATCCTGATTGGTGTCGAGCCGCGCAAGCCTGCCGCCGGCGCGATGGCCTTGATGGCCGCCCATCGCGCCGGGCGGCGGTGGCGGCATCATCGCGCCGGCAGCCTCGCCACCAGCGCCACGCCGGCCGCCCATGCGACCGCCTTCGCGCATGCGCTCCATCATCGCCTTCATCTCGTCGCCCGAGATCTTGCCGTCGCCATTAGTGTCGAGCTTTGCAAAGCGCTCAGTCGACTGTGCCATGAACTCGGCGCGCGAGATCTTGCCGTCCTGATCGGTGTCGGCGGACATCAGGCCGCCGCCAAGGCCGCGCCCGGACCTGCCGCTCATCTCGTCAGCGGTGATGAAGCCGTCGCCATTCTTGTCCATCCGGGCGAAGCGCGCTTCGGCCTGGGCGGTGAATTCGGCGCGCGAGATAGTGCCGTCGCCATTGGTATCGGCGCGCATCATGCCGCCGCCGCGCCCCTGAGGCGCGTCCTGGCCGGCAATCGCCGCGCCGCCGAGCATCGTTCCGGCAAGGGCTGCGGTTAGAAACAATGTCTTCATGGTCAATCCTCTGTCTTGTCCGTCGCGCGTCAGGCGATCGCGACCGGCTGTGAGTATCTGGGTCAGTTGCGCGGGGCGCTCATTTCGTCGGGCGTGATCTGGCCATCGCCGTTCATGTCGAACTTCGCGAACCGCGCCGTAGCCATCGTGGTGAATTCGGCATGCGAGACCTTGCCGTCATGGTCGGCATCAGCCGCCATCACGCCACCGCCCGGGCCGCGATTTGGCATGTCGCTCACCTCGTCAGCGGCGATGAAGCCATCGCCATTCTTGTCCAGGCGCGTAAAACGCTGGTCCATCATCGCGGTGAATTCAGCTTGCGAGACCTTGCCGTCACCATTGGTGTCGGCGCGCATCATCATGCCACCGCCACGACCTGCCGGGGCACCTGGAGCGCCCTGTTCGGCCGGAGCCGTTTGGCCGGCAAGCGCCGCAGCGCTGGTCATCGAGCCGGCAAAAGCTGCGGCGAGAAACAAGTTCCTCATGCTGAATCCTCATATCTGTCGGCCGTGGATCAATCCCGGCATGAGGGCTTGTCGCCCGCAACTGTCTCGCGGCTATGTCAGGGTTGCGGAAAAGTGTCGCAATTTGTCGCAGGCTCCCGCTTTGCCACGAGGATCAGGCGAAGATCGCCACGCTCTGCATGCCCTGCGCGATCGGCTGGCCGTCTGCGTTCCAGATCATCATCGACTGGCTCGAACAGCCATTTTTCGCATGATCGGATGTCGCGGAGAGCAGCCACCAGCCGTCCGTCGTGACGGGCGTTGGCGTGAGCAGGTTGACGATCCAGGTGAGCGAGCTGATCGGCGCGTGCCGCGTGTCGAGCAGCTTGAACGCGGCGGGAGGCAGGGCGTCGGCGACCGCGAGGACCTGGACCATTGGCTCGAGCCCTTCAAAGGCCCGCAAGCGCGCCCAGCGCAGCCACTCGGCCTCGCCCTTCGCCTCTTCCTTCAGATCGAGGAAGTTGAAGTTGCCGGTGAAGAACTCGTCCGGCCCGGTATAGACTTTGGTGTCGGGCGCGGGCGAACGGCGCTGGCTGTCCAGCCGCCCGTCGAGATCAATCTGCGACACCTGATCCGACATGAAGACGAAGGTCGCGCGAAAGCCGAGCCCGGCATCCGACACGATATCGGCCTGGATGAAGGCGGCGTTGCGGCCGCGGCGCAATTTGGTCGCGGTGACCGAGACCTCGCCAGCGAGCGGGCCGATGAACGCGATCTGCGCTGATCGGAGCGGCGGCAGGTCCGGCTCGATGCTCTGCGCGGCGTGGAGCGCGAGCGCGCTGGAGAGCCCGCCATAGCTGGTGCGGCCCTGGAGCCAGCTTGTCGGGATCGTGGCGCGGAAACCGTTATCAGTCGGCGTGGCGCCGGCAAGGATGTCGGCAATCGACGTCATGGCATGGTCCCCGTCAGCCGGTCTCGGAGTTCGCGCTTGAGCACCTTGCCAATCGCACTCCGCGGCAGGTCTTCGATGGCGTGGAGTGCTGCAAGCCGCTGGGTCTTGCCGAGCTGCTTGTTGGTCCAGGCGAGGATATCGGCAACGCTCGCATCGACGCCGGTGTGCGGCACATAGAAGCCGACCGGCGTCTCGCCCCAGGCTTCCGAGGGCATGCCGATCACGCTGCAATCGGCGATGGCCGGGTGCTGCGCCAGCACTGCCTCGAGATCAGTCGGATAGATGTTGAAGCCGCCCGAGATGATCAGGTCCTTCTTGCGATCGAGCAGGGTGAGGAAGCCATCGGCATCGAAGCGGCCGACATCGCCGTGGCGGATGTACCGGTGCCCCTCGGCATCGAACCATTCGGCCGCCGAGGTGTCGTCGTTGCGGCCGTGATAGCCGGTCATCATCGCCGGGCTGCGGCCGACGACTTCGCCTATCTCGCCCTGGGGAACCTCCTTGCCGTCATCGTCGATCAGGCGAATGTCATGGCCTTCGACCGGCTGGCCGACGGTGTGGAGCTTGTCGGGATGCTGGTTGGCGACGAGCAGGCAGGTGCCGCCGCCTTCGGTCATGCCGTAATATTCGACCAGCAGCCCGGGCCAGCGCGCGACGATATCGGCCTTGAGCGCAGCGGAGAAAGGCGCGCTGGTGCAGGTCTTGAAGCGAAAGCTGGCGAGATCGAAGCTGTCGAAATCGGGCAGCGCCATGATCCGCTGATACTGGACCGGCACGAGCATCGCATGGGTGGCGCGGTGGGCCTGGGCAAGCTCGAGAAAGCCGCGTGCGTCGAACTTCTTCATCAGCACCGCAGTGCCGCCCCAGCCGAGTGTCGGCAGGAAGCTGACCAGCGTGGTGTTCGAATAAAGCGGGGTCGCGATCATCGTCACCGCGTCGCCAAAGCCGGCGGCGGCGTTGCGGTTGATATGCGCCCAGCGCATCCTGTGGCTCTGGACGATGCCCTTGGGCGTGCCGGTCGTGCCCGAGGAATAGATGATGTTGAAGCCGTCTTCGGGGGCGATGGTAACGGGAAGCGGCTTTTCATTTTCCCGGTCGAGCAAAGCGTCGAACGCGTCCGTATCGAGCCTGATACAGATGGCGTTGATTTCCTGCCGGGCCAGGGCCCTTTCGGCGTCGCCATCGAGGAACAGGATCGGCGCGCCGCAATCGGCGATCATCGCTGCAAGGGCTTCGGGCGTCGCTGATGGCGCAAGGGGCGCTGCGACGCAGCCGGCCCGCAGCGCGCCGAGAAAGACGGCTGCATACTCGATCGATGAAGCGGCGACGATCGCGACTGCCTGGCCCTGGCGGACGCCGTAACGCTGGAGCGCGGCGGCGATGCGGTCCATCAGCCGATCGAGCCGCTGATAATCGATTGCACCGCCTTTGGCGATCAATGCGGCCTTGCCACTCTGTTCCCGCGCGTGCGCGCGGATCAGGTCGGGAAGGGTCGCGAAATCGCTCGCGAGCATATCGGCGGAGTCCATCATCGCCCGCTAGGCCAGGCCCGCGAGAAATGCCATACGCGTTCTTCGAAAAAGGGGAGGCGTAACCAATGCTGTTCTATAATGCGGATAATCCCGCGCCCAATCCACGTCGCGTGCGCATCTATCTGGCCGAGAAGGGCCTGAGCGTTCCGACCGAGACCTTGTCGATGGTGAAGGGCGAGCACAAAGGCGAGGCGTTCCTCGCGGTCAACCCGCTCGGCCAGCTTCCGACGCTCGTGCTAGATGACGGCAGCGTGCTGACCGAGAGCCTCTCGATCTGCCGGCTGTTCGAGGCAATGCACCCCGAGCCCCCGATGTTCGGCGTTGGGCCGCGGGGCGTTGCGGAGGTCGATATGTGGCAGCGCCGCGCCGAGTTGCGGATGATGGTGCCGCTCGGCATGGTGTGGGTGCACACCCATCCCTTCACCGCGCGGGTCGTGAAGCGGCAATATACCGAATATGGCGAGAGCCAGCGGCCGCGCGTGATCGCCGCGATGGGCGAGTTCGACCAGGCGCTGGCGGATCGGGAGTTCCTTGATGGCAAGGGATATTCGATGGCGGATATCGTGTTGCTCACGATCGTCGATTTCGCCGGGTTCATAGGAATGCCGATCCCCGAGGAAATGACCGGGCTGCGGGCCTGGCATGATCGCGTCTCCGCCCGGCCAAGCGCCAAGGCGTGAGTGGTACGATGGAACGCGCGGTTGCGATCGTCACCGGCGGCGGCACCGGGATCGGCGCGTCAGTGGTGCGGCGGCTGACGGCGCGCGGCGTGCGCTGCGTGATCAACTATGCGAGCAGTCGCGACGAGGCGGAGGCGCTTGCGGGAGAGGTTGAGGGCGCGATCGCGGTGCAGGCCGATATCGTCGAGGACAGTGAATGCCGCAAACTAGCCGCCGCGGCGATCAAGGCGTTCGGGCGGATCGATTTCCTCGTCAATAATGCGGGCCGGACGAAATTCGCCAATCACGAGGATCTCGATGCGCTGGAGGCGGCGGATTTCATCGACATTTACCGGCTCAACACCATCGCGCCCTTCCAGATGATCCGCGCCTGCGCGCCGGCGATGCGCGAAGGCGGCATCGGGGCGGTCGTCAATGTCGCCTCGGTCGCGGGCGTATGGGGGCATGGCTCATCGGTCGCCTATGCCGCGTCGAAGGGCGCGCTGGTCACGATGACCAAAAGTCTCGCGCGGGCACTCGCCCCGGCGATCCGCGTGAACGCGGTCGCGCCCGGATATGTCGGCACCGGCTGGTTCGAGAAGAGGCTGGGAGCCGAGGGCTTCGCCAAGCTCAACGACCGGATCGCGGCGGGCGTGCCGATGGGGGTCGCGGCAGGTCCCGATGATATCGCCGGGCCGATCGTCATGCTGCTCGATCCGGATAGCCGTGTGATTACTGGCGAGACGATGGTGCTCGATGCCGGCGCTCATCTCGACATAGGTTTCGCGAGGAGGCCGGGGAAGGAACAATAGGCTCAGGCCGCGCGCGGGACGCGGTCGAGCACCTTCCATACGACGATGCCAAGCGCGGTGAAGGCGAAGATCGCCGCCAGCAGAAAGGCGGCGCCGGGGAAGCCGCGATCGACCCCGGCGGCGAGAGTCTGGGTCAGCAACCAGGGGCTGAGGATCGCAGCGACGCTGTTCATGCTGCCGATACCACCCTGCAATGCGCCTTGCCGCGAGGCATCGACCATCCGTGAGCACAGGCCGTTGACGGCGGGAAAGACCAGTCCCGACATCGCGCTCACCAGGAACAGCGCATAGGCCTGCCAGCTCTGGGTGATGAAGGCATAAGCGAAGAAGGCGAGGCCGCCGCTCCCCAGGCCCACCACCAGCGCGCGCCGCTCACCGATGCGAGCGATGATCCGCCCGGTGAGGCCACCTTGCACCGCAGCCATCACCAGGCCGACAAAGGTCAGCGACCAGCCGATTTCCGATGGGCTCCAGCCGAAGCGCGCGGTCCCCCAGAAGGCCCAGGTCGCCGGGTAGATCATATGGGCGAGCTGCCAGATAAAGGCGGCGATGAGCAGGGCCGCTGCGTTGCCGGCCTGGAAGAGCGGCCTGAACGCGCCGATGAAATGGGCGTCGCGCAGATGAAAGGGGCGGCGGTTCTCGGGCGCGAGCGTCTCGGGCATGGCGAAGGCCATCACCGCGGCGTTGGTGAGCGCGAGCAAAGCCGCCGCGATGAAGGGCGCGCGGGGGCCGAGATCAGCGATCAGGCCGCCAAGCGCTGGCCCGATAACGAAGCCGATGCCGAACGCCGCGCCGACATAACCGAACACGCCGCTGCGCTTTTCGGGCGGTGTCACATCGGCAAGCACCGAACTGGCCGGGCCATAGACAGCGCCCGCCGCGCCCGCGATCGCGCGGCCGAGGAACAGCCAGGCGAGCGTCGGCGCCCAGGCCATCAGGCCATAGTCGATACCGAAGGACAGCATCGACGCGATCAGCACCGGGCGGCGGCCGAAACGATCGCTGAGATTGCCTAGGATGGGGCCGGCGATGAACTGGGTGAAGGAAAAGATCACCAACAGCCAGCCCGCGACCCGCGTCGCATGCTCGAGATCAATATGGCCGAGCGTCGTGATCAGCTTGGGGAAGACCGGCATGATGATGCCGAAGCCGATCGTGTCGATCAGCACGGCGGCGAGCGCAATCGGCACGGCACGGTGTTCGAACCTCATGGTGGCTCCCCCGGGGAATGCGCTTTTATGTACCGTCTCGCGGCCGGCTTGTCCCGCCCCTTTGCTTGCCCGCCCATTGCTTGCCCACCCTTTGCTTGGGCGCTGATTTGTGCCATCGCTTCGCCATACCCGAAATTCAGATTCGATCCGAATTGGAGATAAATATGGCGACCGCCGCCGACCTCGACCGCGCTCCCGACAGCATCGACGCATTCCGTAGCGAAACCCGCGCCTGGCTTGCGGAGAATTTCCCGCCATCGCTGAAAGGCAAGGAGAATCCGATGGCGACGGTCGAGGGCCCGACCGCGCTTTCCGCCGATGAGGAGGCCTGGAAAAAGGCGTTCGGCGACAAGGGCTGGGGGGTGCCGACCTGGCCCGCGCAATATGGCGGCGGCGGGCTCGATCGCGCGCAGGCGCGCGTGCTTGGCGAGGAGATGGCGCGGGTCGGCGCGTGGAACCCGATCGGCGGCATGGGTGTGATGATGTTCGGCCCGACCCTGCTCGAATATGGCAACGAGGCGCAGAAGAAAGAGCATATCCAGGCGATCGCCAAGGGCGAAGTGCGCTGGTGCCAGGGCTATTCCGAGCCGGGCGCCGGGTCCGATCTCGCCTCGCTCCAGATGTTTGCCGAGGACAAGGGAGGCCATTATCTGGTCAACGGCCAGAAGACCTGGACCTCGGGCGGACAATGGGCGGACAAATGCTTCGCGCTGGTCCGCACCGACAAGTCGAAAAAGCATGAGGGCATCAGCTTCCTGCTGATCGACATGACGTCGCCGGGCGTCGAGGTGAAGCCGATCAAGATGATCTCGGGCGCCTCGCCCTTTTGCGAGACCTTCTTCACGGATGTGAAGGTGCCGAAGGAAAATCTGGTCGGCCGCGAGGGCGAGGGCTGGACGATCGGCAAGCGCCTGCTTCAGCATGAGCGGCAGAATCTGTCAGGCGGCGGCGCGCTCAGCCGGCTGTTCGGCGGCTCGTCGATGGGCGCGCTCGCCAAGCAATATCGCGGTGAGGACGAGCAGGGCAGGGTCGATGACAGCGACCTGCGGATGCGCATTGTCCGGCACGAGATGGACAGCCGCGCCTTCGCGCTGACGCTGCGCCGTGCCGCGCTTGAGGCGAAATCGAACCAGGGGCCGTCGGCGGCGACATCGATCATGAAGAATGTCGGCGCGCGCATCACCCAGGACCGGGCCGAGCTTTCGATCGAGATCATGGGGATGAACGGCGTCGGCTGGGAGGGCGAAGGCTTCACCGAGGCCGAACTCGCCCAGACCCGTACCTGGCTCTGGGGCAAGGCGGTGTCGATCTATGGCGGATCGAGCGAGATCCAGAACAATGTGATCGCCAAGCGCATCCTGGGGATGCTCGACCACCAATAACACGTCGTCACCCCGGACTTGTTCCGGGTCCATTCCGCGACGAGGCGCAACGCTGGAAATTTGGACGCACCGCACGCGGATGGATGGATGCCGGAACAAGTCCGGCATGACGATTAAGGAAAATTCGAGGGACTGAACAATGGCCGTACTCAACGACGAACAGACAATGCTGCGCGACATGGCGCGCGAATGGGCTGACAATGAATCGCCCGTCAGTGCCTTTCGCAAGATGCGCGATGCGGCGCCGGGTGAGGGTTATGATCCCGCCGCCTGGGCCGAGATCGGCCAGATGGGGTGGGCCGGGATCGTCATCCCCGAAGTCTATGGCGGTTCGGAATTCGGCTATCTCTCGCTCGGGCTGGTGCTCGAGCAGCTCGGCCGCAATCTCGCAGCCTCGCCTCTGGCTGCAACCGCCGCGGCGACGACTGCGATCGTGCTGGGCGGATCGGACGCGGCGAAGGTCGAATGGTTGCCGAAGATCGCTGCGGGCGAAATCGTGGCGACGCTCGCGATCGACGAGGGGCCTGTCCATAACCCGGCCAGTGTCGCGACCAGCGTCGCCGACGGCAAATTGAGCGGTACCAAGGAGTTCGTCGCCGAGGGTGATAGCGCTTTGCTGTTCGTCGTTTCAGCTGTGGACGGGCTTTATCTCGTCTCGGGTGATGCCGGCGTCTCGCGTTCCCCGCGCCATATGGCGGATTCGCGTAGCCATGCGCAGGTCCGTTTCGAGGACGCGAGCGCTGAGAAGCTCGGCGGAACCGATCTCACCGCCAAGGTGATCGACCGCGCCACCGCCGCGCTCTGCGCCGAGATGCTCGGCATGGCCGAGCAGGCCTTTGCCACGACGAACGACTATCTCAAGACCCGGGTCCAGTTTGGCCAGCCGCTCTCGACCTTCCAGGCGCTGCAGCACCGCATGGCGAAGATGTTCACTGAGCTCGAACTGATGCGCTCGGCGGTCGAGGGGGCGCTCGAGGCGATCGATGCGAACCGTTCGGACCTCGACCAGGCGGTCAGCCTCGCCAAGGCGCTTGCCGGCGATACGCTCCATCTCGTCAGCCGCGAGATGATCCAGCTCCATGGCGGCATCGGCATGACCGACGAGCATGATGCCGGGCTCTATATCAAGCGCGCTCAAGTGCTGGAGACGATGTGGGGCAATGCTGCCTTCCACCGCGAACGCTTTGCCCGCCTCAACGGTTACTGATCCCACTTCCAGTGCAATGAACGGGCGTCGTCTGCCAGGACGGCGCCCGTTTTGCGTTACGTGCAGGAGCTTCTGACGGAAGTGTATTTCGAATTCAGGTTCTGGCCGATCCGGTTGTTAAAGCAGATACATTTTCGTCACACTCGGAAGTGGGTATTGCTTTGTAACCACGCTTTCGCTTGACGTAGCGGCAATCTCTCTATCAATTCGAGTGTGCGGTACGGAGTCGTGTGACGCTCCGACCCAGGGGAGAGAAATATGATCAGAACGCGGTATATGTCGGCGTGTGCCTTTTCGGTTCTCGCGCTGGGATTGGCGACGCCTGCCTTTGCGCAAAGCGCAGCCTCAGGTCAGGACGACGTGGCGCCGTCAGTGCCAGACATCGTCGTCACCGGATCGCTGATCAAGGGTACGCCCGAGGATGCGGCGCTTCCGGTCGATGTGATTTCAGGCGAGGAACTCGCCAGGCAGGGCAATCCAAGCACGGTCGAACTGCTCAAGGCGCTGCCGACCTCGAACGGTGTGCTCGGCGATTCGAACCAGTTCGACAGCCGCTCCCAGGCTGCGGAGGGCATCGCCACGGTCAATCTTCGCGGCCTCGGCCCGCAACGGACCCTGGTGCTGTTGAACAACAAGCGCCTGGTAGCCGCCGGCAACGGGATTCCCTCGGTCGACATCAACATGATCCCCCAGGCGGCGATCGGCCGTATCGAGGTGCTGAAGGACGGTGCCGCTGCGACCTATGGTTCGGACGCGGTCGCGGGCGTGGTGAACTTCCTGACCAAGACGGACCAGAAGGGGTTCGTCGTCAGCGCCAGTCGTAAATTCGTATCCGACAGCGTCGGCGATTATGATATTTCGGCGAGCTTCGGCCATCAGGGCAACGGCTTCCGCGTGCTGTTCGCTGCCGGTTACCAGACTCGCGGCGAGTTGCTGGCGCGCGAGCGAAGCTTCGCGATCCAGCCTTTCGCCACCAATCCCGAAGGTGGCTTCACCGGCGGCGGCAACCCGGCGACCTTCCTTGCGCTCGGCCCGACCGGCGCGGCGATCACCAGCTTTACGCCTGATGCGAGCTGCGCGGCACTGGGCGGCACCGTCACCGCGCAGAATCGCTGCGCGACCCAGTACAGCGTCTATGACGCGCTGGTCGATACCGAGCGGCGCGGTCAGGCCTATGTCGAGCTCGGCGTCGATGTCGCTCCTGCTATCGAGCTCGAGGTCACGGCGCTCTACGGTCGATCGACGGTGCCGCATTATCGCACCTCGCCTTCCTACCTGCTGACTCAGTCACCTTCGGCGGCGGCGGGCATTACGCAGAGCGGCTTCTTCGTGCCGGCGAACAATCCGGGGCTGATCCAGTACAAGCTCCAGAACCCGACCGCGATTCCGGGGAGCGCGATCGGCGTGCTGTTCCCGACCCTGCTCTACCGGCCGTTCCTGACCGGCGGCAATCCGATGTTCGCCGATGATCCCAATGATCCCGGCGCCTCGATCGGCGAGCGCAAATCGGAAACCGCGCGCTTCACCGCGACCCTTTCCGGCAAGCTGACGGACTCGCTCGATTTCAACGTCAACGCGACCTATCAGAGCTATCGCCGCTATATCGACGGCTATGACTCGTTCGGCGACCGCGTACAGCTCGCGCTGCGCGGCCTCGGCGGGCCGAACTGCACCACTAACACACCGGGCGCTAATGGCTGCCTGTGGCTCAATCCGTTCGGCAATGCGATCCAGTCGAACCTGGCGACCGGTGCCACCAATCCGAATTATGTGTCGGGAGTCGCCAACTCGGCGGATCTCGCACGCTGGTTCTTCGTCAAGTCGTTCAGCCAGGTCTATACGAACCTGTTTGTCGGCGAGGCGAGCCTCAGCGGGAGGACCGGAATCACCCTGCCCGGCGGCGAGGTGCAGTTCGGGGTCGGCGCGCAATATCGCCGCGATTCCTATGCAATCGCCTATGGCAACAACAACAATATCGCGATCAATCCCTGTCGCGAGACGCCCGTGACGGGCAATGTCGGCCCGTGCCGGCCGAATACCGTCGGCGGTGTCAGCCCACCGGCGACGGGCGCACTCGCCTTTCTCGGCACCAATGCGAATGCGAATGCATCGGGCGATGTGATCGCAACCTATGCCGAGCTGCAGGTGCCGGTGTTCACCTCGCTCAACCTCCAGCTCGCCGCCCGCTATGAGGGTTATGGCGGCGCGGTGGGATCGACCTTCAATCCCCAGGGCCGCGCCCGCTTCCAGGCGACACCATGGCTGGCCTTCCGGGCCGGTATCGGCACCACCTTCCGCGGGCCCCGTAACGAGAATCTGGTTCCCGGATCCATCACCTCGCTGCAACTCGTCGGCACCAGCTTCCGGCCGGTCGATGTGTTCGGCAACCCCGCGCTCAAGCCTGAATCCTCGACCAATTATTCGGGCGGGGTGATGGTCAACAGCGGCGGCTTCACCGCAAGCGTGGATTATTTCCACTATAAGCTGAAGAACTCGATTCTGTTCGAGCCGGTCGCCGGCATGGTCAACACGCTGTTCGGATCGACCGGCACCGCCAATTGCGGCGTCGCCGCCTACGCCGCGCTGCAGGCCCGCTTCACCTTCAATGGCGCCTGCGGGATCACCAATGTCGCGCGGATCACCACCAAGACCATCAACGGCGCCGGGATCCAGAATTCGGGGCTCGATTTCGCCGCCAATTACCGCGGCGATATCGGCAATGCGCGGTTCGGCGCGGGCGTGACCGCGACCTACACGATCGAATACAAGATCGAGGACCAGCCGGTCGGCGGGGTCGTGGTGCAGAAAGCATTCGACGCCGCCGGCAAGCTCAACTTCCAGACCACCGCCTATCCGGTGCCGAAATGGAAGGGCCAGGCCTATATCGATCTCGGCGTGGGGATCTTCGACGGGCGACTGACGGGCACCTATATCGATGGCTATCATGACCAGCGTTCGGACACGAATTCCGGGCCGTACGCGCCCCGCGTCGACATCGTCGGTTCGCCGATCCTGCTTCAGGGCGCCAATATAAAGTCTTATTTCACGGCGGATTTCAGCCTGCGCATCCGGTTGCCGTTCGATACGACCGCCAACCTGACGGTGATGAACATTTTCGACCGCGACCCGTCCTTCGCGCGGCTCGATTATAATTATGATCCCTTCACCGGCAGCGCGCTTGGCCGCAATTACAAGATCGGGCTGACCAAGAAGTTCTGATGCCGCTTTGACATCCCCTTGGCTCGCCGTTCCTTTCCCGGGGCGGCGGGCCTTTTTTCGCTTGTAACCCGAGTATCACGCGCCATGGCTTCCTCCCCCGTTCCCGAAACCGCCGACGCGCTCGCGATCCGGCGGCGGCGCCTTACCCTCGGGCTGCTGACCTTCGTCTATTTCTTCAGTTACATGGACCGGCAGATCCTCGCGATCCTGCTCGAGCTGATCCGCAAGGATCTGCTGCTGACCGACACGCAGCTCGGCATATTGTCGGGCTTTGCCTTCGCGGTCTTCTATGCCGGGCTGGGCATTCCGGTGGCGCGGCTGGCGGACCGCACCAGTCGCAAGAAGATCATCGTGGTATCGCTGGCCTTGTGGAGCGCGATGACGGCGTTGAGCGGGCTCGCCACCAGCTTCCTGACGCTGCTGCTCGCGCGGATCGGCGTCGGCGTGGGCGAGGCGGGATCTAGCCCACCCAGCCATTCGATGATCGCCGATCTTTATGCGCCGCACGAGCGCGCGAGCGCAATGGCGATCTATACGTTGGGCGTGGTGCTCGGCGCCGCGTTCGGCACGATCATCGGCGGGACGATCGGCCATTTCTACGGCTGGCGGATGGCGATGTTCGTGGTCGGCCTACCGGGCCTCCTGCTCGCGGTGGTCGTGTGGTTCCTGGTGATCGAGCCGCGCCGCGGCCTTTCCGACGGACGCAGCGTCGTGGAGCAGGAGCGCGAGGCGATGCCGAGCCTCGGCGCCGGCTTCACCTCGATCTGGCGCGACGATGCTGCCCGGCACCTGGTGATCGCGGTCACGCTGACCTCGCTGATCGGATATGGCCATGCCCAATGGGGCCCGAGCTTCATCCAGCGCTCGCTCGGGGTTCCGTTGCTGACCATTGCCTGGGTGATCGCCCCGGTCGGCGCGGTGTTCGCGACCGTTTCGGGCGTGGTCGGCGGGATGCTGGCGGACCGGCTGGCGAAGAAGCGCGGGCTGCACTGGCAAAGCTGGATGGTCGCGATCCTGAAGACGATCGCACTGCCGTTCAGCCTGATTTTCTATTTCCTCGACGACGCCAATATCGCGGTTGTGGCCTATTTCTTCGCGCTGCTGTTCGCGTCGAGCTATCTCGGGCCGACCTTCGCGCTGCTGCAGGGCCTGGCGCCGATCCGGCTGCGCGCCCTGTGGGCGGCGATCACCTTGCTGGTGATAAACCTGATCGGACTGGGGCTGGGGCCGACGCTGGTCGGCCGGATCAGCGACATGCTGCGGCCCACTTATGGCGAGGATTCGTTGCGCTGGGCGATGTTGGTCTTCGCGGTCGCGACGCCCTGGGCGATCTTCCATTACTGGCGCGCCGGCGTGATCCTGAAGGAGCGCGCGTCGGTGGCCGCGGGACAGGTGACGGGGGCGGCGTAAATCCCTATCTCCGGCCGATGCCCAAATCCAAAAACCCGCCAGGCCTTCCTACGCGCCAGCAGATCGTCGATTTCATCACCTCGTCGGATACGCCGGCTGGCAAGCGCGAGATCGCGCGCGCTTTTGGCCTGACCGCGCAGGAGAAGATCGCGCTCAAGGCTCTGCTCAAGGACATGGCGGATGAGGGGCTGATCGACAGCGCGCCGGGCCGCGCCTTTCACCTGATGGGTGGGCTGCCCAAGGTGACGGTGCTGCGCGTCGCCGATGTCGGTGACGACGGTACGGTCTGGGCGGTGCCCGAGCGGTGGGAAGCCGACACGCCGGCGCCGCGTCTGCGCGTGCGTGAGCGCAAGCGCGGCGCGCTGGGCGTAGGCGATCGGGTGCTGGCGCGGACCGAGGAAGCCGGCAATGGCTGGATCGCGCACCCGATGAAGCAGCTCGCACGCGGCGAGGAGCTGGTGCTCGGCGTGCTCCACCAGGAGGGCGGCAAGCTCTGGCTCCAGGGCGTCGAGAAGAAGGAGCGGCGCGACTTCATGGTATCGGATGCCGGCGATGCCGGCCCGGGGGATCTCGTGTTGGCGGAAAAGGTAGGCCGCCCGCCACGCATCACGGTGCGGGTGACTGAGCGGCTCGGCGATCCGTTCGCACCGCGCAGCTTCTCGCTGATCGCGATCCACAAGCTCGGCATCCCGGATGTGTTTGCGCCCGAGACGCTCGAAGAAGCGGTGCGGATGGCGAAGACGCCACTGGGAGAAGGTCGCGAGGATCTGCGCCATCTGCCGATTGTCGCGATCGACCCTGCCGATGCGCGCGACCATGACGACGCGGTCTGGGCTGCGCCAGACGATGATCCGGCCAATGCCAGCGGCTGGAAAGCGATCGTCGCGATTGCTGATGTCAGCTTCTATGTCCGGCCCGGCTCGGCGCTCGACAAGGATGCGCGGCGACGCGGTAACAGCGTCTATTTTCCGGACCGTGTCGTGCCGATGCTGCCCGAGGAATTATCGGCGGATATGTGCTCGCTGAAGGAGGGCGTCGATCGCGCGGCGCTTGCGTGCCACCTGCAAATCTCGAAGGGCGGAGAGCTGAAGGGCTGGCGCTTCACGCGCGCCGTGGTGCGGATCGCGGCGAACATCGCGTACGAAGATGCGCAGGAGATGATCGACTCTTCTGCTTCCGCTTCTTCCTCCCCTCCCGCTTTGCGGGAGGGGTCGGGGGAGGGCGTGTCCTCTCGCGAGCCGGCTGATGAGACAAGCCCTCCCCTTTCCCCTCCCGCAAGCGGGAGGGGGACAAGAGCGGCAGGAGCAGAAATCCTCGCCGCCCTCCTCCCGCTCTGGGCGTGCTGGCGTGCGCTCTACAAGGCACGTGAGAAGCGCGGCCCGCTCGATCTCGATCTCCCCGAGCGCCGCGTCGTGCTCGACGAGAAGGGCCGCATCCTCTCGGTCGCGCCGCGCGAGCGGCTCGATGCGCACAAGCTGATCGAGGATTACATGATCGCCGCCAATGTCGCGGCGGCCAAGGCGCTGGAGGCGAAAAAGGCGCCGGTGATGTACCGCGTCCATGAGCCGCCGAGCCGCGAAAAACTCGTCGCGCTGAAGGATTATCTCAAGACCTTCGGCGTCGAGTTCGCGCTCGGGCAGGTCGTGCAGCCGCGAACCTTCAACCATATCCTCGACAAGGTCGGCGACGTGGATTTCCGTCCGCAGATCATGGAGCAGGTGTTGCGAACGCAGACACAGGCTTATTATGCCCCCGAAAATCACGGGCATTTCGGGCTGGCGCTCGGCAGCTACGGGCACTTCACCTCGCCGATCCGGCGCTATGCCGATCTCATCGTCCACCGCTCGCTGGTCAGCGCCTATCAGCTCGGTCCGGGCGGGCTGACCGAGGGCGAGGCGGCGTCGATGGAGAAGATCGGCGAGAGCATCTCGATGCTCGAACGCCGCGCGATGGAGGCCGAGCGCGATACGATCGATCGCTATGTTGCCGCGTTCCTCGCCGAGCGGGTTGGGCAGGTACTCGACGCGCGGATCACCGGCGTAACCAATTTCGGCTTTTTCGCGACAGTCGAGGGGATTGGCGGCGACGGCCTGATGCCGGTGCGCGACATCGGTGGCGAATATTTCAAGTTCGACGAGGTCAGCCGCCAGCTGGTGGGCGAAGATAGCGGCATCGTGTTTTCGAGCGGGCAGCGGCTGCAATTGCGGCTGGCCGAGGCCAGTCCGGTGTCGGGTGCGCTCCGCTTCGAGATGGTCGACGGCAAGGCCGCCCGGCCCGAGCGCGATATCCGGCCGGGGCGAGTGATCAAGCGGCGCGGCCGGCCGGCGAATATCCGGCATCAGGGCAGGAAGCGTTGAGCCAGCCGGGCAGTTATCTTCCAGCCGCGGCCAGGCGCGTGCGCGGGCCGGTCGCCAGGTATTTCCTCGCACGCCATGCGCTGTCGGCGGAAGATGCCATCCCCTACACGCCAAAGACGCGGCTTGAACGCTGGTGGTTCGATCGCTTTCGGCGGCGCGGCTCGCTGCACGAGGTTCGGCCGGGCAGCTTCTATTTCGATCTGATCGCCTATCACCGGGATGCCGAGGCGCTCAGGCGCCGCGCCGTGGCGATCTCGCTTCCGCTTTCCCTGGCGATCGCCGGTATTGCGATGCTCTTCTATCGCCTTTGAACTCGTGGCATGATCGCTGCCAGGACAGGGAGACAGGGCATGGGTGGAGCAGTAGCGGCGGCAATGGCGCGGGCAAGGCGCCGCGTGGTCTCGCATTTCCTGTCGCGAAACGCGGTCTCGCCCGAAAAGGCGGTGAGCTTTTCCCCCGAGCGGCGGATGGAGAAGCGCTTCTTCGATCGGCTGTGCCACCAGGGAGTCATCGTGCCGGTCGCGAACGGCGACTGGTATCTCGATGTGCCGAAGTTCGACGCGTATCAGCGGAGTCGGCGCAAGCGCATGGGCATGGTCCTCGCCGGTCTGGCGACGGCATTGGCGGCAGGCGTGGGAATTGGGTTGCTCGGCTGAATGCGGACGTTGCGCGGCGACCTGCTCGAACTCGCCCTCGACGACACATTCGATGTGATTATCCATGGCTGCAATTGTCAGTGCCAGATGGGCAAGGGCATCGCGTTGGCGATAAAGCAACGATTCCCGGAAGCCTATGCGGCGGATTGCGCCACGGAAAAGGGAAGCCGGCAAAAGCTGGGCAGTTTTTCGACGGCGAAAATTGAGCGTGGCGGCCGATTTTTCATCATCGTCAATGCCTATACCCAGTTCCATTGGCGGGGAACCGGGGTGAAGGCCGATTACAAGGCCATCCGCGATGTCATGCGGGGCGTTGCCTCGGCGTTCCGTGAAAGCAGGATCGGCTATCCGAAAATCGGGGCGGGTCTGGCTGGAGGGGATTGGTCGATCATCAGTGCCATCATCGACGAGGAGTTGGCGGGCCTGGACCACGCCTATGTGGAGTTCTCGGCTTGACCAATTCCATCCCGAGGCGAGCGCCGGGGAGGAATGAAGGCTACCCCACCCGGAAGGTCAGCCCAGCCTTGGCTTGAAGCCGCTTGATCAGCGTCTCGCCCATCAGCGCGCCGGGCGTCCAGATGCCGCCATCCCCCTTCACGTCCTGCACCAGGCAGAGCGCGGTTTCGGCGATCATCTTGCTGGTCGATCCGTAACCGGGGTCGCGGTCGCCCGTCACGACCGCATCGACGCGCTTGCCGTCAGGCATCTCGCCGATGAAGAGCACGTCGTAATAGCCATTGTCGCGGTCCTCTTTCGAGGGCCCTTCGCCGGGCTTCGGCCCCTTGTCACTTGCTAGCGGATTGATCTTCGCGATCGCTTCCGCCGCCGCCTTGCCGATATCGCCGAGCCCGGCGACCATCATCTCGTCATAGACGAAGTCGGCGCCATAAGCCTCGCCCAGCAGGAAATTGGTGCGATGGACATTCTTGGTATTGATCGGCGCCATGATGAATGGGGCGACCCAGGCCTCGATCGTCCGGTCATATTCGGGAAGCAGGCCGAGCGGCTGGCTCGCGCCGTGAAAACCCGGCGTCAACGAGAAAGGATTGGTGAGCAGGCCGAGGATCGACGGATCGCGGGCAGCGGCGGCCAGGGTCGCCTTGAGGCTCGCCGCGGTGCCGCCCGAAAAACCGCCCTGCATTTTCCGCACCCGGCATTTCACGCGCGGTGCCGGCTTGCCGAATTTGGCCTTCGCCATCTCCTGCAGCGCGAACACGCCGAGATCGAACGGGATCGAATCGAAGCCGCAGGAAAAGACGATCCGCGCGCCGGTGCGCTTCGCCGTTTCGTGATGCGCGTCGATCATGTGACGCATCCAGGCGGGCTCGCCGCACAGATCGACATAGGCGGTGCCGGTCTCGGCGCAGGCGGCGACGAGATCGCTGCCGTAAAGCTGGTAAGGGCCGACCGTGGTGATCAGTACCTCGGTGCGCTCGCACAGTGCCTTCAGCGTGGCGGGGTCATCCGAGTTGGCGACGAGCAGCACTGTACCTGCGGGGGCGCCGATCTCGTCGCGGACTTCCTGCAGCTTGGTGAGCGAGCGGCCGGCCATCGCCCAGCGTGGCGTGTCGGTGCCGGGATAGGCCTGGATCAGATATTCCGCGACCAGGCGACCGGTGAAGCCGGTCGCGCCGTACACAATGATGTCGAAGTCGCGCATCTTATCTCCCCTCCCGCTTGCGGGAGGGGTAGGGGGTGGGCCTGTCCTTACCGCGCGGTAAATCTAACATGCCCTCCCCTGACCCAGTGACGCAAGTAGTTAGGTCGGGATTGCCCCCGGCAATCCCTCAATCATGCCGGGGGCATGATTGACCTGACTGCTTGCGTCACTCGCAAGCGGGAGGGGAAATCTATGTGCGGGTCAGGCCGCCTCGCTGAACTGCAGGCTCGCCAGTCGGGCATAAAGGCCGCTCTGGCCGATCAGGCTGGCATGTGTGCCGCTCTCGACGATCCGGCCATCGCTCATGACGATGATCCGCTCGGCGGCGCGGACCGTTGCAAGGCGGTGGGCGATAACGAGGGTGGTACGGTCCTGCATCAACCGCTCGAGCGCTTCCTGCACCAGCCGCTCGCTCTCGGCGTCAAGCGCGCTGGTTGCCTCGTCGAGGAGCAGGATCGGTGAATCGCGCAGCAATGCGCGGGCGATCGCCATTCGCTGCTTCTGGCCGCCCGAGAGCCGCGCGCCGCCCTCGCCCATGAAGGTGTCGAGGCCTTGCGGCAGCTTGCGCAGGAATTCGGCGGCATTGGCGGCCTCGGCAGCGGCCCAGAGCTCATCGTCGCTCGCCTCCCATTTGCCGTAGCGCAGATTGTCGCGGGCCGAGGCGCCGAATATCACCGTCTCCTGCGGCACCATCGCGATATGGCGGCGGATCTCATGCGGATCGGCCTCCGGCAACGGTACGCCGTCGAGCAGCATCCGGCCGCTATCCGGATCATAGAAGCGCTGGATCAGCTGGAACAAAGTGGTCTTGCCCGCACCCGAGGGCCCGACCACCGCAACCGTCTCTCCGGGGCGCACCGCGAGCGAGAAATCGTCGAGCGCCGAGACCTCGGGCCGGGTCGGATAGCGGAAGGTTACGTGATCGAACTCGATCGCGCCGCGCGCCGGAACGGGCAGGGAGACCGGCTTCGCCGGAGCACGGATGTCGGATACTTCGGAGAGCAGCTCCGACAGCCGCCCGGCCGCGCCGGCACCGCGCAGCAGATCGCCATAGACCTCGGTCAGGCTCCCGAAGGCGCCCGCGACCAGCCCGCCGGTCAGCACGAACGCGGCAATCGACCCGCCGCTGATCCGGCCGGCGGCGACGTCGATCGCGCCTTGCCACAGGACCAGGGTCACGGATCCGAAGATCAGGCCGATGACCATCGCGGTCATGAAGGCGCGGAGTGCGATGCGCCTTTTCGCGGCGGCAAAGGTTGCATCGACCGCCGCGCTGAAGCGGGCCGCCTCACGCTCTTCCTGGCCGAATGCCTGAACGATTTTCATGGCACCCAGGGTCTCTGTCGCGATCGATCCGACATCGGCGATCCGGTCCTGCGAGGTGCGCGAGAAATTGCGCACGCGGCGGCCGAGGATCACGATCGGCATGATGATGATCGGAATGCCGAGCATCAGCATGCCGGTAAGCTTGGGCGAGATGGTGAAGAGGAAGATCAACCCGCCGACGCCGGTGAAGCTGTTGCGCAACGCGACCGAGACAGTGGTGCCGACCACCTGTTCGATCAGCGCCGTGTCCGACGTCAGCCGCGAGGCGATTTCCGACGGGCGATTCTCCTCGAAGAAGCGCGGGGCGAGGGTGAGCAGATGCCGCTGCACCGTGGCGCGGACATCGGCAACGACTCGCTCGCCGAGCCAGGACACATAATAGAAGCGCACCGCCGTCGCGAAGGCGAGGACGACGACGATCATCAGCAGATAATGGAAGGACGAAGCGACCGAGCCATTCGCGCCGGGGCCGAATCCGCGGTCGATCACCCGCTTGAAGCCATAAGGAATCGCGATCGTGGCGGCCGAGGTGATGAACAAAGCGGCCAGTGCCGTGGCAATCTGGCGGGGATAGCGGGAGGCGTGCCCCCACACCATCTTCAAGTGGCCGAGATTCCGCTTGGTTTCCGGGGTGACGGGTGACGCGAGGTCGGGGTCTGCCATGCGCAGCGCCTAGCAGTATGGAGAGCGTCCCTCAACGGGGCACGCGTATCATTGCTTATGCTGCAGCGCACCCCTATGCCTAGCGTTGTCAACGTTTTCCGATATTGGGTATCCCATGCTGTACGACGCTTACGAAATGCAGAAATCCATGCTGGCCGGCGCCAGTGCAATGGCCAATTTTGGTGCCGGAATGCTCAACAATCCGGCGAATCCCTTCGCCTATTTCGGCGGCGGGTCGATCATCAGCTCGGCGCTCGAGGTCTTCGCGCATGCGGCCGCGCCGCGCGGCAAGCCCGATTTCGGACTCGACCACACCCTTATCGATGGCAAGCAAGTCGGCGTGGTCGAGGAAATCGTGCTGCGCAAGCCGTTCGGCCAGCTCAAGCGCTTCGTCCGAGAGGGCGTGAGCGGCGGACCGAAGCTGCTGATCGTGGCGCCGATGTCCGGCCATTATGCGACTCTGTTGCGCGGTACGGTCGAACGGATGCTCCCGGTCGCTGAGGTGTACATCACTGACTGGCGCGACGCGAAGCTCGTGCCGCTCGCTGACGGCAGCTTCGATCTGGACGATTATATCGATTATATCATTGAGTTCATGGAGGCGATCGGACCCAATGAAGGCGAGGGGGGTGCACACATGCTCGCGGTCTGCCAGCCATCAGTGCCCTGCTACGCAGCCGCCTGCGTGATGAGCGCCGACAAGAATGCGTGCCGGCCGAAGACGCTGACGATGATGGGCGGACCGATCGACACGCGTGAAGCGCCGACCGCGGTCAACACGCTGGCGACCGAACGGCCGCACAGCTGGTTCGCGCAGAATGTCATCGCGACGATCCCGGCGACCTATCCCGGCGCCGGCCGCAAGGTCTATCCCGGCTTCCTGCAGCTGAGCGGTTTCATGACGATGAACCTCGGCAGCCACATGATGTCGCACTATGAGATGTTCAAACACCTGGTGCAGGGCGACGATGACAGCGCCAATCTGACCAAGGACTTCTACGAGGAATATCGCTCGGTCTGCGACATGACCGCTGAATTCTACCTGCAGACCATCGACGTGGTGTTCCAGGCGCATGCGTTGCCGATGGGTACGATGACGCATCGCGGCCGGCCGGTCGATCCGGCGGCGATCACTGACATCGCGATCCTCGCGATCGAAGGCGAACGCGACGATATCTCGGGCCTCGGCCAGACCAAGGCGGCGCTGAAGATCGCGACTGCGCTGCCAGAAGCCAAGAAGAAATATCTCATGGCCAAGGGTGCGGGCCATTACGGCATCTTCAACGGCAGCAAATGGCGCAACACCATTGCGCCCGTGCTCGAAGAGTGGATGGCGACCAACGCCTGATCGCTGCTTGGGCGGATCATATCCGTCCAGGCGCCGAGACCGAAATCGCTGATCGGGCCAGCCTGACCCGATCTATAGCTGATGCAGCGCCGCGGCCGCTCCGACCAATTCGAGATCCGATCGGTTGACGATTGAAACCGGCACGTCGCCAAGCTGCCGCCGGAACGCGTCCTTGGCCTCGAGGCGGTGGCGGAATCTAGCGTCGCTCAATTGCACCTGGAGTGCACGCGTTATCGGGCCAGTCAGATAGACGCCTTCCCATGCGCCGAAAGTGAGCACGAGATCGCCGATGAACGCGCCGAGATAGCCGGCAAACATACGCACAGCCGCGGTCGCGGCGGCGTCTCTACCGGAAGCGCGAGTCACCTCTTCAGGGGTGGCGACCGTCTTTCCGCCTTCAGCGAGCGCTCCATAAGCTGCAACCAGGCCCGCTGCGCTGAGCATGGTTTCGGCGCTCGCGGCGCCCTTGGCGCGAACAAAGGCCGCGAATTTTTCCTCCTCAGCATTGCTCGGCGAAAAACTCATATGGCCCGCCTCGGTTTGAACCGGCACAAGCCGTCCGTCGGGGGTCGTAATCAAGGCGGCGACGCCGAGCCCGGTGCCGACGCTGACGATGACATAATTGCCGCCTGGCTGGACCAGCTTGGTCGGTATCGCCCCGACAGGAGTGAAGGCGCTTTGCTGAAGCGTCGTCAGCGCGAGCGCCGTCGCCGCGCATTCATTAAGCGCGCGCGGGCGGATGCGGAGCACCGCCTCGACGCCGGAGAGCGAGATGTACCAGCGGCTGCCGGTAAGGTTGATCAGGTCACCCCGCGCCGCGCCGGCGACGGCAAGGACGCTTGAGATCGTCGCGTCACGCAGCCCGACCTCATCCAGATAGGCGAGCAGCGCACTCGTAAAGGTGGCGTGCTCAGCGGTATGGTAGCTCCGTACCTCGCGTGGCGTTATGCCGCCGGGCCCGCCCGTTACCGCGAAACGCACTGATTGGCGGCCAATATCGGCTACCAGTCCAACCTCGTCACTTTTCATTCGATCCCCTCTCGCACCCACCCATAATGGCGGGTCGATCCCGTGCTCGCTATCATATGCTTTAACCATTACCTAGAAGCTAATGGCGCCGCCCCAGGCGCGCGTTTTCGGCGCCTTGGTAAATATTGCTATCGAACGGACCTCGCCGGAAATTCAGCCCCACACATGCAGTTAAGCCAGAATTGGAAAAAGGACGGATTCTCCAAATTCTTACAGGTAAAAAGTGGGGCTACGAGTAACAGGTTCAGCAAACTGAGCGAATAATCGCATCGGCTCGCGGGTATGCCGGGTGCGCGATGCGGAAAAATTCCCTCGGCATCGCGGCATCTCACCCGGCACAATCACCCGTCAACATGGCGTCACAGCACCTCGAACAGCCCGGCCGCACCCTGGCCGCCGCCGATGCACATGGTGACGACCACATATTTCGCGCCGCGACGCTTGCCTTCGATCAGCGCATGGCCGGTCGCGCGTGCGCCGGTCATGCCATAGGGATGGCCAATCGAGATCGCGCCGCCCGAAACGTTGAGCAGTTCGTTGGGAATGCCAAGCTTGTCGCGGCAGTACAGCACCTGCACCGCAAACGCCTCGTTCAGCTCCCACAGGCCGATATCGTCCATCTTCAGGTTGAAGCGCTGGAGCAGCTTGGGGATGGCGACGACCGGGCCGATGCCCATCTCGTCCGGCTCGGTGCCGCCCACCGCCATGCCGACATAACGGCCAAGCGGCTGAAGGCCGCGCTTCTCGGCGAGTTTCTCCTCCATCAGCACGCTTGAGGAAGATCCGTCCGAGAGCTGGCTCGCATTGCCCGCGGTGATCGTCATGCCCGGGCCCATCACCGGCTGAAGCGACTTGAGGCCTTCCAGGGTGGTGTCGGCGCGGTTGCCCTCGTCCCTGGCGAGCGTGACCTCCTTGTAGGTGACCTCCTTGGTCTCCTTGTTGACGATCGCCATGGTCGCGGTGACCGGCACGATCTCCTTGTCATAATAGCCGGCAGCCTGGGCTGCTGCGGTGCGCTGCTGCGACTGGAGGGCATATTCGTCCATCGCGTCGCGGCCGATATTGTAGCGCTTGGCGACGACCTCGGCGGTGCCGAGCATCGGCATATAGATGTCCTTGTGCATCGCGATCAGCTCGGGATCGGGCGCGACGTTCATCTTGGGCGTCTGGACGAGGCTGATGCTCTCGACGCCGCCGCCGATGGTGATGTCCATATTGTCAGTGATGATCTGCTTGGCGGCCGTGGCGATCGCCATCAGGCCCGACGAGCATTGCCGGTCGATCGACATGCCGGCGACGCTCACCGGCAGCCCGGCGCGCAGCAGTGCGGTGCGCGCGATATTGCCGGCCTGATGGCCCTGCTGCAGCGCGCAGCCGAACACCACGTCATCGACCTCGGCGGGGTCGATCCCGGCACGTTCGACCGCGGCCCTGATCGAATGGCTCGCGAGCGTGGGCGAGGGCAGATTGTTGAACGCGCCGCGATACGCGCGGCCGATCGGAGTGCGAGCGGTGGAAACGATGACGGCGGAACGCATGGTTTGTATCCTTCTGTTTTCTTCCTCCCCTCCCGCTCGCGGGAGGGGTCGGGGGAGGGCCTGTGGGAAATGGCCGCAACAGGCCCTCCCCTAACCCCTCCCGCTTTGCGGGAGGGGAATTATACGAAAATCTGGCTGATCCACTCGGCGATCATCGCCGGCTTTTCCTCGCCTTCGATCTCCACGGTGAACTCGTTGGTCTGCTGCCACTGGCCCGGGCGCTTTTCCGCGAATTCGATCAGCTTGAAACGGCCGCGCACGCGCTTGCCCGAGCGGACCGGCTGGAGGAAACGAACCTTGTTGCCCCCGTAATTGACGCCCATTTTCACGCCCTGGATCTGCGGCGCGTCGGGCACCTTGGCGGCGAGCGCCGGCATCAGCGACAGGGTCAGGAAACCATGAGCGATCGTGCCGCCGAACGGCGTCAGCTTGGCCATTTCCGGGTTCACATGGATGAACTGATGGTCGCCGGTCGCGTCAGCGAACTTGTCGATCATCTCCTGGCTCACTTCGATCCAGTCGGAGACGGTTTCGGTGCCGATGCGGCCAGCCATTTCATGAACGGTGATCGTCGTCACATCATTTCCCTTGCGCCGTTTCATTCGCTGCGCTGCGCAAATGGCACCGCCGCGCGCGCTCGGCAAGCCTCAGCCGACCCTAAACCGGAAGTTGGCCGATGACGTAGCGTCCACAGCCCGCAAATCCACGGTTGTGTATCCCCGCCCGTCCGAACCCGACCTTCTAAAGTGCTCATACATCCGCATCCTATAGCCTCGAGTCGCGGTGCGTCACCTCTCAGTTGGGACAGCTGGCGCGAAAGGGAGGGAATCATCCCCTCGCTTGACGAAAGCGGAATTTGGGAGCCTGTTCGAGGCAGGCGATTCGACGTCGGACCGGGGGCTTAAGCCATGAGAATAAGGATTTCGACCAGCGTCGTGGCGCTTGGCATGGCACTGGCGCTGGCGATCCCGGCGGGCGCGCAGAACGAGACGGCAACGGCAGAGCAGAAGATCGCACCCGAGCTCCTCCAGTTCGCGAAGAGCCTGCACAAGCAGACCGGGGACGTCACGATTCCGCAGGCAAATGTCACGTTGCATCTCGGCGATCGCTATTATTTCCTGCCCGCCGACGAGGCCAAGACCGTGCTGACCAAGGTGTGGGGCAATCCACCCGAGTCGGGCGAGGGCGTGCTTGGTATGGTATTCGAGAAGAACGCGACGATTTTCGATCAGGTCTGGAGCGCGGTCGTCACCTACGAAGACACTGGCTATGTGTCCGACAAGGACGCGAAGACCCAGGATTATGACGCTGTGCTCGAGAATATGCGCAGTGGGGAGCCGAGCGTCAACGCGTCCCGCCAGAAGGGCGGCTACCCGACGATTCATCTTGTCGGCTGGGCCCAGCAACCATCCTACGATCCAGCCTCGCATTCCTTGATCTGGGCGCGCGACCTGCAATTTTCCGATTCCAAGGTGGATACGCTCAACTATGACGTGAGGTTGCTGGGCCGGAAGGGTGTGCTGAGCCTCAATATGCTGTCCGACATGAGGCATCTTTCGGAGGTACGCACTGCGGCGGCCGATTTCGGCAAGGCCGCCTCATTCCAGCCCGGTTCGGCTTATGCGGATTATGACAAGTCGATCGACAAAACCGCTGAATACGGGTTGGCCGGACTCGTCGCGGCAGGGGCCGGCATCGTTGTCGCCAAGAAGCTCGGTCTTCTCGCGATCCTGCTCGGCTTCAAGAAGTTCATCCTTATCGGCATAGTCGCGATCGGGGCGGCGATGCGGCGCTGGTACGGCAAGATATTCCGGCGCAATCGCGACAATCTCGAAGGCGGCGAAGGCACGATGTGACGCTGCACGGCGCCGCCATGCCGTGATGATCTATTCAGGCTGTTTCGCCACGAATTTGCCGTCGGCATAGCTCGCGCCGAAATAGACATCGGCACTGTGAATCTGGCCGTCTGCGACGGTCAGGTACTCGGTGTTCCGAAACTGAGCGCCAGTGTCGGTCGTGACGAGATAGGTTATGAACGCGCCCTCCGCATCGGCGGTGATCCGCTCCAATCGGAACTCAGCGAAATGGTCGCCCGGCGGCCAGCAGCGCGCGAAGAAGGCGTCGCGGTCGATCGCGTCGTCATAGGGGCTGGTGAAGGTGAAGTCCGGGGCGAGCAGCGCCTCGCTGTCCTCGCGCCGGCGATCGCGAAACGCCTCGAACTGCGCGCGAACGATCGCCTCGATGCTGCCGCGCAACGTGTCCGCCGCGACAAGGTCGGGCAGGGCCTCGAGGGCGAGCGCGGATCGTTCGTTAGTGGCTGGCATCCTCATCGACCGCAGAACGATCGGCTGATGGCTTTAGTTCAGCCGTCGTCTTTGGATCGTCCGCGACCGGCTCCGCATTCTGCCCAAATTCCGGCGCCTCCGGATAGGGCGGGATCATGCCGCCACGCGGTGCCGCGGTGAACGCGGTCTGGGTCGGGTAAGCGAGGTCGATCCCTTCGGCATTGAGCCGCTTGATGATCCCGAGGCCGATGGCGTGCCGCGCATCGAAAAAGTCCTGGAATGCTGCCGTCGGCGAGTCGAACTCGACGTCGAAATTATAGCTCGAATCGCCAAAGCCGATGAAACCGGCGCGGACGAATTCCCGTCCGCAGCCCTCGATAACCTCCCGCAACATATCGGGCAGGCGCTCCATTTTCTCCACCGGCGTCCATTGCGCGAGGGAGAGGGTGAACTGGACGCGCCGATACTCCCGCTGCGAATTGTTGAGGATCTCCTTGTCGAGCAGATTGCGGTTGGCGATGATCCGCTCTTCGCCGGTGGCGGCGCGGATGCGGGTCGATTTCAGCCCGATCGCCTCGACCGTGCCCGACGATTTGTCATAGGTGATCGCATCGCCGCGCCGGAATGGCTTGTCGAAGATGATCGCGAGCGCAGCGAACAGATCGGCGAAGATGCCCTGCGCGGCGAGGCCGATCGCGATGCCGCCGACGCCAAGACCAGCGACAAGGCCGGTGACGTTGACCCCGAGATTGTCGAGCACCACGATCAGCGCGATCGCGAACAGCACGAAGGTGACGAGCAGGCGGATGATGCCCATCGCGCTGCCGATCGCCTCGCCCGAATATTCCTCGGCATGGGTGCGGTGCTCGACCGCCCCGAGGATGATTTCGCGCGCCCAGATCGCCGCCTGGAACACCGCGGCGACGGTGAAGAGAAAGTTGATCGTCATCGCCAGTTGCGGCGGAGGATCGGCATAGCCGTCGACCAGTTTGGCCGCGACCATGACGATGAAGAAATTGCCGGTCTTGACGATGGCGCGGCCGAAGACCGTGCCCCAGCCGGCCGTACCCGGGCTCCTGCTGCAGAGCCTGTGGCCAAGCCTTCTCAGGAAAATCAGCGCCGCGACCATAACGGCTGCAACGCCGACCGCCACGAGGATCTCGGCCCAATGCGCCATCAGCCAGGTATAGCTTACCGTCAGCAGGGTCTCGGCCTGATTGTGCGCGTCCTGGACGCGCAGCGACGAAAAGATCGGAACGCTGTTATTGCCGGGCATGCGGTCAGGCGGCCTTGGCCGGCGCCGCGATCGGGCCGTTCTCGAGGAAAGCGATCAGGCCGCGTTCGGCGCGTGAGAGATATTGAGTGGCGCGGGGCATCTGCATTGACCGTAGCGCGGCCTGCCCGTCCTTGACCAGCGCGATCAGCGCGGGGTGCACATAGGATTTGCGCGCGATCGCCGGCGTATTGCCGAGCGCCTCGGTGACCGGCTCGAGCATCGTCTTCAGGCTGATGTCATGATCCGCCGTCGCGAGCGCCTCAAAGGCAAGCACGCTCGCCCCCCAGGTGCGGAAATGCTTGGCTGAATAATGTTCGCCCATCGCCTCGCGGATATAGGTGTTGACGTCGGAAGAGGTGACGGGGTGCGCCTCGCCGGCGGCATCGATCCAGCGGAAGAGATGCTGGCCTGGCAGATCCTGACATTTCTTGACGAAGCGGCTGAGCGATCGGTCAGTGATGGTCAGGACGCGCAGCTTGCCTGATTTGGCCTTGTACTGGAGCTTCAGCGTGCGCCCCTTGAGCAGGGCGTGGCGCTTGCGCAGCGTGGTCGCGCCGAAGCTCTTGTTCGCCTTCACATAGCCCTCATTGCCGATCCGAACATGGCCGAGATCGAGCAGCCGCACGATCGCCGCGACCGCGGTTTCCTTGTCCAGGCCACGGCGGTCCAGGTCCTGCTCCACCCGCGCGCGCAATTTGGGCAGAGCGCGGCCGAACGGGGCGCACAGCTCGTATTTCGCCGATTCCTGCGCCTCGCGGAATTCGGTATGATAGCGATATTGCTTGCGGCCCTTCTCGTCCCAGCCGACCGCCTGGATATGGCCGTTCGGGTCTGGGCAAAACCAGGCGTCGCGATAGGCGGGCGGCAGACCGATGCGGTTCAGCCGGTCGATCTCATCGCGATCGGTGATGCGGTTGCCGTCGATGTCATAATAGCCCCAGCCATGACGTACCTTCTTTCGGGTGATGCCCGGCTCGCTGTCGTCGGAATAGCTGATCTTCGCCATCGGGGCTCCCTTGCCTGAGCCCTAGAAATGCTCTGCCTGTCGCTTCGTTCCGGAACGGGCGTCGACAGCCGGGGTTGGTGAGGCGTCCGACGATAAGGAGCTTTGTCATGGCCGATCTCTCCGATGCGCATGTGCTGATCCTCGCGACCGACGGGTTCGAACAGGACGAACTGTTCAAGCCGCGCCAGGCGCTGCTCGATGCCGGCGTGCGCGTCACGCTGGCCTCGCTCAAAACCGATCCGATCCAGGGCATGAAGCATGACGAGAAGGGCGATACGATCGTCCCGGACCTCGTCGTCGATGCCGTGGATACCGAGGACTATACCGCGCTGCTGCTGCCCGGCGGCGTCGCCAATCCCGACCGGCTCAGGATGAATGACCGCGTCATCGAGATCGTCGAGGAGTTTGTCGAGGACGGCAAATATGTCGCGGCGATCTGCCACGCGCCCTGGCTGCTGGTCGAGGCAGATGTCGTCGATGGCGTGAAGATGACGAGCTGGCCATCGCTGCGCACTGATCTCGCCAATGCCGGCGCAACGGTGGTCGATCAGGAGGTGGTGCGCGACGGGCAGTTCATCACCAGCCGCAAGCCTGACGACATTCCGGCGTTCAACCGGGCGTTGATTGCGGCGCTTGAGGAGGAGATGGCGGAGGCATGAGGTCGGGATCCCCCTCCCGCTTGCGGGAGGGAAGCCGCAAGCCATTCACCCATGTCTGCGCCGGCCGCTCGATCAGGTGATAGAGCGCCACCGAACTGCCGAGCACCATTGTCAGGTACAGAGCGACCAACACCGGCGGGATGGCACGGGCATCGTCGACAAAGGCGAGCTTGAACACGACGAACAGCAGGAAATGGCCGAGATAGGTCGCGTAGCTGATCTCACCGAGATAATGGAGCGCCGCGATCTCCAGTGGATTGCCGCGCCTGTCCGAGGTCAACGCGAGCGCGAGCAGAAGGCCCGCCAACGCAGGCGGAACCGACAGGGTCTCGGGCAGGAGGCGGGTCGCCCAGCAGATCAGCAGCGCAATCCCAATCGCAGCGCCGGCCATCGCCGGCAGGGCAGGGGCATGGCGCCACCGCAGCCAGAGCGCACAGATCGCGGTGCCCGCGGAAAATTCAGTCACGCATCGCAACAGGCCGAAGCGGGCGATTTCGCTGCCGAGCGTCGCCCCGCCAAAGCCGGCCATGACGAGGTGCAGCACCGCGAACAGCACCCCGATCGCGACGAGGATCGCGAGGGTGGGCACCCTCCGCCAGTCCACGGCAAGCACCAGCAGCGGGAACAGCAGATAGGCGCCGAGTTCAGCGCTGATCGACCAGCTCGGGTCATTCCACGCCAGGTGGTCGGTGAAGCCCCAGTTCTGCAGCAGCACTATATGCAGCGGAAGCTCAGCGAACGGATAATGGTGCGGGTTCTCCCGCCCGGTCGCGGCGAGCAGCAACGCCAGGCCGATCGCGCAGCTGAGCATGACGAGGTGCAGCGGCCAGATACGGGCAATCCGCTTCTGCAGGAAACGCGGCACCACGCGCCACCCGCCGGCGCGAATCCGCTCGCCCCAGGTCAGCCAGATGACGAAGCCCGACAGCAGGAAGAAGAAATCGACCGCGAGATACCCTTTGCCGAACATAGTGACCAAGGCCGGCGGCAAGCCGGCGATCGAGAAGCGGATATGGTACAGCACGACGAACCACGCCGCGATCCCGCGAACGCTGGTCAAAGCGCGGAGCTCAGCGCGATCCTTCACGCCGGTTCGGGAAGGGTCGGCCGGGTACGCTTCATCGGCCGCCATGACGCTTCGCTCCGCTTTCGCGCGAGATAGGTGTCGAGCCCGATCTGCGCCCCGATCAGCATATAGATGAAGGGCTGGAAGGCGATAGCGATGAAGGCGGCGCCGAGCAGATAGACGATATGCCCCGCCTGCAATGCGCCCGCGAGCGGCGCGATCCACGCCTGGTCGGGCGGCGCCTTGCGATAGCGCTGGCGGATCACCTCCATCCGCATGATGCCGGTCAGGTTGATCGCCAGCCACAGGATCAAACCGGGCCAGCCCTGCTCGCCCAGCATCTCGAAATAAGCGCTGTGGAAGGCGCGCGCCTTGTCGATCGTCAATTTCTTCTCGACGGTCGCATTGGCCGCCGTGCCCTCCACCTTCTCGGTGTCATAGCGGATCTGGTTCTGGCGATACATTTCGAAGCCGCCGCCGAACGGATGGTCCTTCGCGTAGTCCCAGGTCCATTTCCACACGGCCAGCCTGGTCGAGGCGGACTCATCGGCCTTGTAGGTCTTGATCGTGCTCATCCGGTCCGTGAAGGCCGACGGCAGCAGCGGCGCCGCGGCAAGCCCCATCACGCCGAGCAGGCCGAGATAGAGAAACTTCCGCTTGGTATCGCGCAGCATCAGCACAGCGACCAGCCCGATGCAGAGCAGGCCGGTCCGGGTCGAGGTGCCGATCGGAATCAGCAGGCAGGAAAAGACCAGCGCATAGCAAA
>JBDTXU010000030.1:0-3584 GCA_040006055.1 Sphingomonas bacterium | reverse complement strand
TTTATCGGGCGACGGGGCGACGGGACTTCCTTTCCGCTGGAGGTGTCGATCAGCCCGTTCCAGCTGAATGCAGTGACCCAGTTTCTCGCTGTGACCCGCGACATCAGCGAGCGGCGCGAGATCGAGCAGATGAAGGACGAATTCGTGGCGACGGTGAGCCATGAATTGCGCACGCCGCTGACCTCGATCGCCGGCTCGCTCGGGCTGATCATGGGCGGCGCGGCGGGCGAGGTGCCGCGCAAGGCGCTGCGCCTGGTGGAGATCGCGCAGGCCAATTCAGCGCGGCTGGTGCGGCTGATCAACGACATCCTCGACATGGAGAAGATCGAGGCGGGGCAGATGGAGCTGGATATCAGGCCGATCCACCTTGCGACGATCCTGACCGCCGCGCTCCACGCCAATGCGGGGTTCGCGGCGGAATATGGCGTGCATCTCGAGCTCGAGCCGCCGCCCGAGGCCGCGGCGGTGCTCGCCGACGAAGACCGGCTGATGCAGGTGCTGACCAATTTGCTGTCGAACGCGATCAAATTCTCGCCGCGCGGCGAGGCCGTATCGGTGTCGGTCACGCAGCTCGAGCGGCGTTTCCGGATCAGCGTGGCGGACAAGGGAGCGGGGATCGCCGACGATTTCCGCAGCCGGATCTTCACCAGGTTCGCGCAGGCGGACAGTTCCGATACGCGGCAGAAGGGCGGGACCGGGCTTGGCCTCAGCATCGTGCGCGAGATCGTCGAGCAGCTGGGCGGATTGGTCGGGTTCGAGAGCAGTCCGGGGGACGGCGCCGTGTTCCATGTCGATCTGCCCGCAGCAACGATGCCGGGCGCGCGGGGGGCGGAGATCGCGGCGCCGGACAGGCCAGCGGACGAGCTGCCGCGCATCCTGCACGTCGATGACGATCCGGACATGCTGCGTGTGCTGGCGAGCGTGTTCGACACCTGGGCGGTGGTCTATTCGACGCCGAGCGTTCAGGAAGCGCGATCCGCGCTGCGCTTCCACTCGTTCGATGCGGCGATCCTGGACATCGGGATGGAAGACGGATCTGGGCTCGATCTGGTGCCCGAGCTGAGGCTGCGGCGGATCGATGTGCCGATCTTCGTGTTCACCGCGCAGGAGGTAGAGCCCAACCAGCTGAAGGGAGTCGACCGCGCGCTGATCAAGTCCCGCGCCAGCCTCGAGCAGCTTGCGGCCGAGGTGATGGAGGTGCTCGCCAGGCGCCAGCGGGAAAGGGCCCAGCAGGAGAAGACCCAGCAGGAGAAGACCCAGCAGGAGAAGACCCAGCAGGAGAAGACGGGTTGACGCGCATCCTCTATGTCGATGACGAGCCGGATATCCGCGAGGTCGCGGAGCTGTCGCTCGGGCTTGATCCGGCGTTCGAGGTGCGGACCTGCTCGTCCGGGCCCGAGGCGATCGCCGAGGCGGCGGTGTGGCGGCCGGACCTGATCCTGCTCGACGTGATGATGCCGGGGATGGACGGGCCGACGGCGTTCGCCCGGTTGAGGGAGCAAGGCGACATGGCGGGGATTCCAGTGGTGTTCATCACCGCGCGCACTCATGCGCATGAGGTGGCGGCCCTTCGCGACCTTGGCGCGCGGGGCGTGATCGCCAAGCCGTTCGATCCGATGCGGCTGGCGGCGCAGGTTCGCGAGTTCCTCGCGTGACTGACTTCGACGCGCAGATTGCAGCGCTGCGGGAGCGCTTCGTGACTCGCATGGCGACGGAGCGGGTGGTGATCGCGGATGAGCTTGCCCGTGGCGGGTGGGGCGCGGTGCGCGACGTCTGCCACGGGTTGTCGGGCCTTGCGGCGATGTTCGGGCTTGCGCCGATCGGCGACGCGGCGCGGGCGGTGGAGGACGCGGTGGACGATGGTGCGCCTCCGGAGGCGATCCGTGCGCTGGCCGCGGTGCTGCTCGCGCTGATGAAGGACGCGGATCAGGGGCGCTGAAAGCCTTTGCGGGTCATGGCGCCCCAACCGGTTTTCTTGCGGAGGAAATGCCACCAGCCGCGCACGCGCCAGAGATTGTTGAGCTGACGGAAGCCGAAATTCTCCGCCACGGCGACCAGGGTGAGGATCGCTAGGTCGCGGGCGCGGGGCAGGCGTTTGAGCTGGACCTCATCCAGGAGCAAAGCGGCCACGCTGACGAACACCCCGAAGGTGAAGATCACCGCTATGAACGCCAGCAGATAATCAAGCGAGATCAGGCCGAGAAGCCAGAGCGGGGGCACGAGCACATAGCCCAGCATTTCGATGATCGGGCCGATCACATCGACGATGAAGACCTGGCCAAAGCCAAGAAAGCCGATGCGACCGTAGCGCGGGTTGAAGAACATGTCGTGGTGCTTGCGAAAAGTCTCGAGCGAGCCGCGCTGCCAGCGGGAGCGCTGGTTGCCGAGGATCTTCAGGTCTTCGGGCGCTTCGGTCCAGCTGACCGGCTCGGGGATATAGACGATGCGGTAGGGGCGCTTCTGGTCGCGCATATGGCGGTGGAGCTTGACCACCAGCTCCATATCCTCGCCCACCGTATTCTGGCTGAACCCGCCGACCTCGATCGCCGAGCGGCGGTGGAACAGGCCGAAGGCGCCGGAGATGATCATCAGCGTCTGCATCTGGCTGAGCGCAAGCCGCGCCATCAGGAAGGCGCGGAGATATTCGACGGTCTGCACGAGCGCGAGGAAGTTGCGCGGCAAGCGGGCCTCGATCACCCGGCCGCCCTCGACACGGCAGCCATTGGCGATGCGGATCGTGCCGCCGACGGCGACGGTGCGCAGCGGATCCTCAACGAACGGGCGCACCACGCGCATGAGCGCGTCGGGCTCGAGCAGGGTATCGGCATCGATCACGCAGACCAGCGGTGTGCGCGCGAGGTTGATGCCGGCGTTCATCGCATCGGCCTTGCCGCCATTGACCTTGTCGATGACGAGCAGGCGGGGAAGATCGGGCGCCGCGTAGAGCCCGCGGATCGGCTGGTTCTCGACTGCGAGATCGTGATAGCGTTCGACTGGACCCAGCCGGTAATGGTCGATCAGCCGCTGCAGGGTCCCGTCCTTCGAGCCGTCATTGACCACGAGCACCTCGAAATCGGGATAGTGCAGCGCAAGAAGCGCCTCGACGCTCTCGATGATGCTGAGCTCTTCATTATAGGCCGGCGCGATCACCGCGATGGGCGGGGCGAGATCGCCATAGCGTTCCCATAACAGGCTGGTCGATGTTTGCGACGGGCGGCGGTAGAGCGCGTAGCCGGCAAAGAAGAGCTGGACGACGTAGAGCGCGATCTGGATCAGCCCGGCCACGATCACGATCCAGGTGAGGATCTCCGCCGCTGGCCCGGCCCAGGATGGGAACGGGATCACGCCGGGAGCCCGCGTTCAGCGAGCATGGCGGTCGCGGCGTCGCGGGCGAGACCCTGGTCGCCGGCGGCGGCGGTGCGCAGCAGGGCTAGGCCGGGCTCGCCGAGCAGGATCAGCGATTCGGCGGCGCGGAATCGCACCCACCATTCGGGATCGCCGAGCAGCTCAGCCAGGCGGCCCGCGCTCTCGACCAGCATGATCCGCCCGGCAGCGCCCGCCGCGGCGGCACGTGCCGACATCGC
>JBDTXU010000029.1:0-5385 GCA_040006055.1 Sphingomonas bacterium | reverse complement strand
CGCTCCGGGTCAGCGCCGAAAATCTCAATCGCCTGCTCGATCTGGCGGGCGAATCCCTGGTCGAATCGCGCCGGCTGCGCCCCTTTGGGCAGGCGCTGGTGCGGCTGAAACGGCTGCAGCGCGAAGCCTCCGCCGCGATCGACGCGCTGCACGCCTCCCTGCCGGTGCAGCTGCTGGACGAACGCGCCCGGCTGGCGCTGGCGGAAGCGCAGCAGCGCATGCTTGAGTGCCGCACGCACCTTGCGGAGCAGATCAGTGAGCTGGAAGCATCGGACCATCAAGCGACCACGGTTGCCCACCGGCTCTACGACCAGGCGCTGATGGTGCGGATGCGGCCCTTTGCCGATGGCGTGACCGCCTTTCCGCGAATGGTTCGCGATGTTGCCCGCTCGCTCGGCAAACAGGCGCGGCTCGAGATCGTCGGCGACCGGACGCAGGTCGACCGCGACATATTGGAGAAGCTCGATGCCCCGCTCGGCCATCTGCTCCGCAACGCGCTCGATCACGGTGTCGAGCTGCCCGATGATCGGGTCGCGGCCGACAAGCCTGCGGAAAGCACGATAAGGCTGGAGGCGTTTCACAATGCGGGCTCGCTGCAGATCATCGTTTCGGACGACGGGCGCGGCATCGACCCCGAGGCTATTCGCGAGGCGGTGATCCGGCGAGGCCTCGCGAACAGCGACGTGGCGGCGAAGCTGAGCGACACCGAGCTGCTCGAATTCCTGTTCCTGCCCGGCTTTTCGATGAAGGAAGGCGTCACCGAAATCTCCGGCCGCGGCGTCGGGCTCGATGTCGTACAGGACATGATCCGGCAGGTTCGCGGACTCGTCCGGGTCACCTCGCAACCCGGCGAGGGCACCCGGTTCAAGCTGGAATTGCCGCTGACCCTGTCAGTGGTGCGCGCCCTGCTCGTCGAGATCGGCGGCGAGCCCTATGCCTTCCCCTTCGCCCATATCGTCCGCGCGCTGAAGCTGCCCAGGGATCAGGTGCGGATGCTCGAGGGCCGCCAGCATTTCGACTTTGACGGGCAGCAGGTCGGCCTGGTGACGGCGCACCAGATCCTCGGGTGCGGCGAGCCCGATCAGGATGGGGAGGAGCTGGCCCTGATCCTGCTCGGCAACGCGAACAACATGCACGCGCTGGTGGTCGATCGCTTCCTGGGCGGGCGCGAACTTGTCGTCCAGCCGCTCGATCCGCGCCTTGGCAAGATCAAGGACATCAGCGCCGCAGCACTAATGGAGGACGGCACACCGCTGCTGATCGCCGACGTCGAGGACATGATCCGATCGATGGACAAGCTTTCCTCGGCCGATCAGCTCGCCAGGGTGCGGCGCGAGGCGGGCAGTGAGGCGATAAGCCGGCGCAAGCGCATCCTGGTGGTCGACGACAGCTTCACGGTGCGCGAGCTGCAGCGCAAGCTGCTCGACCATCACGGCTATGAGGTTGAGGTCGCCGTCGATGGCATGGACGGCTGGAATGCGCTGCGGAACGGCCATTTCGACCTTGTCCTGAGCGATATCGATATGCCGCGCATGGACGGGATCGAACTGGTCACGCGGATCAGACACGATATCCGCCTGAAGTCGCTGCCAGTGATGGTGCTCTCCTACAAGGACCGGGAGGAGGATCGCCAGCGCGGGCTCGAGGCGGGCGCCGATTATTACCTGACCAAGGGCAGTTTCCAGAGCGATGCGCTGCTGGACGCGGTGGTCGATCTGATTGGGGATGCGGCTGTATGAGGATCGGCATCGTCAATGATTTGCCGATCGCGGCGGAAGCACTGCGCCGGGTGCTGGCACTGGCGCCGGAGCACACGCTTGCCTGGATAGCGCGGGACGGCGTCGAGGCGGTGGAGCAGTGCCGGCAGGACCGGCCCGACCTGGTGCTGATGGATTTGATCATGCCGCGCATGGACGGCGTTGAAGCGACCCGGCTGATCATGGCGCATAGCCCTTGCGCGATCCTCGTCGTCACGGCCGATATCGACAGCAACGCTGCGCGCGTATTCGCGGCGATGGGGCATGGTGCGCTTGATGCGGTGGATTCGCCGCTGCTCGGTTCGGGGGATCTGCTGGCGGGTGCGATGCCACTGCTCGCGAAGATCGCCGCGATCGGCCGGCTGGTCGCCGACGGCGTTCCCCGGCGCGGCGCCAAATCGGCCGGGTCGTCGACCCAGCTCGTCGCGATCGGCGCATCCGCCGGTGGCCCCGCTGCGCTTTGCACGCTGCTGAAGGGCCTGCCGCGGCATTTCCCGGCCGCGATCGTCATCGTCCAGCATGTCGATGTCCGCTTTGCGCCCGGTCTTGTGGAATGGCTGGGCCAGCATTCGACCCTGCCCGTCAGGATGGCGGCCGAGGGCGATCATGCGGCGTCGGGCGAGGTCCTGGTCGCCGGCACGGACGATCACCTGGCTTTCAAGTCAAAGGATCAACTGGGCTATACGGCCCAGCCCACCGACCATGTCTATCGCCCCTCGGTCGATGTGTTTTTCCGCAGTGCCGCGCGGTACTGGGGCGGCCCGATGATCGGCGTACTGCTGACCGGCATGGGATCGGACGGCGCGACGGGTCTGAAGGCGCTGAGGACGCTCGGCCACCACACGATCGCCCAGGATCAGGCGACGAGCGCCGTTTACGGAATGCCCAAGGCGGCCGCGGCGATTTCCGCCGCGGTGGAGATATTGCCGCTCGATCGGATCGCGCCCAGACTGGTCGAGCTGGCCGCCTCCGTCTCTTCGAGAAAAGGATGTGCGAAGTGAACGCCCAGACCAAAGCCCCAGCCGACGTATCCGCCCAACAGTTTCGACAGTCGGTCATGGTCCTGCTGGTCGACGATCAGGTCGTGGTGGGAGAAGCCATCCGACGCGCGCTGGTCGACGAGGCGGATGCTGAATTCCATTTTTGCTCGAACCCGCTCGAGGCGCTCGCGGTCGCGAAGAAGGTGCAGCCAACCGTTATCCTGCAGGATCTCGTCATGCCGGCGGTGAGCGGGCTTGATCTGGTGCGCCAGTACCGTGCCGATGCCGTTACCAAGAACATCCCCGTCATCGTGCTTTCCACCAAGGAGGAAGCAACGGTGAAGAGCGACGCTTTTCGCGCCGGCGCCAATGATTATCTGGTCAAGCTTCCCGACCGGATCGAGCTGATCGCGCGCATCCGCTATCACTCAGCCGCCTATCTGTCCCAGATCCAGCGCGATGAGGCTTACCGCGCGCTTCGGAAAAGCCAGCAGGATCTGATGGAGACGAATCTCGAGCTGCAACGCCTGACCAATGTGGACGGGCTGACGGGGCTGAGCAACCGGCGCTATTTCGACGAATTCATCGAGACCGAATGGCGCCAGGCGATTCGCTCTAAACACCCGATCTCGTTGCTGATGCTCGATATCGACCATTTCAAGCGGTATAACGATACCTATGGCCACCTCGCCGGCGACGAGACGCTGAAGGCCGTTGCGCGCACCGTTCTGGGCTGCTTCCGTCGCCCCAAGGATCTTGCCGCGCGCTTCGGTGGCGAGGAGTTTGTCGTCATCCTGCCGCAGACCCCGGCCTGCGATCTCCAGATGCTTGCGGAAAAGGTCGTGAACGCGGTCGAGGCCATGGACCTGCCCCATAGCGGAATGACTGTCGGCGAGAAGGTCACGATCAGCGCCGGCGGCGCCACCGGTACGCCGCGGCACGGCGACGCCTATTCGGAGCTGATTGATGCCGCCGACAAGGCTTTGTACGAGGCAAAGCGATCGGGCAGGAATCGCGCCATCGTCACTGTCTGCTGAATTCGCGCGCTGCGCCGGACGCTGGGACCGGGGCGACGTGCGGCCTCCCTGTTCAGGTCTGGCCGGCGCCTGTACCGTCCCATTCGAAGCGAAGCCGCGCAATATCGTTCAGCTCGTTCGGCGAGGTGGCGGGCAGGAAGAGGAAGCCCTGGCCATATTGGCAGCCGAGATCCACGAGGCGCCTGGCCTGGGTCGACGTTTCGATGCCTTCGGCGACCACCTCCATGCCGAGCTTGCGGCCAAGTGTGATCACCGCCTCGGCGATCGCCGCATGATCCTGATCGAGGCCGATGTCGGTCACGAAGCTCCGGTCGATCTTGATCACATCGACTGGAAACTGGTTCAAATGACTGAGGGAGGCATAGCCGGTCCCGAAATCATCAAGCGCGATCTTGACCCCTTCGCTGCTGAGGAGCCGCAAGGTGCGCTCGACGAGATCGGCACCCCGGCGGAGGAACACGGTCTCGGTGACCTCCAGCTGGAAGCATTTGGTCGGGATGCCCGCGGCCGCCAGCTGCGCGAGCACGAACTCGCCAAAGTCCGACCGCTGGAAATCCGCCGCCGAGGCATTGAGTGCGACATGCCCGAAATCCATGCCGCGATCAGTCCAGTCGCGCATCTGGCCAATGACCTCGGAGAGCATCCGGTCCGTGATCGCGGTCGATACGTCCCAGTCGTCAAAGGCGGCGGAAATCGTCGCGGGATGATGGATCCGACCGTGATAATCGGTCCAGCGCGCCAGCGCCTCGAAGCCCGCGACCCGGCCGGTCAGGAGATTGACCTTGGGCTGGTAGAAAGCGCGGATGCGGTCGTCGCGGAGCGCGCTGCGCGCCAGATTGGTCATCGACACGCGCTGCTGGAGCTCGATCCGCATATGCGGATCGAAGATCAGCAACTGGCCGGGGCGCCGTGCCTTGGACGAGTAAAGCGCGATATCAGCATGTTTGAGGAGATCGCCGGCGTTGGTGCCGTGGCGGGGATAGAGGCTCGCGCCGAGACTCGCCCGGCAGTCCAGCGTGGCGCCCTCATAGGGCACCGGCTCGCGCAGGGACTCGAGGATCCGATCCGCTATGGCGCTTACCTCAGCCTCGGTGGCGATCCCGGGAAGGATCATGGCGAACTCATCGCCTCCCAACCGGGCCACGGTATCGACTGGACGCAGCACAGCGCACAGCCGCTCGCCAAGCGTGCGTAAAACGACGTCTCCGGCCCCGTGGCCCTGGGTGTCGTTGATCTGCTTGAACTGGTCGACATCGAGCACCAGCAAGGCGAGGCCCTGCCCATCTGCTTCCGCCTCGATGATGGCCTCGGCGAGGCGCGCATCGAACAAGCGCCGATTGGGCAATTGAGTCAGCGCATCATGACTAGCGCTCCAGTTGATCCGATCCTGCGCCGTCTTCTGATCAGTGATATCGCGCGCGATGCTCACCATGCAGCGCGGTGCCCCATCCTCGTCCAGAACCGGCGACACAGCGACGTCCCACCATTTGGGCCGCCCGAGAGCTGTCGGACGCGATGACGTGAAGCGGCCGGTGCCGCCCGCCAGCGCAACCGCTATGGCGTCGCTTGCATAGGATCGGTTGGCGGTCGGCCAGAGCGTGAGCCAGTTGC
>JBDTXU010000028.1:0-3345 GCA_040006055.1 Sphingomonas bacterium | reverse complement strand
CGGCAGCTACAATGTCCAGTACCGCACGATCGGGCTCGAAGACGGCGTGGAGCGCTGGATCGGCGCCCGGGGCCGCACCGTGTTCCGGGATGGGAAAGCCGCCCGGTTCATCGGCACCGTCGTCGATCTCACCGCGTGGAAGCAGGCGGAAGCCGCATTGCGCGCCCTCAACGAAGGGCTCGAGGAACGCGTGGAGGCTGAAGTCGCGCGCCGCAGCGTGGCCGAGGAAGCGCTGCGCCAGGCCCAGAAGATGGAAGCGGTCGGCCAGCTCACCGGCGGCATCGCGCATGATTTCAACAATCTCCTGACGGTCGTCACCGGCAATATCGGCATGGCGCAGCGCTCGCTCGCCGCAGCTGAGCTGCTCGACAGCCGCGCCAACCGCTCGCTCGACAATGCCATGAAAGGCGCGGAGCGCGCGGCCTCCCTCACCCAGCGCCTGCTCGCCTTTTCGCGGCGCCAACCCCTCGCGCCAAAGCCGCTCGATGTCGACAAGCTGGCGGCGAGCATGTCCGATCTGCTGCAGCGGGCGCTGGGCGAAACGGTTCGCCTCGAAATCGTCACTGCGCCGGGCCTGTGGCGCGTCGAGGCCGATCCGAACCAGCTCGAAAGCGCGATCCTCAATCTCGCCGTGAACGCGCGGGACGCAATGCCGAACGGCGGCCACCTCACCATCGAAACGGCGAATTCGCGCCTCGATGAGGGCTATGCCGCCACCCAAGCCGAGGTGCCGCCCGGGCAATATGTCATGATCGCGGTTACGGACACGGGTTCGGGCATGCCGAAGCATGTCACCGAACGGGCGTTCGAGCCCTTCTACACCACCAAGGACGTCGGCAAGGGCAGCGGGCTCGGGCTCTCGATGGTCTATGGCTTCGTCAAGCAGTCCGGCGGCCATGTGAAGATCTATTCGGAGGAAGGTCGCGGCACGACGATCAAGATCTACCTGCCGCGCCTTCTGCGCGAACCCACCCAGGACGAGGAACCGGCGACCCTGACGGCTGGCTTCGAGAAGAGCGCGCGGCGCGAAACCATCCTTGTCGTCGAGGATGACGACGATGTCCGCACCTATAGCGTCGAATGCCTTCGCGAGCTCGGCTACCGCGTGCTCGAAGCGCATGACGGCCCCTCGGCGCTCCGCCTGCTCGAGCGGCAGGAAACGCCGATCGACCTGCTGTTCACGGATGTGGTGATGCCGGGCATGACCGGCAGCGAGCTCGCCGAAACAGCGCGTATGCTCCAGCCCGACCTGCGCGTGCTCTACACCTCCGGCTACACCCGCAACGCCATCGTCCATGGCGGGCGGCTCGATCCCGGCGTCGAAGTGATCGTCAAGCCATTCACCTTCGAAGCGCTCTCCCGCAAGATCCGCGACATGCTCGATTCAGGCCGGACCCGCAGCGTCCTCATCGTCGAGGCCGAACCCGCCGTGCGCATGCTCGCGGCGGAAGTGCTGCAGCGCCTCGGCCTGCGCCCCGAGGAAGCCGCCACCGGCACTGAAGCCCTTGGCAAGGTCCGCGCGGCGCAGGGCCTGTATGACGCGGTCATCCTGGACGACACGCTCCAGGACTTCACCGGCGAAGCGCTCGCCCGCGAACTCAGGGCCCTGCACGATCAGCTCGCACTGGTGATCACCGCCCGCGATCAGGCCGATGCCCTGCAGGAACGCTTCGTCAATGATCGCTGCACCATCATCATCCCCCGCCCCTATGCCGGCGCGCAACTTCAGCAAGCGCTGGAGCGCCTGGCCATCGAATGCGGCCCGCCCGCAGCGGAACGGGAATAACGCGCAGGATTGAAGCGGCGAGGCGAGGCCGCTTTCGTCACCCCGGACTTGTTCCGGCGTTCGAGCTTTGGCTTTCCCCCGGAAAGCCAAGATTGTGTTCGGGGAACACAATCTCGCTCGAACGCATCGTTCCACACACGCAACGGCTGCATACCTTGCGGAAACATGGATGCCGGAACAAGTCCGGCATGACGGAAATCAACGTCCGGTGCGCCGCCCTAAACGAGGTTTGCCTTGTAGAGCTTGGTCAACTCGCCCCAGGCCCGTTCAGCCGCCTCCTGATTATAAACCTGGCTCCCGGGCACGCACCATCCGTGATCCCCGGCATAAACCTCAACCGTCGCCGGCCGGCCAGCCGCGGCAAAAGCCGCCTTCAGCACATCCTTCGCGGACGGATCCTTCGCGTCGTCGTTCTTGGCGATGCAGACGAGGAACGCCGCCTTTGTCTTCGGGATCAGCAGATGCGGGCTGTTCGGCGCATTATTGGCGGCGACAAGCCCGCCGCCATGAAAGCTGCCGACCGCGCCGATGCGGCCCGGGACAGCCGCCGCGGTGCGGAACGAGAGCGGCCCGCCCATGCAATAGCCCTGCACGCCGGCCTTTTTGCGCCTGGCGGTCTGCGGCTGGGCATCGAGGAAGGCGAGATAGGCGACCGCGTCCTTGTCGACGCCGTCGTCCGTCATCGCGGCGCGATAGCCGAACAGCTTCTGCGTCGCCTCCTTGTTGCTGAAATCGATCGGGCCGTCGACGACCGGCGCCTTTTTGCTGCGATAAAAGGGGTTGGGCACCAGCACGACATAGCCCTGCGCGGCGAGGCGCCGGCCCATCTCGCGGAACACCGGACGCAGCCCCATGATGTCGGGCCACATCAGCACGGCCGGCCAGCTTCCCTTGCCCGCCGGGTAGAACAGGGCGGCGTCCGCCGTTCCGTCGCCGGTCGCGATCGTCACGTCCTTCTCGACGACACTGGTTTCGGCCGCGTTCGCCATTCCGGCCATGCCGACGGCCGCGACACCCGTCACCACGAAGGCGCGCCGCGACAGGTTCCAGTCTTCGATCAGGCCGGGATGGATGTCATTGTCGCACATGGCGTTTCTCCTGCTTTTTCCGGCGGCCATGACGTCGCCATCGCTACGCCCCGGCATGCTACGTCGCAGACCTAACAGGCGCGGCAAAGAGTGCCAAGATTGCCGCATCTGTGGGATCAGCTTCGCGCATCCGGGAGTCCTTTTTCGAGCGCGCGCTTGATCCTGCCGGTCCGGGCAAGGGCAACGGCATGCCCCATCGGGTTCGATCAGCCATGCTCATGCCTGAAGTCCACGCCTGGCTAGCTCCTCGCTGACCCGGGTCTCGACACGCTCTGCGAAGTGTCTAGCCTCAGCGGCTTGCGTTTCGGCCCTGCCCTCGTCGACGCGCGCCATTGCCTTCCGGAACCGCTCGACGAAGCTCGTATTCTCAGGGGGCTCGGGAGGCGCAGGCGGCCGGCGCGTGGCGAGCCATTGTTTGGCGGCGCCGACATCGGCGGGGACATGGACGGTGATCGGCACGATCACCGGCTC
>JBDTXU010000027.1:0-1678 GCA_040006055.1 Sphingomonas bacterium | reverse complement strand
CGGTCAGGATCGTCACCAGCGCCGGCACGTCGAGATCCTCGAGCGTCGCGATCACTGGCAGGCGGCCGACGAATTCGGGGATCAGGCCGAACTTCAGCAGATCCTCGGGCTCGACCGACTTGAGCGTCTCACCAGTGCGACGTTCTTCAGGCGAAGCGACATAGGCGCCGAAGCCAATCGACTTGCCCTGAAGGCGATCGCCGATGATCTTTTCGAGGCCGCTGAACGCGCCACCGCAGATGAACAGGATATTGGTGGTGTCGACCTGCAGGAATTCCTGCTGCGGATGCTTGCGCCCGCCCTGCGGCGGCACCGAGGCGGTCGTGCCCTCCATCAGCTTGAGCAACGCCTGCTGAACGCCCTCGCCCGACACGTCGCGGGTGATCGAAGGATTCTCTGCCTTGCGGCTGATCTTGTCGATTTCGTCGATGTACACAATGCCGCGCTGCGCCCGCTCGACATTGTAATCCGAGGCCTGGAGCAGCTTGAGGATGATGTTCTCGACATCCTCGCCGACATAGCCCGCCTCGGTCAGCGTCGTCGCGTCGGCCATGGTGAAGGGCACATCGAGGATTCGCGCCAGAGTCTGGGCGAGCAAGGTCTTGCCGCAGCCGGTCGGCCCGACGAGCAGGATGTTCGACTTGGCGAGCTCGACATCGGCGCCCTTCTGGCCGTGATTGAGGCGCTTGTAATGATTGTGCACCGCGACCGAGAGCACGCGCTTGGCGCGCTTCTGGCCGATGACGTAATCGTCGAGCACATCGCAGATTTCCTGCGGAGTCGGCACGCCGCCATCTTTCTTCGAGACAAGCGCGGACTTGGTCTCTTCGCGGATGATGTCGTTACAGAGCTCGACGCATTCGTCGCAGATGAACACGGTTGGTCCGGCGATGAGCTTCCTCACCTCGTGCTGCGACTTGCCGCAGAACGAGCAATACAGGGTGCTCTTCGAATCGCCACCGCTGAGCTTCGTCATAAACCAGATACCTTCATTCGATTACGCACACTCGCCGCCGCCGTGCGAGGGACTCGGAATTCGCCGCCTTCATCGTCCGGCCAAACAGCCTAATGATAGTTCCGCCGCGACGATAGCAAATATGTTTATCGCTGAAAGAGGAAACAACCCGTTTCCATGCGACTTCTGGGAAACAGGTGAAATGACTCCGCCCCGCGACCAGCGCCGGCACCGAATCCTTGCGATCCGGCGCCGGCGGCGATTGTCGCTGAAATCAGGATGCTGGCAGCACCGGGGTCGACGAGCCGTCTTCCGAGATCGCCGGGCGCTTGTCGAACACCTCGTCGATCAGGCCGAATGCCTTGGCCTCATCCGCCTCGAGGAACTTGTCGCGGTCCATCGCCTTCTCGATCTCCTCGAGCGGCTTGCCGGTGTACTGCGCGTACAGCGTGTTCATCCGGTGCCGGATGCGCAGGATTTCCTTGGCCTGGATCTCGATGTCCGACGCCATGCCCTGAGCACCACCCGAAGGCTGATGGATCATGATTCGGGCGTTGGTCAGCGCGACGCGCATGCCGGGCTCGCCGGCTGCGAGCAAGAAGCTGCCCATCGAGGCTGCCTGGCCGATGCAGACCGTGCCGACGCGCGGGCGGATATATTGCATGGTGTCATGGATCGCCATGCCCGCCGTGACGACGCCGCCCGGCGAGTTGATGTACATGA
>JBDTXU010000026.1:0-15733 GCA_040006055.1 Sphingomonas bacterium | reverse complement strand
TGCCCGAATGGCCGGTCATCTTCTTCGCCGTCACCAGCATCGGCGCGATCATGGTTCCGCTCAACGCGTGGTGGACGGCGGGCGAGCTTGAATATGGCATCGATGATGCGGGCGCGCGGCTGCTCATCGTCGACGACGAGCGCTATCAGCGGCTCCGCGCGCATGATGCGGCCTTGCCCGCGCTCGAGCGCATGATCGTGGCGCGGTCCTCGGTTCCGCTCGATGGCCGGGCGTCGCGTCTCGAGGACCTTATCGGCACACCGCACGACTATGCGACCTTGCCCGACGCATCCTTGCCCCAGGTCGAGATCGCCCCGGACGACGACGCCACGATCTTCTACACCAGCGGTACCACCGGCCATCCCAAGGGAGCGCTCGGCACGCACCGCAATTTGATGACCAACATCATGTCCGGCGGATACAGTGCCGCCCGCTCGCTGCTCCGCCGTGGCGAGGCAATGCCCGCACCGACGCCGCGCACGACACTGACGGTCATCCCGCTCTTCCACGTCACTGCCTGCAGCGCGGGGATGATGGGCTCGATCATGACGGGCAGTTCGCTGATCTTCATGCGCAAATGGGACACGGTCCGCGCGATGGAGATCATCGAGCGCGAGAAGGTGCATATCACCGGCGGCGTGCCGACCGTCGCGTGGCAGCTGCTCGAACATCCCGACCGCAGCAAATACGACCTCTCCTCGCTCGAGGCGATTGCCTATGGCGGCGCGCCGTCAGCGCCCGAGCTGGTGCGGCGCATCCATAGCGAATTCGGTGCGCTCCCCGGCAATGGCTGGGGCATGACTGAAACCATGGCCACGGTGACGAGCCATTCGAGCGAGGATTATCTCAATCGCCCGACCAGCGCCGGCCCGCCGGTCGCAGTGGCTGACCTGAAGATTATGGACGAGGCCGGCGAGAAGGAGCTGCCGACAGGCGAAGTCGGCGAACTCTGGGCGCGCGGGCCGATGATCGTGAAGGGCTATTGGAACAAGGCCGAGGCGACAGCCGCGACCTTTATCCAAGGCTGGGTGCGCACCGGCGATCTCGCCAGGCTGGACGAGGAGGGTTTCCTCTATGTCGTCGACCGCGCCAAGGACATGATCATCCGGGGCGGCGAGAATATCTATTCAAGCGAGGTCGAAAACGTCCTCTACGCCCACCCGGCGGTGACTGATTGCGCGCTGATCGGCATCCCGCACCGCACGCTTGGCGAAGAGCCGGCAGCGGTCGTCCATCTCGCGCCGGGCATGAGCGCGAGCGAGGCCGAGCTCCAGGCCTGGGTCCGCGAACGGCTGGCGATCTTCAAGACGCCGGTCGCGATCCGCTTCGTGCCCGAGACGCTCCCGCGCAATGCCAATGGCAAGATCCTGAAGAAGGATCTGAAGATATTGTTCGAGGACCGGATCGGGGTCGCCGCCTGAGCGCAAGTGCGATTGCAGGGATCGCCTTCCGGCTTATATTCGCGCCGGATTCGCAATGATGTGTCCCGGTGCATCGCGCCGCTCAGGAGAAGCAATGCCATGCGCCGGACGGTCATCGCCCTTTCGTTTGCCACCCTGTTCCTCGCCGGTGCCGCAGCCATATCGAATCCAACCTCGCAAACCCGACCGACACTAGCGGCGGCGGTCGCGGCATCGACTCGAACCCCCGCCAATGTTGCACGCGACCGGTACCGCCACCCAGCCGAGACGCTTGCGTTCTTCGGGGTCAAGCCGACCGACTCGGTGGTCGAGATCTGGCCAGGCGGCGGCTGGTACACCGAGATCCTCGCGCCCTATCTTGCGGCGCGCGGCAGGCTGACCGTCGCCGCGCCGCCCGGGCGTCCGATCGACAGCATCGCAGCGAGGCTCGACAAGGATGCCGCGACCTATGGCAAGGTTGCCCGCGCGAACTTCCCGAGCGCGCTTGGTGGCACCGGCGTCGCGTCGGGTAGCGCAGACAAGGTGCTGACCTTCCGCAACGTCCATAACTGGCGGATGGGGTATATGCGGGAGGACAAGCTGGATTACAGCGCTGCCGCCTTCCGGGAAATCTACGCGATGCTGAAGCCTGGCGGCGTGCTCGGCATCGAGGATCATCGTTTGCCCGAGCGCGCGGATAGCGGGCACGAGCGGAGCAGCGGTTATATGAAGGTCTCCACCGTCCGTGCGCTGGCCGAGGCCGCCGGCTTCCGCTTCGCCGGCGAGAGTCAGATCAACGCCAACCCGCAGGACACGCATGATTGGCCGAACGGCGTTTGGACCCTGCCGCCGAGCCTGCAACTCGGCGACAAGGATCGCGAGAAATATGTTGCGATCGGCGAGAGCGACCGAATGACGCTCAAATTCGTGAAGCCGACGAAATAGTCTTCGCTAGGATTTGGGACCGAGCGCGAAATCGACATTGACGGTCGCCTGGGTCGTGCTGGTCCCAGCCATCACCGGCGGCGGTGCCGCCATATTGGCCATCTTGTCCTCAGCCAGATATCCCCTGCCGAACATCGGCTCGGGCGCGGCATTGTTTCCGCCGCGAATCGTCAGGATGCGGACGACCTTCAGGCCCGCGGCACCAGCGAGCGCATCCGCCCGGGCCCGGGCTGCCTTGAAGGCCGCGGCATAAGCGGTGCGGCTGCCGGCCTCGGCATCGGAAACGCGCAGATCCGGCCCCGAAAGCACATTGGCGCCGGCCTGGGTGGTCGCGGCAATCGCGGCGCCGGCCTTGTCGACCGCGCGCATGCGAACCGAAACGACATTGTTCGCCTCGAACTTGCTCTTGTTGGCGCCCCAGTCGATCCGCGAGACCGTCAGCTGCTGGGTCTGGATATCCGCCTTGGCGACGCCGAGAGTGCCGAGTGCGGCGACGACCGCGTTCATACGGACATTGTTCGCCTCGGTCGCGGCAGTCGCGGTCGCCCCGATCGACGACACGCCGGCGGAAAAGTGCGCCTCGTCGGGATGCGCATCGGCGGTGCCGCTCGCCTGGATCTGCAGCAGCACCTCATCATGGTCGACGCCGCGCGGGTCGCGCGGCGGATGTCCGCAACCTGCAAGGAGCGCCACAGCGCCAAGCGTCAGTATCGCACGGCTTTTCTGTGCCATCTCAGTTCCTCTCCGTAGTTTTCAGGCGGCCTTGATTACGCTCTCGACCGCCTTTTTCCAGCCGCCCAGTCGGGCATCGCGGACATCGGCGGCAATTGCGGGCTCGAAGGTTTCGACCGCGCCACGCATCACCGCAGCCTCTTCGAGATCCTTGAACAAGCCGCTCCCCACGCCGGCCAGCATCGCCGCGCCAAGCGCCGTCGTCTCCGCGAATTTCGGGCGCTCGACGCTGACCGCGAGCATGTCGGCCAGATCCTGCGCCATCCAGTCATTGGCGACCATGCCGCCATCGATCCGGAGGCATTTCCAGTCGATGCCGTCAGCGGCAAAGGCGGTCTTCAGGTCGTGCGCCTGGTGCGCCATCGCCTCCAATGCGGCGCGGACGATGTGCGCGCGTCCGGTCGAGAAGCTCAGGCCGCTGATCGCGCCGCGCGCGTCCGCCTCCCACCATGGCGCGCCGAGGCCGGAAAGCGCAGGCACGCAATAGACACCGCCATTGTCGGAAACGCTGCGGGCCAGTGCCTCGGTTTCCTGCGCGGTGCCGATCAGCGCCAGCGCGTCGCGCAGCCATTTGATCAGGCTGCCCGCCACGAACACCGATCCCTCGAGCGCATAAGCGCGCCGCCCGCCGAGCTGCCACACGATCGTCGAGAGCAGGCGGTTGCGTGAGGTCGGCGGGGTGGCGCCGGCCTGGGTGAGGACGAAGGCGCCGGTGCCGAAGGTCGCCTTGGTGTCGCCGGGCGCAAGACAGGATTGGCCGATCGTCGCCGCCTGCTGATCCCCGGCGATGCCGCAGATCGGGATCGGCGAGCCGAACAGGGTGGTTGCGCCGAATCGCCCCGCACAGTCGACAATCTCCGGCAGCGCGGCACGGGGCGCGCCGAACAGCTCGATCAGGCCATCGTCCCAATGGCCGCTGCCGATTGCCATCAGCGCGGTGCGGCTCCCGTTGGTCGCGTCGGTGATATGCAGGCCGCCGGTCAGCTTCCAGATCAGCCAGCTTTCGATCGTGCCGACCGCCAGGCGATCGCCCGCTTCCTTCAGCTGGGGCCAGTTCGCCATGGCCCAGCCGATCTTGCTCCCCGAGAAATAGGGATCGAGCAGCAGCCCGGTCTTGGCCTGGACCATCGGCTCATGGCCGGCCTCTTTGAGATCGCGGCAGACAGCGGCGGTGCGCCTGTCCTGCCAGACGATCGCTGGCCCGAGCGGCTCGCCGGTCTCGCGATCCCAGAACACGATCGTCTCGCGCTGGTTGGTGATGCCGATCGCAGCGATCTTTTCAGCACCACCCGCGCGCTCGATAACGATGCGCGAAACGGCGAGCGTCTTGTCCCAGATTTCCGCGGCGTCATGCTCGACTCGGCCGGCCTCGGGATAATGCTGGGTGAGTTCAGCGGCTTCGGTCGCGAGGCATTTGCCATCGGGCGCGAACAGCATCGCGCGCGTGGAGGTAGTGCCTTCGTCGATGACAAGGATCAGTTCGGACATGAAAGAAAGCTAGCGGGGATTACAGGCTAGGGGAATGGCGCTAGGATAGGGCGAATTTGGTTATAATGAGGGGCAAAGACTTGGCCGACGATCCGGGCCCAGGCGAGGGGCGCACCCCCGGCGAAGGCGCGTTCGGCCTGCCGCTGGCGCATGGCGAAGCGGCCGAGGAGTCGACCGTCGGCATGCGCCGCGATCGGCTGCTCGCTGCGCTGACGCTGATCGCCGGGATCGGGCTGATGCTCGGCCTACCTTTCGCGCTGAAGGAAGGCGCCGAGTTTTTCCTGCCGACCACTGCCGCGCTGGTCATCGCGATCGCGTTGGTGCCGGTGCTCGAATGGCTCGAGCGGCATCGTGTGCCGTCCGCGCTGGCGGCGCTGACCTGCGTGACTCTGTTCCTGGTCGCGGCCAACATCGCGCTCGCGGCGATCGTCGTGCCTGCCACGGAATTCTTCCGCCGGCTGCCCGAGCGGATCGACCGGGTGCAGATGAACCTCGCGCCTTTGCTCGATCTGTATTCCAACCTCGAAAAATATGTGAACCGCACCGTGCGCCATTTGGCATCGCCCGGCCCGGTGCATGCCGCGCAGACCACAGCCGTCGCCCCGCCAAATTCAATCCTCGAACTGCTGGCGACCTCGGCACCGACCGCGATCGTCCAGGTGTTTTTCGGCATCCTCGTCGTCTATTTCTTCCTCTCGGGCTGGACCCGCCTGCGCAAGCGGACGATCACCAGCCGATCGAGCTTCGGCGGCGCCATGGCGACGGCGCGGGTGATCCAGGACGTGGTCGACGATACCTCGGCCTATCTCGGCACGATCACGATCATCAACCTGTCGCTCGGGCTGGTGATCGCCTTCCTGCTCTGGCTGATCGGCATGCCCTATCCGCTGATGTGGGGCGGCATCGTCGCCCTGTTCAACTATGTCCCTTATTTCGGGCCGATCGCCGCCGCGGCGCTGCTCGCGCTGGCCGGATTGATGACCTTCCAGGATATCTGGGTCGCGCTGCTGCCGGCCGCGATCATGATCGGCTGCCATCTGCTCGAGGCGAATGCGGTGACGCCGTTCATCGTCGGCCACCGGCTGACGATCAATCCGATCATGATCCTCATCTCGCTGAGCTTCTGGGGATGGGTGTGGGGCACGCCGGGCGCGCTGCTCGCGGTGCCGCTGCTCATCATCATCCAGACGGTGATCGGGGCGGCGGGCAAGCCGGATATCGCCGGCTTCCTGTTCGAGCATGGCACACTGACTCAGCAGCAGCGCGGGCGCGCGTGGCGCGGCGCGGCGCCGGGGGACGACGGGACCGGGTGACCGGTCCCGGCGCTGGCCGGGGCTTTCACGTCAAGTCATGAGAAGAAGCGGGGTAGGGCAGGGCCTCCGCCCGACGCCGTGCGCCGATGCTTTGCACCGGTTTTTTGGATCACCACGTGACCAGTTTCGTAGTTCCGGGATGGTGTCCATCGCGCCCATTGACTCCATACTCTATCGATGTGATGCTGTATCACATAATAGCAGCGGGAGAGATCAACGATGCGTACCCTGTTACTGGCGACGTCCTGCCTCTGCCTCGCGGCGTGCAGCAAAGCGCCTGATCGCGAAACCGATTCCACCGCAGGTTCCTCGCCTCAGACTTTCGATGTTGCGGATCGAAAGGCGCTCAGCGAGGAGGCCGCATCCAGCAACGCTCCGCCCGCGATGGTCGCACCGTCCGCCATGGTCGCGCCGGGTGGCATCGGGGTAACCGCAGCGCCGGGCGTCGCCTTTTCGTATCATTATGGCTTCCGCCTGCCCTCGGCGAGCATCGCTGCCGCACAGGAAGCGCATGCCCAGGCGTGCGAGAAGCTCGGCGTCCTCCACTGCCGGATCACCGGCATGCGCTACCGGCTGCTCGGCGAGAATAATGTCGAGGCGATGCTCGCCTTCAAGCTCGATCCAGCGCTCGCCCGAGGTTTCGGAAAGGCCGGTATCGGCGTGGTCGAGGCAGCCAGGGGCACTTTGGTCGATGCCGAGATCACCGGTAACGACGCCGGCGCCGAGATCGATCGCCTGAAGATTCAACACGCCCGCGCAGAGGACGAGCAGAAGCGGCTCGATGCCGAGCTGGCCAAACCCAAGCTCTCGCAGGAAGAGCGCGCCGAACTACAGCGCCAGCGCGCCGCAGCCGCCCAGACCATCAGCGCAGCCAATGACAGCACGGCCCAGCAACGTGAGAGCCTCGCCGATACGCCAATGGTGTTCGACTATGGGTCCGGCAAAGCGGTCCGTGGCTTCGATGCCAGCGCACCGTTGACCAGCGCGGCAGATACCGCGATCGGTTCGGCCCAGGTGACGATCGCCATATTGCTCGGCCTGCTCGCCTATTGCGGCCCGCCCGGCATCCTCCTGCTGCTCGCCTGGCTGGCCTGGCGCCGCTTCCGGCCACGGCGGCCGGCCGTAGCCGCCGCGCCGATTGCGAGCGAAGAGGTGGTTGGCGACTGAGCGGGGCTTTGATCAACCTCCCCTTCTTGGTGAAAGCTGGGAAGGGGAGATTGGCGCTACCGGCTCGACAGAACGAACTGATTCCCATCGGGATCGCGGAACTTCGCGAAATTGCCCCAAGGCTGTTTCTCGGGCGGGCCGTCAAAGGCCACGCCGCGCTCGCTCAGCTGGCGATAGCTGTAATCCACATCGTCACAGGCGAAAGAGCCATTGAAGAAGCCCCCGATCCGGTCCTCATGCCCCTCGGGCGTGAACAGCACCACGCCCGTCTCGGCGCCGGGGATGCCGAGCTCGATCCAGCGCTGGGTCTCGCCCATCGGTTGATCGGTCACCACGCGAAAGCCCATCTTGGTGGTCCAGAAATCCAGCGCACGCTCCTGGTCGTTGGTCGGGATGCTCACGAACTTCACCATCTTGATCATCATCGCCTCCTGGTTGCGAAGATTTAACCCGGGGGCTTGCGGCGGGGGAGGGGTGCAGGCATTGCCATGGCAATGAATGCCATCCCGCTTGATCGCTATGTGATCGAAACCCTGATGGGCGATCTGGTCGGCCATGATCGCCGGCCCTCGGCATTCCTCGTCTATCTGCTGACCGAAGCGAGCGACGGCGAGGCGCTCAGCTATGCGACGATCGCGGAAAGGACCGGGCTGTCGCGGCGCTCCTGCCAGGCGGCCGTCGCGCATCTCGAGCGGAGGCGGCTGATCGAGATTGTGCGGCGGGCGGAGAATGAGGCGGCCATCTATCGCCCGCTTCGGCCGTGGCGGCGCTAGAGAAGGTCTCGCACCGCATCCGCCAGCCGGGCCGGAACCTCGGGCGCCATATCCGGGTAGAGGTCAGGTTCGATCGCCTCCAGCTCCATCAAGGCAAGGCTGCCATCGGCGATCCGCAACAGATCGACGCGGGCATAGAGCGATGGCTCCGGAAGCGCCGCGATCACCCTTTCAGCCAGCGCAAGCTGTGCCGGCTCGGGCTCAAGCCGAGTGAAAATGCCACCAAATTGCGGCTGGATACGAAAATCGCCCGGCTTCGCTACCTTGCGCACCGCATGGCTGAAGATGCCGCCGATGAAGAGGAAAGAGAGCTCGCCCTCGTCCGACACCGCGGGGATGAAGGGCTGGATGATGGCATCGTCGAGCGGGTCAACGGCATCGCCCCGGCGCAAGCGCACGGTGCGGTAGCTGCCGCCGGAGACCTGCGGCTTCACGACCAGCTCGTCGGTGCCGAACGCCTCGAACGCAGCCGAAACCGCAGCCGTATCGGCGCGGCCGAACCGGCTCGGGACGATCGGGATGCCCTTTGCCTCCAGTTCGAGCAGATAGGTCTTCCGCGTATTCCAGGCGAGCAGGCGCGGGGCGTTGAACAAGGGCCGCTCCGCCGGCCACGCCGCCAGCATCGCCTCCCAGCGCGCGACGTCGAGATGATAGCCCCAGGCAAACAGCGCCAGCGTCGCCGTGCTTTCACCCGGCCCCAGATCCCAGGGCCGGGCATCGAGCATCATATCGCGCGCGGCAAAGGCGTCGCGATATTGATCGAGGATCGTCGACGCCACAGCGCCATATTCGCTATCGGCGGCGGGCATCAGGACAGTGATGCGGCACGTCATGCCCGTCAGGCAGGTTCGCCAACGATCGTCTTCACTTCCATGAAGTCGGTCAGCCCATATTTGCCGCCCTCGCGGCCATTGCCCGATTGCTTGTAGCCGCCGAACGGCCCGCCGCCGTCCGGTGCCCACGAATTGATCGTGACCAGCCCGGCGCGCAGGCGTGGCGCCACCCTGGCGGCGGCGGCGGGGTCGCCGGAGATGGTGGCGGACAGGCCATAGGGCGTATCGTTGGCGATCCGCACCGCCTCGTCCTGGCTGTCATAGGCGGTGATCGTCGCTACCGGCCCGAAGGTCTCCTCCTGAGCGATCCGCATATCCGGGGTCACGCCCGTGAACAGCGTCGGCTTGATGAAGAACCCGGCATTGCGCCCGTCCGGCCGCCCGGTGCCGCCGGTGACGAGCGTCGCGCCCTCGTCGATCGCCGACTGGATCAGGCCCTGGATCTTTTCATATTGCGCCTTGTTCACGACCGGCCCGATATGCGCGCCCATCACCGACGGGTCGCCGACCTGCGTTGCCTCCATCATCGTCTTCACGATCTGCGTCGCCTCGCCGACCTGCGAGCTGTGGACCAGCAGGCGCGTCGGCGCGATGCAGCTCTGCCCCGAATTGGCGAGCACGCCCGCCACCGTTGGGGGCAGCACGGCGGCGAGATCGGCGCCCTCCAGCACAAGGTTCGGCGCCTTGCCGCCCAGCTCCTGATGGACGCGCTTGACGGTCGCGGCGGCCGCCTGCGCCACCGCAATCCCCGCGCGGGTCGATCCGGTGAAGCTCACCATATCGACATCCTTATGGCTCGACAGAGCAGCGCCGACGCCCGGCCCGTCGCCATTGACCAGGTTGAATACGCCAGCAGGCACGCCAGCCTTTTCCAGCACCTCGGCCAGGATCATCGCACAGGCTGGCGATTCCTCACTCGGCTTCAGCACCATCGTATCGCCGGCGGCGAGCGCCGGTGCGACTTTCGCGCAGATCTGGTTGAGTGGCCAGTTCCACGGCGTGATCATCGCGACGACGCCAAGCGGCTCATGCACCACGCGCGCGCGGCCGAGCCGCTCCTCGAACTGGAAGTCGTTCAGCGCCTTCAAGGTCGACAGGAAATGGCCAAGCCCGGCGGGTGCCTGGGCTGCGGTCGCGAAGCCGATCGGCGCGCCCATTTCCTGGCTGATCGCGGCGGCAAGATCCGGAATGCGCGCTTTATACTCATCGATCACCCGGCCGAGCAGCGCAGCGCGCTCAGCGACTGTGGTCTGCGAATATGTCTCGAACGCGCGGCGAGCTGCGGCGACGGCCTTGTCGACATCGGCGGCGGTGCCCAGCGTGATCTCGGTGCAGGGCTGCTCGCTGGCCGGATCGATCACCTCATGCCGCGTGCCGCCCTCGCTCTCGACCCATGCGCCGTCGATATATTGCCTGAGATAGCTCTTCATCCTGGTCTCCGATTTTTTCGAACCTGCGGTACGGCATGCGAGCCTAGATGGCGGGCAACACGAAGCGTTGCAACCTGAAACGCAATGCCTATTTGCAATCCACCCCAGCAGGAGACCGACATATGGCGCGCGTTGCACGGATCGAGCAAACCGGCGGACCCGAGGTGATTCTATGGGGCGATGTCGATCTCCCCGATCCCGGCCCCGGCGAGGTCCGCGTCCGCACGACGGCGGTCGGGCTCAACTATATCGACGTCTATTACCGCTCCGGCCTCTATCCGTCCCCGCTGCCGAGCGGCCTCGGCAGTGAATCAATCGGCATGGTCGAGGCGCTTGGCGAAGGCGTGACCGAGCTTGCGGTGGGCGACCGCGTCGGCACCTTCGGCCCGGTCCGCGGCGCCTATGCGACCGAGCGCAACCTGCCGGCCGCACAGATGCTGAAGATTCCCGACTCAGTCGATGATCGCACCGCGGCGGCGCTGCTGCTCAAGGGCTGCACCGCCGAGTTCCTGATCGAGCGCTGCGCCAGGGTGCAAGCCGGCCAGACCGTGCTGGTCCATGCGGCAGCGGGCGGCGTCGGCCATATCCTGGTCGGCTGGCTCAAGCATATCGGCGCAACCGTGATCGGCACCGTCGGCACCGAGGACAAGGCGGCGCAGGCAAAGGTGGCGGGCGCCGACCATGTGCTGATCCACAAACAGGTCGATGTGGCGAAGGAAGTCCGCGCGCTGACCGGCGGCAAGGGCGTGCCCGTGATCCTGGATGGTGTCGGCAAGGCGACATGGCCGGTCTCGCTCGATTCAGCAGCGCCACGCGGGCTGATCGTCAGCTACGGCAATGCCAGCGGCGCGGTCGACGGGGTTGCGCTTGGTATCCTGTCGGCCAAGGGCTCGCTGTTCGTCAGCCGCCCGACCCTGTTTCACTATTATGTCACCCCTGACGAAAGGCAGGCCGGAGTCGACCGCCTGTTCGACATGCTTGCCAGGGGCGCGATCGTCCCGGAAATCGGCCAAACCTTCGCGCTCGAAGATGCGGCCAACGCGCACCGCGCGCTCGAGGCGGGCGAAACGCGCGGGGCCACCGTGCTGCTCCCGTAACGTCGCCCCGGCGGAGGCCGGGGCCGCCTCGTGGCAAGCGGAACGCGTGCCGCGAGGCGGCCCTGGCTCAGGATATTATTCGTCGCGCTCCCGGGCGAGGCGCAGCAGCCATCGACCCCAGAAGAACAGCCCGAGACCGCTCAGGAACGGCACGCCGCCGATCACCGCGACAAGCCCCAGCATAGGCGGGCCGCTGAACTCGCCGCCGCCGGAGTCGCTGAGCATCATCACCAGGAACCAGGCGCTGCACAGGCCACTGAGGGTCGCGATCAGGATGCCGATCCCCATCAGCAACCCTCCGAAGAATTTCATCACAGCCTCTCTCCCCCACGTGCCCGCGCCAGCACGCCAGCCCCTTCGGCGCCGGGTCGATAATAGCTGTTGTACGTGTCGAACGGAATGATCTGCCCCTCGGGCGTCACGAAATGGACGCAGCTGCGCTTCACCGTCGCGAGATCGAAATTATAGCGATCGAGGAATTGCAGGATCACGACGCGAAAGCTGTTCGCATAGCTCAGATCCTGCGGCACCATCGCCTGGGGCAGGCAGCAGAGCAGCCCCGCCAGCTTCTCCTCGGTATTGGCCTGCGCCGTCGCGAGGCTGAGCAGGTCGAGGATGCTCTCGCGCAGCTTCGGATAGGCCTCGTAACTGACCGTGTTCGGCCCGCTCAGAATGATCTCGCGCGGCAGCAGCGAGGTGATCGGGGTGACGCTCTTCCCCTGTCGCAACCCATAGCCGATGCAGATCTGATCGGGGTTGCAGGGCAGGGGGATCATGTCCTCGATCCCGAACACATCGGCCTTGGCGACTTCGCGGCGGATCTGGGTCAGCAGGATCCGATTGGCCTTGCCGTCGAACCCCTCATTGCGACCCGCATCCTGCACCGGCTGAAACGTCACGCCGCGCACGCACGACCATTCCAGCGCATGGCGGATGATGTCAGCCACCTCATGATCGTTCACCCCGCGCTTCACTACCGCGACCAAAGTGGTCGACAGGCCGACCCGCTCTAGCGCTTCGAGCGCCTGCTGGCGGATCCGCGACAGCCGGGCGCCGCGCAGGTTCATCAGCGCATCGTCATCAAGGCTGTCGAACTGGAGATAGATTTCCAGCCGCGGCGCATAGCTCGCCAGCCGCTCGACGAACGCCGGGTCCTGCGCGATCCGCACGCCGTTGGTATTGATCATCACATGGCGGATCGGCCGCGCCTTCACCGCATCGAGGATCTCGAAGAACTGCGGGTGGATGGTCGGCTCGCCGCCCGAAAGCTGGACGAGATCGGGCTCGCCCTCGCTCGCGACCAGCGCGTCGAGCATGCGCTCGACCGTCGCGACCGGAAGATGCGCCCCGTGCACATCCTCGGCATCGGCGAAGCAGACCGGGCAGGCCAGGTTGCAGGCGGAGTTGATCTCGACGATCGCAAGGCAGCTATGCTGTTCATGGTCTGGGCAGAGCCCGCAATCGAACGGACAGCCCGCCTCGGTACGCGTCTGGGTCGCGAGCGGCCGGTCGCCGGGTTTGAGCCACAGCTTTTGCGCGCGCCAATATTCGAGATCGTCGCTGATCAGCGTCCTCTGCACACCATGCTCGCGGCAGCGCTTCTGGTAGAAAACCAGATCATCCTCGATGATTACCTTGGCCGGCACGGGCACCAGGCAGGTCTCGCACAGGCTCGTCGTCTGCCCGTGGAAGATGTACGGCGCGGCCTTCCGGTCAGGTGGCGGCGAAGTTTGCGCCGGGCTTTCCGCGAGCGATCCAGACAAGGGCATAAAAGGCTAGTCCTATCATCGCGAAATGGAACAGGTTGAACGGCCCGATCAGCACGGGATAGGGCTTGAGGAATTCCCACGCAAATCGCTGCACGGCATAGGCCAGGACAAAGGCATGGAAGCCCCGCTCGACCGCCCAGCTTTTGCCCCTGACGAGCGCCGGCCAATAAGCGGCCAGGAACAACGTTATCGCCAGCGATTCATAGATTTCGACTGGATGGCGGGAGATGCCGTCGCCAAGATCAACACCCCAGGGCAGGTTGGTCGGCACGCCATAGGTCTGGTCGGCAAGGCCAGCGAACAGGCACCCCCAACGCCCGACAATGATGCCAAGCGAGAGCGGGATGACGAACGGCCCGCCGGTCGATCCGCGCACCCCGTGCCGCCACTTCCACAGCTCGACCCCAATGATCGCCCCAGCCAGTGCGCCCGCGATGCTGTGCGAAAGGGTCGGCGCCGCCAGCCGCCACGTGTTGAGCGACCCCGTCCCCCACGCGCCGATCACCGCGCCGATCGCAAGCGCAATAAAATAGCCCGGCTCAGTCTGCCGCGCGAGCCCGACGACCGAGGCGTGTCGGTGTCGATACACCCAGCGACCACCCAGCAACGCTGCTATCCACGCCGAGAGATCGCCGAGATAGTGAAACCACGGTGCGGTCGGGACATGGATCATGCAGGTGGAGTGCCAGAACCGGCCGTAACGGGGAAGGGCGTACGCTGCGCGCTCTACGGGAAGGCGCCTGCTTTCACAGGCGCCCCCGGTCGTTTACGCCGCCTTCGGCAGTTTCTTGAACGCCTCGAGGATCTCGGTCGGGAACATGGCGATGATCGTCGAATTATGCTCGACGCCGATCTCGGCCAGGGTCTGCAACCGCCGCAGCTCGAGCGCGCCCGGGGCTTCGGCGATGATCGCCGCCGCATCCGAGAGCTTGCGCGCCGCCTCCTGCTCGCCCTCGGCCTTGATGATGCGGGCGCGCTTTTCACGCACCGCCTCGGCCTCGCGCGCGATCGCGCGCTGCATCTGCGGCGGGATGTCGAGATCCTTGATCTCGACCGCGTCGAACTCGACGCCCCAGCGGTTGCAGGTCGCGGTCAGCAGCTCGTTCAGCCGCGTGTTGATCGTCGTGCGGTCCTTCAGCATCTGGTCGAGATCGCTCTGGCCGATCGCGTCGCGCAGCGCGGTCTCGGCCGCCTGGATGATCGCCGATTTCCAGTTGGCGACGGTGGTGATGACGCCCGCCGCATCGAAGGCGCGGAACCAGAGCACTGCGTTGACGCGCACCGCGACGCCGTCCCGCGTCACGGTCTCCTGCGTGTCGAGCGCATAGGTGATGGTGCGGATATCGACCTTCACGACCCGCTCGACGATCGGGATCAGCCAGAACCAGCCCGGTCCCTTGGTGGCCTGGAGCCGGCCAAGCCGGAAGACGACGCCGCGCTCATATTCCTGGTTGATGCCAAAGGATTTGAGCGCGAGCACAAGCGCGAGGATGCCGACCGGCATCAGGGTGAACAGCAATGTGGGGAGCATCGAAATGCCTCGAAGATACCGCGAGCAAGCGGCGTGATGCGGCGAATGCCGCAGCCGATTATTTACGCCTTCGCGAAACCGTGTGGAAGATGCTGGACCGCAATCATGCATGCAAAAACTGCATGAGTCAGGCGAAGTCACCCCAACATCAACGTCACCCCGGACTTGTTCCGGGGTCCATCGTGCCGCGTACATCGCAGGCGTGGCTCTTGCTGCACGATGCCGGAACAAGTCCGGCATGACGATTGAGGAGGGCCTCACTCACCCAAAGCCCGCCGCGCCAGCCCCTCGCAATCCGCATCCGTCGCCCGCGGCCCATTATCCCCGCTGATCGCCCGCCCGATCGCCTTGAAGATATTCCCCACCGATTTCACCCCCGGCGTCGTGCCGACATGCGGCTCGCGGATCGTGCCGCCGACGATGATCGCGCCGGGCAGCTTGATGATCACATTGCCCTTGGGCGTCCCGGTCAGGCTCAGCCCCATCGCCTCGGAGGGGAAGGTGATCGTGCCATGGCCGATCGCCTGGCTCGCGGTTGTGTCGATCAGGAACGGGTCAGCCGTGCCGACGCCGTTCCTCACCCCGAGCCGCAGCACGACGCAGCGCAAGCCGGCGGGCTCGTCCCCACTGCCGAACAGGCCGCGCACAACATCGAACCCAAGCTGCGACGCGATGTCGGCGGGCAGCGTCCCATCGCGCGCGACCAGCCCGATCGTGCCGCTCGAGGCACCGACCACCTCGCGGATCGTGCTGCCGGTGCCGCTGAGCTTCACTCGCGCGTCCACGCGCCCATCGACCTCGCCGCCACCGCCCGCCAGCGCCGGAATGCTGCTGCCGCGCATGGCAAGGTCGATCGTCACCAGCGGCACCGGCCGTCCGTCGCGCTGATCGATGCGCATCGATCCGGTGATCGCGCCGCGCGTCAGCTGCAGCGTGAACGGAGAAATGGTCATCAGCTGATGGTCGATCGTCAGCACGCCCTTCATCGCCGCCAGCGCCCCCTGGCCGACCAGATGCCGCGCGGTGAAAGCAATGGTGCCGTCGGTATGCGTGATCTTGCGGATGTTGATCCGTGTATCTGGCACGATCCGCGGGCCGATCCGCTGTCGCGTTGCCTGCGCCGCCGCGGTTCCGGCGCGCGAGGCGAAATCGTCGAAGTTGAGCGCGTTGGAGGAGACCTCGCCCTTCAGGCTGGTCCGCCCATCGACCTTGTCGACATCGACATGGCCGGCAATGTCCGAGCTGCCGATCCGGC
>JBDTXU010000025.1:0-10523 GCA_040006055.1 Sphingomonas bacterium | reverse complement strand
GATTGCTGGTCGCCATGGCTCATATTGACGCGAAACGCGTCGGCGCCCGCTTCGAACAGGCGACCGATCATATCCGCAGTACTGCTCACCGGCCCCAGCGTGGCAAGCACGCGAACCTGGCGCGAACGCGGATGAATGGCCTTGGTCATGACAACGTTTTCCTCGGCTTGTGCGCCATAGCCTCTAGCTCGTATCTCCGGGCGATCAAGTTTGGAGCATTCAAAAATGTCATCGCTCGAAAATCTCGACGACGCCATAGCCGCGGCTGCCTTCCGCCGCCTGGTTCGCCACCTGCGGCATCGTGACGATGCCCAGAATATCGATCTGATGGGCCTTGCGGGTTTCTGTCGCAACTGCCTGTCGGACTGGGTGGAGGAGGCGAGTGCCGACGTCCCTGGGCGCTCGCTCGACAAGGAGGGCGCGCGGGAGGCGATCTACGGCATGCCCTATCCACAGTGGAAGGCGCAGCATCAGGTTGAGGCGACGCCCGAGCAGCTCGCCCGCATGGCGGAAAGCGTCGCTAAGAATGGACGTGGGTAAGCGGCAACGCTAAGGCGCCACCTTCACCGATTCAACCGAGGAATATCCATGAGCGACGTGATCGCCGCCGACCAGCTTCGACTCTTCATCGAGCGGATCGAGCGGCTCGAGGAAGAGAAAAAGGGCATCGCTGACGACATCAAGGACGTCTATGCCGAGTCGAAATCCAACGGCTATGACACCAAGACGATGCGTGCGATCGTCCGCCTGCGCCGGATGGAAAAGCACCACCGCGACGAGGCCGAGATGCTGCTCGACACCTATAAGGCGGCGCTCGGGCTGGATTGATCAGCCTGTCCGTTCGTCGCCGAACTTGTCGAAGTGCCGCTCTTTCTTCTACCCCCGCGTCAGAGAAAAGAGCGAGCCGCGACAAGCTCGGCCCGGATTGAGAGATAGAGAGACCCGATGGCAGGCCATTCCAAATACAAGAACATCATGTACCGCAAGGGCGCGCAGGACAAGAAACGGTCAGCCGCCTTCTCCAAGCTGAGCCGCGAAATCACCGTCGCGGCGAAGATGGGCACGCCCGATCCGGACATGAACCCGCGGCTTCGCGCGGCGGTCAACGCCGCCAAGGCGCAGTCGATGCCCAAGGACAACATCCAGCGCGCGATCGACAAGGCCGCAAGGGGCGACGCCGAGAATTACGAGGAAATCCGTTATGAGGGCTTTGGCCCCGGCGGCGTCTCGCTGATCATCGAAGCGCTGACCGACAATCGCAACCGCACCGCGACCAATGTCCGCACAGCGGTCTCCAAAAATGGCGGCAATCTCGGCGCGAGCGGCTCGGTGAGCCATGGCTTCGACCGGATGGGGCTTATCTCTTACCCTGCCAGCGCCGGCGACGCCGAAAAGGTCTTCGAAGCCGCGCTCGATGCGGGCGCCGAGGATGTCGAATCGAGCGACGAGGGCCATGAGATCTGGACCTCGAACGAATCGCTCCATGAGGTGGTGAAGGCGATCACCCCGGTGCTCGGCGAACCCGAAGGCGCCAAGCTCGCCTGGAAGCCGCAGACCATGGTCGATGTCGGCGAGGACGATGCCGGCCTGCTCTTCAAGCTGATCGACACGCTCGATGAGGATGACGACGTCCAGACGGTATGGGGCAATTACGAAGTCTCCGACGCCGTGATGGAGAAATTAGGGTGACCTCCCTTCCTCCCTTCCCGCTTGCGGGAGGGGACCGAGGGGTGGGCTCGTGCTCTCCACAAGCGATCCGTTCGCGGCGGCCGGGCGCCCACCCCTCAATCCCCTCCCGCAAGCGGGAGGGGAGGCAGAAATGATCATCCTCGGCCTCGACCCAGGCCTTGGCACCACCGGCTGGGGTCTGATCCGCGCTGAGGGCAACCGCCTGTCGCACCTCGCCAATGGCCGCCTCAAGACCGACAGCGCCGCCCCGCTCCCCCGCCGCCTCGCCCATCTCGATGCCATGCTGGTCGCGCTGATCGCCGATCACGCCCCGGAAAGCGCCGCGGTCGAGGAGGTGTTCGTCAACGCCAATCCGCAATCGACCCTGAAGCTCGGCCAGGCTCGAGGCGTCGTGCTGTGCGCGGTTGCGCGGAGCGGCGTGGAGGTCGGCGAATATGCCGCGCGGCTGGTCAAGAAGGCAGTGGTCGGCGTCGGCGGTGCGGAGAAAGCGCAGGTGCATGCGATGGTCGCGCGGTTGTTACCGGGGGTGAAGATCGACGGCCCGGACGCGGCCGACGCGCTCGCGGTGGCGATCTGCCACGCCCACCACATGGCGTCGGCGCGACGTGTGCCCAATCCCTGAGCGTCACCCCGGACTTGTTCCGGGGTCCACCGTGCCGCATACGAAGCGGGCGCGGTGCTTGCTGCCCGGTGGATGCCGGAACAGGTCCGGCATGACGGATTAAGAGCCACGCCATGATCGCCCATCTCAAAGGCCGCCTCGACGCAACCGGTATCGACCATGCCGTGATCGATGTCGGTGGCGTCGGCTATCTGGTCGGCGCGTCGACGAAGACGCTCGCGGCGATCGGCCCGGTCGGTGAGGCCGTTATGCTCCACACCGAAATGCTCGTCGCCGAGGATTTCATCCGCCTCGTTGGCTTCGCGACCGCAAGCGAGCGTGACTGGTTTCGCCTGCTGACGGGCGTGCAGGGCGTTGGCGCCCGCGTGGCGCTCGCCATCCTGTCCGCGCTCGACCCAGCCGATCTCAGCCGCGCCATCGCCGCCCAGGACAAGGCCATGGTCGCCCGTGCCAACGGCGTCGGCCCCAAGCTCGCCGAGCGCATCGTGCGCGAGCTGAAGGACAAGATCGGCGGCGTCGCGATCGGCGGTACTACTCCAATCGCGGCAAGCGGCGCGAGCGGGGATGCAGTCTCAGCCCTGCTCAACCTCGGCTTCCGCCCTGCCGAGGCGAGTGGCGCAGTCGCGGCGGCGGAAGAAGAACTGGGCGGTGGCGCCAGCCTCGACGCGCTGGTCCGGCTCGCGCTGAGGAAAGCGGCGAAATAGGAGGCCCCAAAATGCGAGATCGGACATGATCGCGAGACCGTGGCACGGCGCGGTGCCGGCGGCGAAAGCCGAAACCTATCTGGCGCACATGCGCAACGTCGCCATCCCCGACTATACATCGACACCCGGCAATCTCGGCGCCTGGTGCCTGCACCGCACCGAGGGCGACCTGATCCATTTCCAGATGCTGAGTTTCTGGCCGGACATCGAGGCGATCAAGCGCTTTGCGGGCGAGGATTATGAGGTCGCGAAATATTACGACTTCGACCGCGACTTCCTGATCGAGCTCGAGCCGCATGTCACCCATTACGCGCTGCACGATGATTAGAGGGTCGCGCCCGCTGTTCCCGCTGTTTTTTCGGCAAGATTTTTTCTCTCGCTGTTATGATCAGGCCGAGCGGTGATTTATCCCTTTTGTATCAAACTGTTATGGGAAATCCCGCTGTTATTGAATAACAGCGGGGAAACAGCGGCGCTGTTGGAAATAACAGCGGCACCTGTCGTTCAACATCGTTCAGTCATGTCAAAGAACGCGTGAAATCGGCGCGGGATTCCATCTTCCGAGTCAGTGCCAAAAAGCCGGTTAGATTTGAATCAGCATCGGCCATGGAGAGCGCGTCAGCTGATCACACCAGCGGCGTCACCAATGGCCGGCCCGCGAAATGCGCGTCGAGATTGGCGAGGACGAGCGCACCCATCGCCACGCGGCATTCCGCGGTTGCGCTGCCCTGATGCGGGAGCAGCACCACCTGATCCATCGCCTTGAGCGTATCGGGCACATGCGGTTCGTCCTCGAACACGTCGAGCCCGGCCCCCGCGATCGTGCCGGCGGCGAGCGCCGCGACCAGTGCCGGCTCGTCGACAAGGCTGCCGCGCGCCACATTGATCAGGACGCCCTGCGCGCCGAGCTTCGCCAACACGCCCGCATCGACGATATGCCGGGTCGCCTCGCCACCGGGGGCGATCAGGATCAGCGTGTCACAGGCTTCGGCAAGCGCGCCGATATCGGGCGTGAAGCGATACCCGGACCCGGCGCGCTCGTGCCGGGCGGTGTAGAGCACCTCCCGCGCAAAGGGGGCTGCCCGCCGGGCGATCGCCTGGCCAATCCGGCCGAAGCCGAAAATGCCGATCCGCCGACCGGTTGAACGGCGGCCGAGCGGCACGGTCCAGCCGCCCTGCCGCACCGTGCGATCGTTGAAGGCGATCCGCCGATCGACTGCTAGCATCAGCGCGATCGCGAGATCGGCGACATCGTCGGTCAGCACATCGGGGGTAGTCGTCACCCGCACGCCGCGCGCGCGGACCGCGTCGAGATCGATCCGGTCATAGCCGACGCCATTAATGGCGACGATCTCGAGTGCGGGGAACGCATCGAGCACTGTCTGATCGACCAGCACCGACCCGCCGCTGAGCATTGCACGCGTCGTCACGGGCGGGTTGTCGCGGTGGATCCGGAAGCGTTTTGCCAGCTCGTCCATTTGCGAGGGCGTCATTCCGGCGGTGAGATAAAGGTCGGGAAGGTCGCTCATCAGCATCCCATAAAGCGCGCGCCTTGCCCCCGCCAGCATGTGCGCGCTATCGCCGCAAGGTGACCGACAGCGACCGCCTCATCACGCCCGCGCGAAAGCCCGAGGATATCGACGCGGCCCTGCGCCCGAAGAGCCTCGATGAGTTTGTCGGGCAGAAGGGCGCAAGAGAGAATCTGCGGGTCTTCATCTCGGCGGCGAAGGCGCGCGGCGAAGCGCTCGACCATGTCCTGTTCTTCGGCCCGCCCGGCCTCGGCAAGACGACGCTCGCCCAGATCATCGCGCGCGAAATGGGGGTTGGCTTCCGCGCTACCTCAGGGCCGGTGATCGCCAAGTCGGGCGATCTCGCCGCGCTGCTCACCAATCTCGAAGACGGCGATGTGCTGTTCATCGACGAAATCCACCGCCTCGCGCCGGCGGTCGAGGAGATTCTCTATCCCGCGATGGAGGACCGCGCGCTTGATCTGATGATCGGTGAGGGACCGTCTGCGCGCTCGGTCCGGATCGACCTGCCACGCTTCACCCTGGTCGGCGCGACCACACGCCAGGGTCTGCTGACCACCCCACTGCGCGACCGGTTCGGCATCCCGGTGCGACTCCATTTCTACACCGTCGACGAACTGGAAAAGGTGGTGACGCGCGCCGCGACCCTGCTTGATCTCCATATCGCGCCCGATGGTGCGCATGAGATTGCCCGCCGGTCACGCGGCACCCCGCGTATCGCCGGGCGGCTCCTCCGCCGGGTCCGCGATTTCGCCAATGTCGCGGGCAATGCGACGGTCGATGCGAAGATCGCCGACGCTGCGCTCAATCGCCTGGAGGTCGATGGCCTCGGACTCGATGCGATGGACCGGCGCTATCTGATGATGATCGCCGATGTCTATCGCGGCGGCCCGGTCGGCGTGGAGACCCTCGCCGCGGGCCTGAGCGAACCACGTGACACAGTCGAGGAGGTGATCGAGCCCTATCTGATTCAGCTCGGCCTGATCGCCCGCACCGCGCGGGGGCGGATGCTCAATGCGGGCGGCTGGAAGCACCTCGGGCTCAATCCGCCAGCGAATTCGCAGGATGGGCTGTTCGACTAGACGCGTCGATATCTCGCCATCCCGTCCCGGACTTTTCGCGACAACGGTTTTTCTTGTTGCGTCGCATTGTGGCTCCGCCCGAAACAATCTGATAGCGCCCCCTTATGCCAAGCGCCGCCGCCTCTGCCCGCGAAATCCTCGTCCGCCTCCATGATGTGATGGCGTCGCGCACCGCTGCCCAGGCCAAGCTCAATTCCGTGGTGCAGATCGTTGGCGAGGCTATGTCGAGCGAAGTCTGCTCGATCTACCTGCTGCGCGACGGCGTGCTCGAACTCTACGCCACCCGCGGCCTTGCCCAGGAGGCGGTCCATGTCACCAAACTCGCGCTCGGCGAGGGACTGGTCGGCACGATCGCGCAGGAAGTCGAGACGCTCAATCTCGACGAGGCGGCGAGCCATCCGGACTTCGCTTACAAGCCGGAGACGGGCGAGGAGAAGTTCCACAGCTTCGCCGGGGTGCCGATCATCCGGCGCGAGCGCGCGGTCGGCGTGCTGTGCGTGCAACATGCCGATCCGCACAAATATGACGATGTCGAGATCGAGGCGCTGCAGACCGTTGCGATGGTGCTGAGCGAGCTCATCGCCAATGCCGATCTTGCCGATGCGAGCGGTTCGGCGGCGGCGCGGCCGCAATCGACTGCGGCGATTCGCATCCCCGGGCTGAAGCTCGTTGACGGCATGGCGAGCGGCTATGCCGTGTTCCACCAGCCGCGCGTCACCATCGAGCATACCGTCGCCGAGGATGTCGAGGCCGAACGCCACCGCGTCTATGCGGCGTTCGACAAGATGCGCGAGCAGATCGAGCGCATTTCAGCCCAGGCCGAGTTCGGCGTCGGCGGCGAGCATGAAGAGGTGCTCGAGACCTACAAGATGTTCGCCTATGACGAGGGCTGGGCACGGCGGATCAATGAGGCGATCGATTCAGGCCTCACCGCCGAGGCGGCGATCGAGCGCGTTCAGCAACGCACCCGCACTCGCATGCGCCAGATCGACGATCCGCTACTGGCGGACCGGATGCACGATCTCGAGGATCTGTCGAACCGCCTGCTCCGGATCGTCTCGGGTCAGATGGGCACCGCGGCTCAGCTTGGCCTGAGGCAGGACACCATCCTGATCGCGCGCAACCTCGGCCCTGCCGAACTGCTCGAATATGATCGCCGGCGCCTGAAGGGCGTGGTGCTCGAAGAAGGCTCGCTGACTGCGCATGTCACCATCGTCGCCCGCGCGATGGGCGTGCCGGTGCTGGGCCGGGTCAAGGGTGTGCGCCGGCTGATCGGCGAGGGCGATCTGCTGCTGCTCGATGTCACCGCCGCCAATGTCTATGCGCGGCCCTCCTCTTCGATGGAGGAGGCGTTCGAAACAAAGCTGCAGCTTCGCCAGCAGCGCAGCGCCGCCTTCGCCGCGCTCAGGAGCGAGGCACCGGTCACAAAGGACGGTCACCGGATTACAGTGATGGTAAATGCCGGCCTGCGCGATGATGTCGCAGCGCTCGATGTAGCGGGGGCTGACGGCATCGGCCTGTTCCGTACCGAATTCCAGTTCCTGATCTCGTCGACGCTGCCGTCGCGCGAGCGCCAGCAGCGGCTGTACAAGGATGTGCTCGATGCCGCGGGCGAACATCCGGTCATCTTCCGCACTGTCGATATCGGTGGCGACAAGGCCTTGCCCTATCTCAACAAGGACGACAGCGACGAAGAGAACCCGGCAATGGGCTGGCGCGCGCTTCGGCTCGCGTTGGAGCGCGGCGGGCTGATGAAGGTCCAGGCGCGCGCGCTGCTCGATGCGGCGGCCGGCCGTACGCTCAACGTCATGTTCCCGATGATCTCCGAGCCCTGGGAGTTCGACGAGGCCCGCGCCCTGTTCGAAACCCAGCGCGACTGGATGCGCGCCCGCGGCCGTAAATTGCCGAGCGAAATCCGCTACGGCGCGATGCTCGAAGTGCCGGCGCTGGCCGAGCAGCTCGACCTGTTGTTGCCGAATATCGATTTCCTGTCGGTCGGCACCAATGACCTCACTCAGTTCCTGTTCGCCGCTGACCGCGCCAACCCCAAGCTCGCTGAGCGTTATGACTGGCTGAGCCCCGCGATCCTGCGCTTCCTGCGCCGCCTCGTCGCGCCGACCCGCGCCGCCGGCGTCCAGCTCGCTGTATGCGGCGAGATGGGCGGCCGGCCCCTGGAGGCGATGGCGCTGATCGGCCTCGGCATCGATCGGCTGTCGATCACCCCGGCCGCGGTTGGGCCCATCAAGGCGATGGTCCGCTCGGTCGATCGGCCAGCGCTGATGGCGCATATGGAGTCGCTGCTCGCCACTCCGCCGCGCGACATGCGCGCGGCGTTACTCGACTGGGCGGCGCAAAGCGGCGTCGAACTGGCGTGATACCGTGACGGACGGCGCCACAGGCCGTTGACACCGCCGCAGCGCTTTGTGAGACACGCGGCCGACGCAGGGCTATAATGGGCCGCAACCTTCCTGCCGGAGAGAAGAATGACTGACCCTGATCCCGGCGAAGAAGCGACTCTGTTCCCAAAGACCGCGGGCGAGCGCCTGCGCGAGGCGCGCGAGGCGCAGGGGCTGTCGCTGGCGGAGATCGGCGCGCGCACCCGCATCCCGGTCCGCCAGCTCGAGGCGATCGAGGCGTCGAACTTCTCGGCACTGCCGTCGATCACCTATTCGGTCGGCTTCGCCAAGGCTTATGCCCGGGCGGTTGGCGCCGACGAGGTCGCGATTGCCCGCGATATCCGCGGTCAGAACGATATGACCACCCGCCATGTCGAATATGAATCCTTCGAACAGACCGATTCGTCGCGCACACCGACAAGCGGCATCGTCATCGCCTGCCTCATCGGTGCGGTGCTGCTGCTGATCGGGGTCGGCCTCTGGTACGGCACACCCTGGTTCCGTGGCGACGGTTCCGTGCCGGCCGCTGTGCCGACCGAGGCGGCGCCAGTACCCCAGGCGGTGCCTGTCGCACCGACGCCCGTCGCGGCAGGCCATGTCACGATCACGGCGACTGACGAAGTCTGGATGCGGATCTATGATGCGACCGGCAAGACGCTCTACGAGAATACGCTCAAAGCCGGCGATCGCTATGACGTCCCGGCCGACGCCAATAATCCGATGATCAATGTCGGCCGGCCGGACAAGCTCCAGGTCATGGTCGACGGCACCGCAGTCCCGCCGCTCGGGGATGGCGCCCGTCCCATCAAGGATATCCCGATCAGCGCGGCAGCGCTCGCTGCCCGGGCAAGCGGTGCGCCGCAACCGACGCCGAGCGCGACGCCGAGCGCAACATCGACGGGCGCCCCTTCAACGCCGCGCACGGTGCGCAGGCCGGCAATTTCGCGCCCGAGCAGCGAGAGCACGCCCGCCGCCAGCACGACTCCGCCCGTTGCGACGCCGTCGCCGGCGGCGCCGACCGCCTCCGCCACGCCTGCGCCTTAAGGCTGGCGACAGGATGATTCTGTCAGCTATACCCGGACGTTCACCGCGTTGGGGGGGTGTTTCCATGCGTAAATATCTGATGACGGCAATGATGGCGGCGGGGATGGTGACCGGGCTCGGGCTCGCCCCCCAGGCAGCGCGTGCCCAGACGGCGATCGAGGGCCGGGTCGGCCGGCTCGAGAGCGAGATGCGCGCCGTGCAGCGCAAGGTCTTCCCGGGCGGCAGCGGCCAATATGTCCAGCCCGACATCAACCCGCCGACGACCAACACGGCGATTCCGGGCAGCCCCTCGAACAGCCCGGTCGCCGATCTCGATGCGCGGGTGAGTGCGCTCGAATCGCAGATCGGCATCATGACCGGCCAGATCGAGACGACCCAGCACCGCGTCCAGCAACTCGAAGACGCGTTCAATGCCTATAAGCGCACGACCGAGGCGCGGCTGAAGGTGCTGGAAGAGAATGCCTCCTCTGTCGGCACCAGTTCGGGCGCGGCGGAATCGCCTGCCGGCGTCGCAATGCCCCCGGCAACCAAGCCGCCTGTGGCCAAGCCCGCTCCCGTCGGCACCAAGCCTGCCGCGCCTGGCACCAAGCCGCCGGTACCGGCGGCTCCGGTCAAGGACGCGGACCGCGCCAGGAAGGTCGCGGCCGTGGAGAAACCGCCGGTCACGGACGATCCCGCTGAGGACAGCTATCTCTACGGCTATCGGCTGTGGGCGGCGAAGCTCTACCCGGAGGCCGAGGCGGTGTTCCAGAAGGTCGTCGCGACCTACCCCAAGCACAAGCGCGCCAGCTATGCGCAGAACCTGCTCGGCCGCTCCTATCTCGAAGAGGGCAATGTGCGGGACGCGATGCAGTCCTTCTACGACAATTTTCACAAGATGCCCGATGGCGACCGGGCGCCGGACAGCCTGAACTATCTTGCGCAGACGCTGATCAAGATCAACAAGCCGGCCAAGGCCTGCGAAGTCTATGGTGTGCTCAACCAGGTCTACGCCGAGAATATGACGGCGGCGATCAAGGCCGATGTCGCGCGGGGCCGCACAGAGGCGCAGTGCAAGTGATCCCGGTTTCCCGGTCAGCCTCATCCCGGCCAAGCTAGGCACGTGCGCGCAAGCGCACCTGACGCGGCGTCCGTCGAGCGATTCCGAAGCGATTTCGAGGCGGTACTCGGCCGCCTGGTCACGGCCGGGGAATCGATTGCGCTCGCCGTTTCAGGCGGGCCCGACAGCATGGCGATGCTTGCACTCGCCCACGCCGCCTTTCCCGAACAGTTGGTCGCAGCAACGGTCGATCACCGGTTGCGACCTGAGTCCGCGGACGAGGCGGCAATGGTGGCGGGCTATTGCGCAGCGGCGGGAGTCGCGCATGCAACCCTGAGCATCGCGACACCGCCTGACGCTGGTGACAATATCCAGTCCTGGGCGCGGCAGGAACGCTATGCGCTGCTGCGACGCTGGG
>JBDTXU010000024.1:0-5574 GCA_040006055.1 Sphingomonas bacterium | reverse complement strand
CGCCGAACTGAAGCATCGCCAGCAGCGGCTCGACCTCGCTGACCGCCTGGAGATGTAGCGTCGAAAGCTCGACGCACAGCACGAGTACGCGCGCTTGCGGGTCTGACCGGACGATATGCCGCGCGGTCCGGATCGCCGCGACCGCCGCGTAGCAGCCCATGAAGCCAATCAGCAGCCGCTCGACGGAAGAGGAGAGCCCGATCCGACTGGCGATGATCTGGTCGATTCCGGGTGCAACAAAGCCGGTGCAACTCGCGACAATGAAATGGGTAATGCCGGCAATCGAAACCTGCGCTTCCAGAGCGCCGATCGCCGCGATTCCGAGCACCGGCGCCGTCTCGCCATAAAGCCGCATCCGCTCGGCGGTGCCGGGCAGCTCGGGCCGCGCATAAAAGCCGGTCGCGGCCACCGGCGATCCACCGCCTGGAGTGCGATCGAGCACTGACCAGCGATGGTCGATCCCTGATCTCGCCGCCATCCGCGCAAACAGTTTCGCGGCGCGCTCATCCTCGATCCGACTCTGCGCCCAGTCGATAAAGGCGTGGTGGATGTCATGGTCGGGAACGGCCGTGCCGATCGCGTTCAGATGGGCAAATATCTCGGGCAAGATCGGCTTTCGGCGGACGCGAACTGCTTCACGTTTCGGGTGCACTCGGTTGCGTAACGCTACTGTAGCGCGCTCGATCCGTTGGTGCCAAAGCTTTGCGCGAAGGTTCCATCTGCGGCGAAAATCATCCGCGGCGGACAAGAAAAGAGGCGGACGGATGCTGATCCGTCCGCCCCGTGCCGGTCATGACCGGTTCTTCGAAGAGAATGTGGTGCGGCCGAGAAGACTCGAACTTCCACGGGCTTTCGCCCACAACGACCTCAACGTTGCGCGTCTACCAGTTCCGCCACGGCCGCACGTGAAACACCGCCGGACAAGCCCCGGCAGCTGGTAGGGGAGCGCCCCTAGCAAGGTGCCGCGCCGATAGCAACCGCCGATAGCGGGGCACCTATCCTGATCGCGTCATGGACGTTAGCAGGGCGGCATGCCGCGTATCTCCGCCACCCCGATTACCGACGAGACGCGCCGCGTCCTCGCTTTGGCCTGGCCGGTGATGCTGACCAGCCTCAACTGGACGATCCTCCACGTCACGGACGTGGTGCTGGTCGGGCTGGTCGGCACCGCCGAGGTCGCGGCGCTCGGCGCGAGCCGCGCGCTGACCTTCGTCGCGATCGTCGCGGGTCTTGCCGGTCTCTCGGGCATCCTTGTCTTCACCGCGCGCGCGGACGGCGCTGGCGATCTGAAGCGCACCGGCGGTGTGCTGCGCGAAGGTCTGGTGCTTGCCTTGCTGCTCGGCCTGGCGATCGGCCTCGCGTTGCTCCTGTTCGCAGGCCAGATGCTCGTCTTCATGGGCGTGACTGAGGAGCTCATGGCAAAGGCCATACGGGTCGTGCAGGTGATGGGCGTTTCCTTCCCGTTCCAGCTGGTGATCGTCGCGGTCAGCTATTTTCTGGAGGGCGTCAGCCACCCGCGCCGGGTGATGGTCGTCAATCTCTCCATACTGCCGCTCAACGCGCTGCTCGCCTGGGCCCTATCGGGCGGCCATCTTGGCCTGCCCGCGCTCGGGGCGGTCGGGGCCGCGACCGCGACCGCCATCGCCTCGGCATTCGGCGCGGCCGCGATGCTCGGCGCGGCCTGGACCCTGCCGCGCGCCAGCCAGCGCGGCGTTCACGACCTCTCCGCGGCGTCATGGCGCCAGATGCCGATCGGCGTTGCACGGCTCGCGCGCTTCGGCGTGGTTCCAGCCATCGCTTCGGGACTGGAGCTTGCGGGCTTCTCGATCCTGATCGCCCTCTCCACCCAGCTCGGAGACGCGTCGGCGCACGCCTTTCAGATCGTCTTCTCGATCCACAACGTCACCTTCGCCGTCGCGCTCGGGCTTGGTTCGGCAGCCGGGGTTCGCGCTGGCAACGCAGTCGGCGAGGGCGATACCGCGGCCGCGATTCCCCGCACCCTGATCGCGGTCGGCGTGGCGGCGCAGCTTACCGCCTGCCTCGCCGCCGTGCTGGTGATCGGCCGGGCCGGCGTCGTCGGCGCCTTCCCCGCCACCGCCGAGGTCCATGGCCTCGCACTGGCGATGCTGCCCTTATGGGCGCCCTTCATCCTATTCGACGGGGTGCAGGTGGTCTTCGTCTATGCGCTGCGCTCGCTTGGCGATCAGGTCGCGGCGGGCGTGAACAGCATCATCGCCTATTTCCTGGTGACGGGCGGGGTCGGCTGGTGGCTGATCCACAGCGGGTTCGGCTTGCCAGGGCTGGTCTGGGCGTCAGGTGGCGGCATGGTCGCGGCGGCGGCGCTCCATGGCGGCCGTTTCGCCTTGATCAGTTCTCGGAATCGCCGGAAAAGCTCAACAGCATGCGCTTCGAATTGACCGGCACGTCGAGTTTCGCGCTGTTGAACTCAAGGTGTCCCTGCGGGGCCAGCGTCGTCGCCTCGGGCCGGATAGTCCATCCATAGACAAGCCGGTTCTGGGCATCCTTCAGCTCGACGCGGATATCGGGGACATGCTGGCGCGCATTGGTCGGGTTCACCACCTTGCCGCTGATCGCGAACATCGTGCTGCCATTGTCGAGGTCGCGGCGATCGATCGGGTTGCTGATGATCTTCAGCGGCGTCTCTTCCGGGCCGAGCTGCAGGCCGAACTGCTTGGCAAGCCCCGGCGCGCCGCCCCACAGGATCGCCCCGGCGCCGACCATCATCGCGATGCCAGCGGCAAAGGCAGCCATCGTCCAGCGCCGCGCCGGATTGCGGCGCACGCGGACGGGCGGTTGATGGGCGAAGGTCTCATAGTTCGGCGCGGTGCCCGGCGGCGCGATCTCGACGTCAGGCGGCGGCGGCGGCGGTGGTGGTGGCGCAAGCGTCGGGGCAATGGGGGCGCCCGCTTCGGCGCGCGTGACGAGATCGAGCACATTGCCCGGCTGGAACCAGCTATGCTTGCACGCGGCGCACCGCACGGTCCTGCCCTCGGGCCCGACCGCTGAATCGGGAACGAGGTAGCGAGTCCGGCATTGGCTGCATTCGAGGATCATCGACATTCGCTTCCGGCGCCCCGGCCTTGGGCGCCTGACTTTGAACTAAGGCCTGTCCGTAATTCTCGCAATGGCCGTGATTATCCGTAAGGGCTCTCGCCATACGCACGCCCCTGCTTGTGGCGCGCGCCCGGATCGTGCGATGGCGGGGCGGGGCATAACGATCAGTGAGCGGCACCGCCGATTTATGGCGAATATCGTCCAGTTCGAGAATGTAGGGCTACGCTACGGCAGCGGCCAGGAGACGCTGTCCGACGTCAGCTTCACTCTGTCGACCGGCTCCTTCTATTTTCTCACAGGCGCCTCGGGTGCTGGCAAGACGTCACTGCTCAAACTCCTCTATCTCTCGCAACGCCCCAGCCGTGGGCTGATCCGTCTGTTCGGCGAGGATGCGGTCACCTTGCCGCGCAAGCGCCTGCCCGGCTTTCGCCGCCGCATCGGCGTCGTGTTCCAGGATTTCCGGCTGCTCCCGCACCTGTCCGCCTATGACAATATCGCGCTTCCCCTGCGCGTCTCGGGCGTGCCGGAAAGTGACGTCGAGGCGCCGGTGCGCGAGATGCTCGCCTGGGTCGGCCTGTCCGATCGGGTGCAAGCAAAGCCGCCGACGCTCTCGGGCGGCGAGCAACAGCGCGTCGCCATCGCCCGCGCAGTGATCGGCCGGCCCGAGATCCTCGTCGCCGACGAGCCGACCGGCAACGTCGATCCCGACATGGCTGAGCGCCTGCTGCATCTGTTCGATTCGCTCAACCGGCTCGGCACGACGGTGGTGGTCGCGACGCATGATTTCCATCTGCTCGGCCGCATTCCCAACGCGCATATGATGCGGCTCGACAAGGGGCGGCTGCTCGATCCCACCGGTTCGCTGCGCTTCCCGCCGGTCAAGCCGGGTCAGGATCCGGACGCATGAGCGTCCGCCTGATCACCTCAGCTGCCGATCGCCGCCTGCTCGACGAGAGCCGGGGCACGCGGGCGATGACGTGGATCATGGCGATCATGCTGTTCCTGACGGTGCTCGCCGCTGCCCTTGGGCTCGGCACATTGTCGGCCGCGAGCCTGCTCGATCACCAGCTCGCCGGGCGGCTGACGGTGCAGATCGTCGAGCCGGTCGATCGCGCCCGCGAAGCGCAGACCGCCGCCGCCCTGGCCGTGCTCAGGCAAATGCCCCAGGTCACCAAGGTCCATCAGGTCGATCGCGCCCAGCTCGCCGAACTGCTCAGGCCCTGGCTCGGCGCCGACGGGGCGGATCCCGATCTGCCCGTCCCGGCGATGATCGATGTCGATCTCGGCGTCGGCACGGATGCGACGGTTGCGCGGGTCACCCGCGCCGTGCTGGCGGTTGCCCCCGCCGCGCGGGTCGATCGCCATGAAGCCTGGATGTCGCCGGTCAGCAATTTCATGAACATGGTCACCTGGCTTTCGGCCGGGCTGGTGGTGCTGATGGCGGCTGCGACCAGCGCGGTCGTCCTTCTCGCCGCCCGCGCCGGGCTCGAATCGCACCGCGACACGATCGAGGTGCTGCACATGCTCGGCTCGACTGACGTTCAGGTCGCGCGGCTGTTCCAGCGCCGGATTGCGCTCGATACGCTGTTTGGCGGTATCCTCGGCACCGCCTTTGCCATGGGCATTGTCGCCCTGGTCGGGCTGCAGCTCGCGGCGCTTGGGTCGGATCTGCTCGGCGGCCTTACGCTGTCGAGCCGGGATTGGGTGCTGCTCGGTCTGCTGCCGATCTCGTTCGCGCTGCTCGCCACCTGGGCTGCGCGGTTCGCGGTGCTCGGCGCGCTGAGGCGGATCCTGTGATTCTGCGCATTCTTGGCGTCATCGTCCTGTTCTGGGCGTTCGGCTTTGCCCTGTTCGCGATCGGCATGCCGGCGCCGCTCGGCGACGTGAAGACTGACGGCATCGTGGTGCTGACCGGCTCGCCGGGGCGGATCAATCACGGCATCGCGCTGCTAGAAAAGCATGCGGCGCAACGGATGCTGATCAGCGGCGTCGCGCCCCAGGTGCGCCCGGTCGAGCTCGCCCTGGAATATCGCGCCTCGCCGGCGCTGTTCACCTGCTGTATCGATCTCGGCCATGAGGCGGTCGACACCCGCTCGAATGCGGAGGAGACCGCCGCCTGGGTCAAGCATCATCATTATCGCTCGATCCGCCTCGTCACCTCGAACTGGCACATGGCCCGCGCCCGGCTCGAGCTCGTCAACGCGCTTGGCGATGACGTCACGGTGATGGGAGACAGCGTCCAGAGCAGCCCGCGCTTCGGCCAGCTGGTCACTGAGTATAACAAGCTGCTGGTGCGCCGCGTCGCGCTCTGGCTGGGGCTCGGCGCATGAACTGGCTCCGCACGATCGCCTTCATGATCGTCTTCTATACCGGTTCGCTGCCGATCGTGCTGCTCACGCCGATCACCGCGATGTTCGGGCGCAAGGCGCTGATCATCCACACCCATATCTGGACGAAATTCCACGGCTGGACGACGGAACATATCCTCGGCATCCACCG
>JBDTXU010000023.1:0-16367 GCA_040006055.1 Sphingomonas bacterium | reverse complement strand
CGACGCCGAAGACCTGCTCATTGATCCTGAAGATGACGATGCAGGCCATCATCGTTCGGGCGAGGTTCCAGGCGTAAGATTGTGCGAGGCTCAGCGGCATGATCGAGGCTCCTGTCCGGGAGCGAGGACCATCCCCGCTCGACAGGCGCCCGAAGTGTCCGGCGCATGGCCGCAATCACCGCGACGGCGCAGCCATAGCGGCCGCACGCGTGAGCGTAGCGGACCCTTTACGGGTTGATGGCGTCAGGCCATGCGCCGGACCAAGGGTTGAGCCTCAAAGAGTGGGGTGGGCCTTGATTCCGGAACGCGGAGATCGCTATTCGGGGTCATGCCGCTGACGTTTCGGGTTAGACGACGATCGGACAGCCGTGAGTTCGAATCTGATGTCGGTAACCGACAAGCGTCCGGTTCTGTTGAAATTGGCGCGGGAGACGATCGCGGCTATGATATCCACCGGCATCCTGGAACCCTCCTTAACGGATCAATTGGAACCCAGCGTCCTCTCAGCCGCGGTCTCCTGGGTGCAGGGCGCGCTGCTCGGAACCATTGCAACGACAATTGCCGTGATAGCGATTGGTTCGATCGGCCTGATGATGCTTTCCGGCCGGTCCGTCCCCAAACGCGGCGCGACGGCCATCGTCGGTTGCTTCATCTTGTTCGGAGCCTCCCGCATCGCAGCGGGACTGCAAGCGATGGCGACCGGAAGCGGAGAGGTCACTACAACCGCAATTTCTCGCGGCCATGTAGAAGCGACATTTCCGACGCCTATCGCGGCGCCCGATCGGCCGCCCTCTCAGCCCTATGACCCCTACGCAGGCGCCGCGGTGCCGCCAGGATAGCATGTTTGGGGATTTATCAATGGCAGTTGGTCCGCTTTGCGGCGCTCACTCCTAATTGGTCGATCGGCAGGCAGCGCGTTCTCGCAGAATTCTGTCCTTGTTAAGGGCGTCATTCGTAAGCCTGCCAACGCACAAATATTCACGCGGATTATTCAGCTGGATCAGAGTTTCACTTTCGCAAAAAATATTACTTCGGGTGTTTACCAACCCAATAGATTTAAAAACCGCGATCAATCTATTCGCCAGAATACTCGATCTTATCTTATAAACAACCATAATGGTTTCAATTTGCGGCCGGCAGAATATTATCTTCAGTGAAAATAAATCGATTCGCACTCTCGACAAAGGACTTCTGGACCAATAGCTTAACCATTGAATATAGGGAGTAGCCGCAGTGCGTTCCTTTTCGATATCGGCGTTGGTCGTCTGCGTCGCGCTTGCCGCGCCAGTCCGAGCGACGGAGACCATCACCTACACATATGATGCGAAAGGCCGAATCGTGCAGGTGGTTCGGACTGGTACGGTAAACAACAACGTTACCTACGCTTACACGCATGATCACGCGGACAATCGAACGCGCGTCAACGTCACGAACTCGCCGAACCCACCTCCGCCCTGACGTCGAAACATCCTCCGGTAGAGTTCGGATGCACGGCGGTGCCAGCTTTCGACGGCGATAGATCAAGGCAATCAGCACCTTCAAAAAGGTCGAGGTAGCGACGGCGATCACCATCTGATCAAACAAGCATCGACGCCCCGATCGAACGGGTCGCGAACAAGCGGGCCGAATAACCGTCGACTGGAGGATCACGTGCCGAAACAAGCGAGGATGAAACTCATCAGGCTGCTGCGCGAGCCCAGAGCATTGCAGCATGTGCTGGCTTGCCTGGCTCTTTCGGCGGTACCCGGCAGTGCGGTTGCTCAGACTGAGAGCCCTTTCAAATCGCGGGATTCCAACGGGGTCGATATCGTCACAGGGGACATCACAAAGACGATCGGTCGTGTCTCGATCGGCGATGATTACCCAAAAGGCCTGGAGTACCGCCTCGAGCAATCATCGATGGCTGGGCTGCATTCGAATCTCGACGTCTCCATCATCTCGACCGTCGACGAGATTTTTGGCGTCCAGTACATTTCCGTATCGCTAGATGGAGAGACAGACACGTTCCTGCAGGATGGTGCGCTATGGACCTCTTCCAAACATGCAGGCGCCAGCCTGATCGTCAATACGGGTGGGTATACATATACGTCGGCGGACGGCGTTGGGGTTGCCTTCACCCAGGGAGCAGATCCCCATGGCGAGAACGGCTGGACAGCGCTCGTCTCCAAGGTCTCATATCCCGAGGGCGAAGAAATCAGTTATAACTACAAGATCCAGAAAACTTGCCCCACCGGAATCACCTGCAGTACATCAGCCCCGGGTCTATCGGGATATAAGGCCTATGCGCGGGTCCAGTCGATCACGTCGAACCTAGGCTACCAGATCAAGCTGAGCTACGCGCTCGCGAACCTGCCGGCGACAGGTGGCGTGGGCGCTGCAACGAACTGGAAGCAGCTTGCTAAGGTGCAAGCCATCAACACGAAGGTCGAGGCGTGCGATCCGGTCGCAGACACCTGCGCGCTTAGCTATCCGTGGCCGAAACTCGATATCGTACACACGGACACGGGATTCACCGGCACACAGACCGTCGTCAATACGGTCACCGACTCACTCTCTCGGGTGACCCGCGCGACCTGGCACTATGCGTCGACCTCAAGCCAGACGGTCTCGATCAAGACTCCGGACAGCGCGGTGGACAACATCGTCGCACAGGCCACGCCAGCCTATAAGGTTACATCCTATACCGAAAATGGAAGGACCTGGTCCTACAACTATGATGTCGTCCCGCCGGCCGACGCCACCTCGGCAACCTCGGTGACATCGCCGAGCGGCGAGACGGTCGTCTATAATCGCCTGTATGGCTTCCCTTCGACGGTTTTCGCTGACGCATGGGATCGCCCATCGCAGATCCAGTACTCCAATGGCGCCCTCGCTCGCATTGCCTATGACTCTTGGGGGCGAGTGACCGGACAAACATCCCCCGAAGGCGATAGCGGGGTCTATGAACTGGACGCGAGGGGGAACCGCTTCAGGACGACCCGGCATGCCAAATCCGGAAGTGGCCTCGCCGACCTTGTCACGACCGCAACCTTTCCAGCGTCCTGCACCAACAATGTCATCTGTAATCTTCCCACCTCGACCGTTGATCCCGCCGGGAACGTTACTGACTACACGTATGACCCGGTGACGGGACAACTCCTGACCGAGACATTGCCGGCACCCTCCACTGGCGCGGCCCGCCCCCAGACCCGCAACAGCTACTCGTTGCTTGCAACCTCGACGGTTCCCGTCTCACGCCTTTCCAAGGTGTCGAAGTGCAACTCCGCCTCCTCGTGTGTTGGAACTAGCGACGAATTTGTCCAGGAGACAAGCTATGGGACGCCCAATCTGCAAGCTACAGTCATCACCACGCATTCCGGAGACAGCGCGGTTTCATCGAGCATGTCGGTTGCCTATGACGCACTTGGCAACATCGCCAGCCTAGATGGGCCTTTGACCGGCAGCGGCGATACGACGGTGACCCGGTATGATGCCATGGGCCAGATCGTCGGGACGATTGAGCCAGATCCTGACGGTGCCGGCCCGCTCCCGAACCGGGCGACGCGAATTGCATTGGATGCCGCCGGACGCCCGATCTTCGAAGAACGCGGCACCACAAACGGACAGACGGACCTCGCCTGGAGCGGCTTTTCGCCCATTGATGCTGTCGCGACGACCTATGATGGATCCGGACGAAAGACTACCGCAGCATTGAAGAACGGCAGCACGACTTATGCCCTGACGCAGTATGGCTACGACACGGAGGGCAGGTTGCAATGTACCGCCGTTCGCATGAACCCTGCGGTTTACAGCTCCCTGCCAGGCGCATGCACGTTGGGCACCCAGGGAAGCGCCGGGCCCGATCGCATTGCCAAGATCAGCTATGACGGACTTGATAGGCCGATAAAGACCCAATCCGCTTTGGGAACCGCTGATCAATCCGACGATGTGTCGAGCACCTACACCTTGAACGGCAAGCCACTAACGGTCGCGGACGCGAATGGAAACCTAACTACCTTCGTCTATGATGGCTACGACCGGCTGAGCCAGACGCGCTACCCGTCTCCGACAACGACAGGCATCAGTTCGACAACCGATTATGAGGGCCTTAGCTATGATGTGAATGGAAACGTCCTTCAGCGCCGGGAACGGGACGGCGGGCTTGTTCAGTTTGGCTACGACAAGCTGAATAGAACGATCCTGATCGACCTCCCAGGCGTCGACGTCACGGATTCGGACATCCACAACGAATATGACCTGCTCAACAGGCTGACGCATACTTATGACGTTAACGGACACTCTGTAACTCGCGGCTACGATGCGCTCGGCCGGACTATCAGCCAAGCCAGCAACTGGGCGACCACCGGCTATCAGTATGATTCGGCGGGTCGCCGCACGCGCATGACCTGGCCCGATGGCCTGTATGTGACCTATGAGTATCGGACGACAGGCGAAGTGTCTGCGGTCCGCGAGAATGGAGCCACGTCCGGCGCCGGCGTGCTCGCAACCTACGCGTATGACAGTTCGGGCCGCCGCGTCACGCTGACTCGGGGGAACGGCGTCATTACCACTGGCGCATTCGACGCGATCTCCAGGCTGTCCAGCTTTACGCAGGATCTAGCGGGAACCGCGCAGGATCTGACATCGACGTTCACCTACAACCCGGCCTCTCAAACCATGAGCACCACACGCTCTAACGACAGCTACGCATGGAGCGGGCACTATAACGTCGATAGACCTTATGGTGTAAACGGTCTCAATCAATTGACGACCGCCGGCAGCGTGCCGCTGAGCTATGATGGCCGGGGGAACCTCACGGTTTCCGGGGGCTCGGTCTACCACTACAACACTAAGAACCAACTCTCGAACACGCCCGGCGGCCAGACTCTATACTATGACCCCGTTGGTCGTCTGGACAAGCTAATCGCCGCCGGTGGATCGACCTGGAGTAGCTTCGATCATGACGGCGACAATATCATCACGGAATATGCAAATGATACGTCGACGATACTGCGGCGTTATGTGTACGGGCCGGGAACCGATAATCCGCTGGTCTGGTATGAAGGGGCTGGTACAAGCGACCGTCGCTGGTTGATTCCGAATGAACAGGGAAGCGTGATCGCAGTCACTGGCACCAGTGGTACCGCAATCGCGATCAACAGCTACGACGAGTATGGCATCCCGGCATCATCTAATCTAGGCCTCTTTCAATATACGGGGCAAGCTTGGCTCAGTGATATTGGCCTATATTACTACAAGGCACGTATATATTCGCCAAACCTTGGCCGCTTCATGCAAACCGATCCGATTGGTTATAGTGACGGGCCGAACTGGTACAATTATGTTTCGGGCGATCCGGTAAACCGCAGCGACCCAAGTGGCTTGGCCGAAGTGCCCAATGTGGTTCCAGATATCATCGTTACGGGCACCTGCGGCATCGGTTGCATCACGAGTTCCGATGATCGAGCCATATCCAATGCTCTTTCGACTCTTGCGGGGACATCCCAACGCGACCAGACGAACGGTTTTGCGCAAACCCTCGATCCATTCACCGGGCGCCCAAACCCGCCGGCTGCCAAAAAACGACCGGGCGCAAAACCCTCACCAAAGCTGTTGAAGGCGATTATCGCCGGGTTGAAGCGCATCAATCCGGGCAACCCACAGGCTAACAATATCACATTTCTGAACAAGAATTTCGCCAAACTCGTGAATCCCGGAAAGTTTGACTTCAAAGGTTTCAAGGCGTCCACTTCGTTGCACGGCACCGCGTACCAAGCGCGGATTCCGGGGTACACAGATTTCTCGATCAAGGTTTATGTAGCCGACTCGGATAATGGCGGCCTGACGACGATCACTATCACAACGACGTTCGCTCCGATGACGAATTTTGAGAGTTCGTTCGCCCATGTCGAGAACGTCGTCCCGTACGAGATGGGCTATCCCGTCAACGAATTCACCGCTGGCCAATATTGTGCTGTGGCGGGATGCTAGCCGAATAGGAATTTGGCATGAGAATTTTGAAACACCCGTCTACATTGGTTTTTGCGGCGTTTCTGATGGGAGTCATCAACCCGTTAATACTGCTAACTCCCACTCTGAAACTTGCCAATCCGCTCTGGAATTCACTGTTCGGCATCGGATGGTTTTCGATGGAAGCGCTTTTCGGCCCAAATCCGTTGATAATGGGGGGGTGGCAATCGGTTTTTGGTATGAGCGTGTGGCCGGTGATATTGTGCGTTCTACTTTTCTACTTCCTACGGATCGCCGCGCGGGCCAGCGAAAAATCATACTGGATTGTTTCAACTGGATTCTGGGTTTCGATGATCATCGTCGTTCCTATTGAGACGATGATCAGCGGGAGCCTCAGCTTCCTTCCAAGCTACGCGAAGTACTTTCTAATATTTGGGTAACGGACCTATCAGAGGCTCGCGCGCTGCCGCGTTGGCTACTGGACACCTCGAAGAGCGCGATTTTAGCGGATGTGGCGGTGGCAACGGGGCCGCCACCAGCGGTATAACCGCGTAATGGAGGGCGGGTGGCGGCCGCGATGCCACTCAGGCCTAAGCGCTGTCCCCGCTCCACCTTGCTGGTGTGAGGCGTAGCGCCGAGTCTTCGCGCCTGATCGCGGAGGGTGCTGATGCTATGACGATGCCATGTGATGATGCTGGCCCGAAGGGCGCGCAGCGGTTCGAGATTTTCATCGGCGCGGGCAAGCGGCGGGACTGGCCGCCAGAGGTGAAGGCGTCGATTGTCGCGGAGAGCTGTTCGGGACTGGAGACGGTCTGCGCTGTTGCCCGCAGGCACGGGCTTGCCTCATCGCAGCTGTTCGCCTGGCGCCGGGAGTTTGCGCCAGCAGTTGGCGGACCCGGAGCCTGACGCTACCGATAGCTCTGGTGCCCGCACCCTCATTCGTCCCGGCCGTGATCGAACCGGCGCCTTCAGGGGATTCGGTTACCCCGGCCAGGCGCCCACATCGCCGACGGCGATCCCAGCCCGGCGCAGTCGAGCTGGAGATCGATGGTGTCGCAGTGAAGATCGCGCGCGGCGCCGATGCGCATGTCATTGCCGCACTCGTCGCGCTCCATCGTCGGATCAAGCCGTGGTAGCGATCGATGTGAGCTGAAGACACCTCCCGATCACCCCCCGCCTTTGTTGCGGAAATCCATCGGACGGATGCCCATTGCGCGGGCCTTGTCGGCCAGATTGTCCTGGATCCCGGTACCCGGGAAGATGATGACACCGATTGGGAGGACGGCGAGCAGCGCATCGTTGCGCTTGAAGGGTGCCGCTTTCTTGTGCTTCGCCCAATCGGGCTTGAAGGCGACCTGCGGAATCTTCCGGGCAGTCGCCCAGGCCGACGCAATGCGCTCGCCGCCGCTCACCGAGCCGCCGTGCAGCAGCACCATGTCGGGGTGCTTGGCCTGAACCCGATCGAGGACATCCCAGATCAGCTTGTGGTCGTTGAAATCCTGGCCAGCGGTGAAGGCGATCTTCGGCCCTGCCGGCACAAGCACGTCGCGCTCCGCCCTGCGCCGCGCGTTGATGAAGTCACGGCTGTCGATCATCGATGCGGTCAGCGCCTTGCGATTTGCCATCGACCCGGAGCGCGGTGTCCAGGCTTTGCGCAGATGCACCCGGAACTGCTCGGCGGCGGCATCGCGGAAGAACTCCATGGCATCGCGGCGTTCGATCATTGTCGCGCCTTCCCGAAGCAATCGCTCCAGTTCGACCGACTTCACCTCGGAACCGTCCTGCTCACGCTGGCCGCGCTTCTGGGCGACCTCATTATCGTCGAGTTCGCGTTCGACCCGCTCGGCGGCGCGGTGGAACACATTGGTCAGGCCCCAGAGCAGATCCTCGAGATCGGGTTCGAGTCTGGTGTCCTCCAGTGTCGATACCATCGCATCGAAGATGTCGGCGACGGCGCCGGCGACCATGCGGTCTTCGGGAAGCGGCCGAGGGTCTGCTTCGTCCGAGAAAGGGCGGTATGCATAAAGCGCCAGTTCCTGGAGAATGATGCCGGTGGCGGATTCGCGGTGCTCGGGCTCCTGGTTGGGATCGTGCTGGTCGGTTGTCATGATGATGCCTTTCGAAATCGAGCCGCGCCCATCGCGGCCTTCGCAGGCGACGAAAGACGGCGGGCGGCCCGGGCCGGCATCCGCAGGACCGAAGCAACGCGGAGGACGGCGAACGCGGCTTTCTTGCCTCGCGAGGAATGGCCAGCGCAGCGGACAGGGGAAGAAAGGTGAAGTTCGCCGTTGCCGGGCCGGGACGTTTGCCGTCCCGATCGCCCTCTCAGAAGGCCAAGGGCGCGGGCCGCAGTCGAACGTGTAGCGTCACACCAGCCGCATCAGAGCGCGATGGGCCCGAGCGACCACGCACCGCCATCTCGATAATCAGCCCGAAGGGGCGAGAAATCGGTCCGCATCGGCCCCGGTGAACTGCGCCAGCACCGCCGCTCGAAGGCGCGCGCCTCCGAGAAGTCGTAGATCCTCGTTGAAGTCGCCGAATGTGGGCGACAGCGGAACGACCTCGATTCCGGCCGCAATGGCCCGGCCGGTCAACGTCATCATCGCCGCATCGCCAGCTGGATCGTCGTCGCGCGCGACATAGAGCCGCCTTAGCGTCGCCGGGAACAGGATGCCGGCAAGGTGGGCGGCCGAGAGGCCAGCGATCATCGGCAGTGCGGGCATGATCGATCGTAGCGACCCCATGGTCTCGATCCCCTCGCCCGCCGCCATCACGTCTCCGGCATGTCCGAACCGGACCCCGTGACCAAGGAGATTGCCCATCGCACGCCTCGGGGTCGCGATCGGCGCCTTGTCCTGCGTCGCAGGATCGAGCCAGGTGCGATGAACCCCTGTCAGGGTGCCGTCACCGTCCGTCACGGCCGCAATCATCGCCGGCCACGCGGCCCTCGTGTCCGCCGCATCATCGTCGCAAGGACGGTAACAGCAATGCGGATGGAAGCGCAGTGCGTCGTACCCGCGTAGCGTCGTAAGGCCACGTTTGCGCAGATACGCTTCCACGACGCTGCCCGCGATCGGCTTCGACGCGGCGAACAATCGGCGCGCGGCTTCGGGAGTCCCCGTAGGTGCCTTTTCACGGCGATGGCGCGGGCTCTCGTTCGACGGCTCCGGCATCGGCATGCTCAGAAAGCGTCGTGCCTCGTCGAGCGCATCGCGCAATTGATCATGGCCTCCAGCCTGCGCGATGATGTCGAGCAGATCGCCATGCTCGCCGGTCGCGGCATCGGTCCATTTGCCCGCCGCGCCTCGTCCATCCGGCGACGCGGCCAGACGCACATAGAGGCTGCGACCGGGCGTATTGCGGATATCGCCGACGAGCCAGTAGCGTCCTTCGCGGCGGCCGTGCGAAAGATAGCGACGACATACCGCCTCGGCATGGGAAGCAAGACGACGGGCGATTTCGGTGGCGGGATTTTCCATGGGGCGCATCCTCAAGCGGCTTTCGCCGGGTTGCGCTCGGCGACCCGCTGGAGCGGGTATCGCTCCATCAGCCGCGCGAGCACATCCGCGCCGTCGGCCCCCGTCGGCACGAACAGCCGCAGCTTCCACGAGACGATCTCCGAGATCAAGCCGAGCGCCTTCAGGCGCTGCAGGGCAAGGTCATTGAATCCGGTCAGTTCGATCCGGTGAACACCCATCGCCCGGACGCCCGTCAGAACTTGCCCCTCGGCGAGGTGCAGCGAAGCTTCGCCCGCCAACAGCATCGGCCATGCCTGCTCGGCGGACAGTGCCGGCAAACCGACATCGAGGGTCGCCGCGACCCAGGCGGGCGAGACGCGCCGACCGACGACGCGTTCGCCGTCGTCGGTCTGGAGGCGATAGACGCGCGACGACTGGTTGGGCAGGCGCTTCCAGATCGGCAGAAGAAGGCCGGCCACGATATGCATCGTGCTCGTCTCGAACGCCGGAATCGACGCCAGCTCGCTGGTCCATGCAGCGGCGAACCTGGCCCGATCGGCCTTCTCCCACTGCGTGTCGGTCATGGCATCGCACGCCATGGTCGGCACTTCCATCGGGCGCACGAGGCGGATTCTGCGTTCCAGGCTGCCATCGTCGAGCAGCAGGCTGCGCGATGGAAGCTGGACTGCCGCACGTCCCGACTTCGCGTTCACCAGCAAGACGGCATCCAGATCATCGCCGCGGCAAAGCGCCTGTTCGAGCTGGAGCGGCTGATTTCGGTCCCGACGCTCGATCGTGAGCAGGGTCGTCTCCGCTCCCGTGTTCGGATGGGCATAGATAGCGCGGCGATCGGCGATGACGAAGCTCTCCGCCATCAGCGTCTCAAGACCGATCTCGTAAACGCCGCTGGCAATCGCGCCCTCGATGCGAGCGGCGAGAAGTCCCTCAAACGCGGTGAACAGGACGTCTTGCAGGGCGATCGTCAGCGCCAGCATGCGATTGAGAAAGGTGGTAATCGGCGGAAGCTCGTCCTTCAGACCATTTGCATCGGTGAGCGAAAGGCCGGTCGCCTGCTCGAACAGGAGGAGCGAACAGCCTTCGATCTTGCCGATGACCAGCAGGCTGTAAAGCTGGCGCAGGGCATCGCGGGCGTAATGCGATTCCAGATTGTCCTCGGGCCGGAACATGTTCTGACCGCCAGTCTGGCGCTGGCCGCGGGTGATCGCACCCATCGTGTCGAGACGCCGGGCTATCGTCGAGATGAAGCGCTTTTGGGCCTTCACATTGGTCGACACCGGCCTGAACCGAGGCGGCTGCGCCTGGTTTGTGCGGTTGGTCCGACCGAAGCCCTGGATGGCGCTGTCCGCCTTCCAGCCGGATTCGAGGAGATAATGAACCCGCAGCCGCCGGTTCACCGCGCCGAGATCGGCATGATAGGAGCGGCCGGTGCCGCCGGCATCGGAGAAGATCAGGACGCGCTTCGCGTCGTCCATGAACGCCTGGGTCTCGCCAAGGTTGGCGGAGCCAGGCCGGTTCTCCACCGCGAAGCGCAACCTCCCGCCGTCGTCACGCTTCGCGACGATCCTGCGGGTGCGGCCGGTCACCTCGGCGACGAGTTCAGTCCCGAACCGGTGAAGGATCTGGTCGAGCGCACCGGGCACCGGCGGCAGCGCCGCCAGATGTTCGATCATCCGCTGCCGGCGCTCGACCGCGTCGCGGCATTCGACCGGCTGGCCATCCGCATAGACCGGCCGCGAGGAGAGATTTCCTTCTCCGTCACTGAACGGCTCATAGAGCTGCACCGGGAAGCTATGCGCAAGATAGTCGAGCACATATTCGCGGGGCGTGATGTCGACCTGGACGTCATCCCATTCGTCGGTCGGGATTTCGGCAAGCCGCCGCTCCATCAGCGCTTCACCGGTCGAGACGATCTGGACCACGGCGGCATGGCCGTCGGCAAGGTCGCGCTCGACGCTGGCGACAAGGCTCGGCGTCTGCATCGCGGTGATGAGGTGGTTGAAGAAACGCTGCTTGGCGCTTTCGAACGCCGACCGCGCCGCCGATTTGGCCTGTGCGTTCAACGTGCCGCTGTTACCGGTGACGTTCGCCGCTTCGAGCGCAGCGCCGAGATTGTTATGGATGATCTGAAAAGCGCCGGCATAAGTATCGTAGATGCGGACCTGCTCAGGCGTGAGCTCATGCTCGAGCAACTCATATTCGACGCCGTCGAACGACAGCGAGCGTGCGGCGTAGAGGCCGAGCGCCTTCAGGTCGCGCGCCAGCACCTCCATCGCCGCCACCCCGCCATCCTCGATCGCCGCCACGAACTCGGGGCGTGTGGCAAACGGGAAGTCCTCGCCGCCCCACAAGCCCAGACGCTGGGCGTAAGCGAGATTCTGCACTGTGGTCGCACCGGTCGCCGAGACGTAAACGATCCGCGCATTCGGCAAGGCATGCTGAAGCCGGAGGCCGGCCCGGCCTTGTTGCGAGGGCGCCTGGCCGCCGCGTTCGCCGGAGCCGCCCGCGGCATTGGCCATGGCGTGCGCCTCGTCGAAGATGATCACGCCGTCGAAATCGGCGCCCAGCCAGTCGACGATCTGCCGCAGCCGGCTGACCTTCTCGCCGCGATCCTGCGAGCGAAGCGTCGCATAGGTGGTGAACAGCACGCCTTCCGACAGCCGGATCGGCGTGCCCTGCCGGTAGCGCGACAGCGGCGAGACCAGCAGCCGCTCCCGCCCAAGTGCCGACCAGTCGCGTTGCGCATCCTCAAGCAGTTTGTCGGATTTGCTTATCCACAGGGCACGGCGGCGGCCCTTCGCCCAATTGTCGAGGATGATGCCGGCGACCTGCCGGCCTTTTCCAGCACCGGTGCCGTCGCCGAGGAACCAGCCGCGCCGGAAGCGAACGGCTTTCTCGGCATCCTCTGGCGCCGCCGAGATGATGTCCCAGCTGGGATCGACCGACCATGCGCCCGACAGGAACCCTCGATGGGCCTCGCCGGCATAGATGACGGACTCGAGCTGGGCATCGGACAGGATACCGTCGGTGACGAGACTCTCGGGGAGATGGGGCCGGTAAGAGGGTTTGGGCGGCGCGACCGAAGCCATCGCGGCGGACTGGACGAGCGGCGTCGGATGCGGCTTCGCATTGGCGATGCGCAGCGACTGGAGCGCATAGGGCTCATAGATCGCATCGGTGAGCCGGCCTGACTTGGCCGGCGTCCAGTCGAGGACATCATAGGCCAGCTCGATCATCTCGGGCGCGGGCAACGGCGCCCTGGCGGGCGTGGAGGTGATCCTCGCTGGCATGAGCCCATGCGAGACGGGAAGAGCGGATGGCCTGATCGGCAGTGCGTTGCCCGAGGGCGCGGGCGTCGGATCGCGCGGCGGAACAAGATCGCGCACCCAGCCCAGCAATGTCGCCAGGTCCGGCGCGGTGCCCGGCGACAGGGGGAAGACGGTGGGATCTGCGGCCGGCACACGATCGAAGACGGTCAGTCTTGTGTCGATCGTCGTGCCATGTTTCGCATAGACCCGGCCGTCGATCGCCGCGGAGAATATGACCCGCCCGTTTTTCTGGAGCGCGGTGAAGGCATCGACCCAGGCCGGCGCATGGTATGAGCAGCCGGCGCCGGTAATTGCGACAAGCCGGCCGCCGGGCGCGAGGCGTGCCAGCGCGGAGGTAATGTGCCTGAGCGCCGCATCCTTCATCGCCCTGCCGACATGGGCGACAGCGGAGAAGGGCGGATTCATCAGGACCACGCTGGGCGCAATCGCGGGATCCAGATAATCGTGGATCTGGGCGGCGTCGTAGCGCGTGACCGTGACACCCTCGAACAGCTGCGCGAGCAGTTCGGCGCGGGTCTCGCCCAGTTCGTTGAGTGCGAGCCTGCCGCCCGCAGCTTCGGCATGAACCGCTAGAAGCCCCGACCCGGCCGAGGGCTCGAGCACGAGCTCGCCGGGCCGGATCGCGGCCGCGAACGCCGCGATGAAGGCCAGGCCGGCCGGCGTGCTGAACTGCTGCAGGGCCTGGCTCGTCTCGGAGCGGCGCGTGTGGGTCGGCAAGAGCGTGGCCACCTTCTCGACCATCGCAAGGGTCGCGCCCGGCGATCCGGATGTACGGAAAAGCGCCTTTGCGTATTTGCGGAGGAACAGGATTTGCGCAGCCTCGCAGGCGTCATAGGCGGCCTTCCAGTCCCACGCGCCGTCGGTGTCGGAGCCGCCAAAAGTAGTCTCCATCGCGGCGCGCAGCGCGGGTGCGCGGATCGCGCGGCCAAGCTCGAGATCAGGGAGGATGATGCGGGCAGCGGCGACCAGCGCGTCGGCGGCGCGTGCGAAACTCGGGGCAACGGGCAACGGCACAGTGAGTCCGGCGGGTGTGATGGGATCGTTCAAGGGAGGTCTCCGGAGCAGCGAGGGAAGGCATCGCCAGTCCCGGTCGCTCTCTCTCACCCGGGCGGGCTCGCTCCTTGCCGGGCCTCGCTCTCCCTCTGGCCGGCCGCGCTCACGCGGCCTCGGCCCGCCACCAGGCGACCGTCGGAGGTGCGGACGAGCACCCGGCGCGATGGCCAGGCCCTCGAAAAGTGTCGAAAAGAAATGGCGGAGCGACCGGAGCCGCTCCGCCGGAAGAAGCGCTATTCCGCCGCGATGGCGAAGCTGCCGGACTCGTCGTCCCCGGCGCCGGGCAAACTCGCCTCATCCCCGCCCTCGAGGAAGGCAGGAAGCGCTTCGACGATCGCCTCAGAGCCATCCAACAGGTCGGCCATGGCCCCTTCGTCCGTCGCGATGCCGGGTGTGCGCAACGGCTCGGGCAACCAGCCCGAATCCTCGAGCAGGCGCTCGGCCTCGCGGGCCATGTCGCCCTTTTTCAGATGGTCGATGAGGCCGGCGGTCTGGTCGCCCCTAGCGTCGGAGACGGCCATCAGGATGCGCGCCTTGGTGACGCGGCCGAGATAATTATCGACCGTGGGCGTCCAGCCCGCCGCCACCATGTCGAGCCCGACAGCGCGTGCCAGAACATGGCTGTGCTCTAGCCGTCGCTCGACGGCGTGGGCCGAGACCCGACCGTCATAGCGGCTGGTCGGTTCCCAGAGCGCGTTGACGCCGTAAGCCGCGCAATGCGCGAACAGCGCGGCCTGGCCGTCCCCATCGAGCAACTCCAGTGCGTCCCATAGGTCCTTGTCCGAGGCCGGCAGCCGATCTTCCCACAGCTTGTGCCGCGCGGCGATCGACGTCGCGGATGGGCTGTCCTTCATCCCGGGCGCCTGATGCGGGAAGGTTGCGCGATTGACCGAGATCCCAAGGCAGGATTCCCGGCTGGCATAATAGAAGATCGACAGCACCATCGCGTGAAGAACAGCCGCGAACGCGATCGAGGGATTGGCGGCGAACGCGTCCCGCAAGGCGAGCGTGCGGTGCGCCGTCAGCTCGCAGATCAGGCGATCGGGCAAGGGCTTGATGACATCGTCCTCATCCTCACCGGCGTCCGGGCCGTCGTCCCCGCCATTGTCGGCGACCGCTTCCGGCGCCCCGTCCTCCGGCTGCCGCGGACCAATGAACGCCACATCGGTGGCTTCATCCACGGTGACAGGTTCGTCTTCCGGCCGCACCCAGCCACGTTCGATGCACAGCGTGCCGTCCATTTCCAGACTGATGAACGCGCCGGCGATCGTCATTTCGGCGAGGTCGAACACCGGCGGGCGTTCGAGCAACCCCGCCAGTTCCTCGTCGAGCGCGGCGATGCGCTTTTCCACCTCATCGGGCAGATCGCGGACATTCTCATATTCCGCCTCGATCGCGTCGGCCTCATCCTTGAGGGCCTCGGCCCGGGCGCTCTCTTCCTCGGTCAGCGCCGCGGGCAAGCTGTCGAGCTCGCGAAGCCCGTCGAGATGCCCGTAGGGAAAATCGACCGCGACCGCGATCCACTTCCACCCTTCCGCCCGGATCTGGTCGGCCTCGGCCTGGAGCTTCTCGACGACGAGCCGGTCGAGCAGCGCCGCATCCTGCAGCCAGCCGCCATTGTCCGCCTCGAACAGGTCGCGCAGCACGCAGCCCCCCGCCTCGACATAGGTGTCGATGCCGATGAACCGTGCCCGCCGATCGGACGCACGGACCGTATCCTCGGTCAGCCGCTGCCGGATGAACGTCGGCGATTTGTTGTGGCTGTGGGCGAGCAGCTCCCACAATTGCTCCTGGCGAGCGTGATCGTCGCTCACCGAAAAGGCCATGAGCTGGTCCAGGGTCATGCCGTCATCGGCATAGATCTCGTGCAGGGCGGGCGAGACCGACGCCAGTTTCAGGCGCTGCCGTACGACCGCCGGCGTCGTCATGAACGTGGCGGCGATCGTCTCGATATCGTCGCCCTTCGCGACCAGCGTCTGCATCGCCCGGAACTGATCGAGCGGATGAAGCGCCTCGCGGTGGGTGTTCTCGGCGAGCGAGTCCTCCTCGGCCGAGACCTCGGCATCGTCGCGCACGATGCACGGGACTGCTTGCGTCTTCGTCATCCGCTTCGCCTTGACCAGGGATTGGAGCGCCCTGAAGCGACGTCCGCCGGCCGGCACCTCGAACATGCCGGTATCGGCACCGTCCAGATCGCGCTGCGGCCGGACGGTGAGACTCTGGAGCAGGCCGCGGCGGGCGATGTCCGCGGCGAGGGCGTCGATCGAGACGCCGGCCTTCACGCGCCGGACATTGGCCTGGCTCAGCACCAGCAGGTTGAAGGGAATGTCGCGCGATCCACTCAGGACGATCTTGCGAACTTGGGTCATGGTCATTCTCCATGACGGGCGGCCGGGAGACTCTCTCTCGACCCTCAACCCGTCACGAAGCGAGGCGCAGCCCTCTTCCTCTGGGAGGAGGAGGGCTGCGCTTCGTCGATGCGGAGCCGCGACGGCGGTCAGGACTTCGCGCCGGATTTCACCCCACGCTGGCCAGCAGCTTTGCGGCTTTCCCTTCGAGC
>JBDTXU010000022.1:0-2995 GCA_040006055.1 Sphingomonas bacterium | reverse complement strand
ACTGCGACACCCGTCCCGACACCGACAATGATTTCACCGCCGCGCTCGACGGACTGGCGAACATCGCCGGGACCAGCACCAAAATCATCTATGTCCCGGGCAATAACGACTCCCGCACCGGCGATTATGAGGCGTTCACCGCCCCCAACGGAACCCCGCTCGACCTGTCGACCGTGTGGAAGGGCAGCCCGGTCCTTAACGCCCAGCCCGGCGACATGATCGACACCGCCAATGTCCCGAGCGGCTATTATTCGGTCTATGCCATGCAGGCGACGGCAACCGCTCCCACGGCGCTCCGCGTGATTGCCCTCAACACCAACATGTTCACCGCCAAATATGGCCAGCATGTCGCGAGCACCCAGGCCGACACCAATGCCCAGCTCGAATGGCTCGGCGCCCAGCTGAAGGACGCCCGTGCAAAGAGCGAAAAGGTCATCATCGCCATGCACGCCCCGCCCGGCGTCGATGGCTATGGCGGCGGCACGATGTGGGACGCCAATCTTCTCTATACCGGGCAGGACCCCGATCTGGCGCAGGGCTGGGTACAAAAGACCTTCCTGCAACTCGTCGCCGGCTATCGGCCCGAGATCGTCGGCCTACTCAGCAGCCATACCCATTATAACGAGATCAGGAGGCTGCGCGACTGCAGCCAGAAACTGCCCAGGCTCGGCGCCTTTACCGAGCTCGATGTGGCGATCCCGGGGATCACAACCGATCATGGCAACAACCCGTCGATCAAGATGTTCAGCTATGACGCAGGGTTCGAATGGACCGAAAACCGGACCTATTATGCATCCGACCAGACCGGCGCGGGCTGGCGCACGAACCCGCCGCTATCGTTCGACCTCGTCAACTATCCCTGCCCTTCCTGCGCCCCGGGCGACACCCTGGCCGCGCGCATCGCCTCGCTCGACAAGGCGACGCGGATCAACACCTCCAAAAAGCTCGCCGCCATGATGATCGCCTGGCTCAAGGTCGGGGCGCCCCCACCGACGAGCCCCGGCAAGTACATGCTGTCACTCGACGTAACCTGCGAGGCACCACCTTCGAAATAGGACGTCGCCATCATTCCATCGCTGGTATGCGAAACAGCACCGGCCGCTCCAGGTTATGTCGTTGATTCAACATCGAGCCGAAAAGTCGCATTGTGCTAGCCGGATGGGTCTGAAAACCCCGCCACGCTCTTTTACATGACGGTCGAAACCTCGATGCTTCGCCCTTCCCTGTTCTTTCCCTGTTACGGGCGCGGCCTTCCCTGTTCCGCCCGCGGACCTTCCCTGTTATTGAATAACAGGGAAAGCGAGTTTCAAGATATTGAATAAGCGCGCTAAATTTGCCGAAAAAACCCAACAAAAGGGCCAAAATCGGGCCAAAAACAAAATCTTCCCTGTTCTTTCCCTGTTAATCGGCTCGGAACAGGTAAAGAACAGGGAACGGCGATTATCTCGCGCCCGCGCGGTATTGGAATGGAAGGAGCCAGGCTGCGCCCCGGTTTGATCCTTCTTCCCCTTTCGGCCGGGCGCCTCGAACTCACTGATCTGATCTACCCGCCAGATTGCGACTTTGAGTGCAGATCGCGATATCTACATGAATTACCAGATTAAATTGCCGATGAACAATTGGCCCAACCGCGCGTTATTATAGCGGAAACTTCTCTCTAGCATTGTTTTCGGCGGAACTGCCTTCGCCACGGGCCAGCACAATGGAACGTTATAATTTGATTTGCACGCCCGAACCCATGGGCAGCCACATCCACTTTTCAGTGATGATGCGGGGCATCAAACAGCACATCTTCGTTTCTTCCACCTCAGTTGATTCCGACGCGCGACAGCAGTTGAGCGCCAGCGAGGCGGCGCTGTATGTCGCGCAGAACGTGCACCGGTTCGTCGAGGCTGCAATAGCAAAGGTTGGAGACGGGCTGGCGCAATCGATAATGCTCGACGAGCATGATCGCCTGCTGCCACGAAGGAAGCGCCGCGCCCGCTAATCGCCGCCGCTCCTGCGCGCAGGATGCAGCCCCTGCACCGGCGCACCGATCACCCGGCGGCGTTCCTCCGCGGCGCGGCGGATCAGCTCTCGCGGCGAGCTGAAATAGGCGAGCGGTGTCGTTCCCATATATTGCTTGAAGTCGCGGTTGAAATGCGCCTGGTCATAATAGGCCGGGTCCATGAACTCGGTCAGCGGACGGTCCGGCGCGTCGCGCACGGCGCCGAGCGTCCGCAGGAAACGTTGCCGCCGCAGCAACCGTTTCGGGGTGAAGCCAAAAACCCGCATGCAGAGCCGATGGAGCGCGCTAGGCGATAACCCGACCAACTCCGCCAAATCGCGGACTTCGCAGGCAGATCCCGACACGAGCGCATCATGCACGAGCAGCACGACTGCCTCCCTGCGGCGGGGAGCCCCGGCCCGGCGCAGCAATAACCGGTCGAGCATTGCGAAACGGCCCGCATCATCGTCGCAGGCGCAGAGGGACGCCGCCAGCGCCTCGCCCGGGGTGCCGAGCACATCGCCCAGCGGCACGACCCGGTTGGCGATTGTGCTGGCATCTCCGCCGATCAGTCGCATCCACCCGATCGGCGTGAGGCCGGCACCGAGCAGCGCGCCGCCGGTGCTCGTGAAGAGGCGAGCACGATCGGTCGGGCCGAACAATGTCGCAGGCGGGCCGGGGATGAGCACGCCGCCGGCCGGGTCCTCGACCGCCCAGGTCCCCGAGAGAACGAACCGCATATTTACCCATTCGGGGTGGAGATGGTCAGTGAGCGGACCTGGAGTCTCGACGACCACATAGGCAGTAACGAGATCGCGCAGGCCCGGATGCGACAGCTGGAATCGTACCTGTGGCGCGGCCGGCTCAGCGGGCGGCGTCGCTTCATCAACCAAGTCCAGCGCTCCCCCGGTTGCTACTCGCTGATCCGGCGGGCGCCCCCTGCTGGGCACCCTTCGGCTCGGCCGCGGACAGGTCTGTCGCCTAAGTCCGCGGGATGCAACCGGAACA
>JBDTXU010000021.1:0-2020 GCA_040006055.1 Sphingomonas bacterium | reverse complement strand
AGTATTCCAGTTGCGCATCGTCGCCAGCTTCGGGAATTTGAGCTTCGCCATCGCCTGAGGCAGCTTCGAATGGCCGACATCCTCTGGAAAATCGATATAGAGCTCGCGCCCGACCGCCTTCAGCCGCTCCGGCCCATCATAGATGTCGGGGATCTTCTCGATCAGCCCGTTCGGCACCGGATCACGGTGGAACGACACGAGCAGATGATTGGGGTGGTCGCGCGCCGCATCGGGAAACGGGTTGCCGTCAATCACGGCCGTCAGTTCGGCATGGTTGCGGACGACCACGTTCGTCTTCAATCCATAGGCCATAAGCGCTGCCTCAAGCTTCTCCTCCAGAGCAGCCCCTTCTTCCTCGTCACAGCTGAAGACGACATTGCCGGACGCAAGTAGCGTCTTGACGTCGCGATAGCCGAAACCTTCGACCAGAGCCTTCAGCTCGGTCATCGGGATCTTCTTCCCCCCGATATTGATTCCCTTGAGCAGTGCAGCCCAGCGCATCAGCGGTCCTCCCGAGTGAGCGGACGGGCGAGCAACGCCTCGACGACGGCCCGCACGTCCATGCCCTTGAGCAGGGCGCAGACCGCCTCCGTCACAGGCATATCGACCCCCGCCTCTGCCGCCGCTTCGCGCAGCACCGGCGCTGTGAAGGCACCTTCAGCCACGGTGCGGCGATCGGCCAACAGCGCGCTCGCAGCTTTGCCCTGGCCAAGCCCGACGCCAAGCGAGAAGTTGCGCGAGCTGGTCGAGGAGCAGGTCAGGACGAGATCGCCCAGCCCCGACAGCCCGGCAAGCGTCTCGGCCCGCGCCCCGCGCGCCAGCCCGAAGCGAGTCATCTCGGCAAAGCCACGTGCGATCAGCGCGGCGCGGGCATTCTGGCCAAGCCCAGCCCCCTCGACCACGCCACAGGCAATCGCGAGCACATTCTTGACTGCCCCGCCGATCTCGGCGCCGACCACATCGTTCGACGCATAGGGGCGGAAGGTCGGACCGGCGAGACGATCGGCCAGCCGCTCCCCGATCGCCTCATCAGCGCAGGCAAGCGTCACCGCCGTGGGCTGACCGGCGGCGACTTCATGCGCGAAAGTGGGGCCGGAAATGACTGCGATCGGCGCTGCTGGTTGCACCTGATGCGCCACCTCGCTGATGAGCAACTGAGTCCCCGCTTCGATTCCCTTGGCGCAAAGCACCAGCGGCGTGTCGCCAGCGGGCAGCTCGGAGAGGATCGCGCGAACGAACTGGGCAGGTGTGACAACCAGCAATGCCTCGCAACGTGCAAGGTCGCTGATTTTGCCGGTCGCCTGTATCGACCGAGGCAGGGGCACGCCGGCGAGGAACAAGGGGTTCTCGTGGGCGGCATTGATCGCCTCGACCACCTCGGGCTCGCGCGCCCAGAGCAGGACCGCCTCCCCGTCACGGGCCGCAACGCTGGCGAGCGCTGTCCCCCATGCACCGCCGCCAATCACGCCGATCTTCATGCCTTCACCCCTGCGCCACGCACTGCCTCGGCATCCGGATCGAGTGGCCAGCGTGGCCGAGCCGGCACGTCGAGCGGATCAGTCAGGCCGGCGGCGAAGCGCTCGGCGCCCGCCCAGCCGATCATCGCCGCATTGTCGGTGCACAGCCACAAAGGCGGAGCGACGAAGCGCAGACCGTGCGCCTCGGCCAGCGCCTGAAGCGCGCCGCGCACCGAGCGGTTGGCCGCCACGCCGCCAGCGACGACCAGAGCGGTTACCCCATCGGCGCGGGTCAAAGCCCGGGTTGTGCGGTCGATCAGGCAATCGACCACCGCCGCCTGGAACGAAGCCGCAATGTCCTCGGCTGACCAGGTCCCCGCGTCGCGTGCGCGAGCGACCGCGCTTTTCAGCCCGGCAAAGGAGAAATGCGGCTCGTCTGAGCCCTTTAGCGGCCGTGGCAAGGGCACTGCCTTTGGATTCCCCAGTTCAGCAGCGCGCTCGACAGCGGGCCCGCCAGGAAAACCAAGGCCAAGCAATTTGGCTGTCTTGTCGAACGCCTCGCC
>JBDTXU010000020.1:0-7116 GCA_040006055.1 Sphingomonas bacterium | reverse complement strand
AGATGCGTACTTCTTTTATCATGGCGCTTCTGGCGGCGACGGCGATCGTTCCGACCGCAGTGTTCGCGCAGGACTGGCACCGTGGCGATGGTGGCCGTGGCGGGCGCGGCGGCGGCGGTGGTCAGCAACATCAGCAGGCGCCGGCGCCGCAAGCACAGGCTCCGCAATCCCAGCCTGCTCCGGCTCCGGCTCCGGCTCCGGCTCCGGCTCCGGCGCCAGCCCGGACATTCGACCGCGGCAATGGGCAAGGCGGCCGCAGTAATTGGCAAGGGGGCGGGCGTGGCAACTGGCAGGGACGCGGACAGGTCCAGGCTCAGCAGCCGCAGTTCCAGCAGCCCCAGATTCAGCAGCAGGCCCCGCAGCGCTTCCAGCCCAACCCCAACGCTCAAGGCTGGCGTGGCGGCGGCAATGCCGGCCAGCCTGCGCAGGGCTGGCAGCAGCGGGGCGGCGAGTACCGTGGCGGCGGCAATTGGCAGGGCCAGGCACAGGGTCAGGCGCAGCCGCAACCCAACAGAGGCGGCGACTTGCGTGACCGCGGTCAGCGCAACAATGGCGGCGACTTGCGCGACCGCGGCCAGCGCAACAATGGCGGCGATTGGCGCAACAATGGCCAGCGCAACAACGGTGGCGACTGGCGCAACAACGGCCAGCGGGGCGACTGGCGTGGCGACCATAACCGGGGCGGCAACTGGAACCGCAGCTGGCGCCAGGACAACCGCTACAACTGGAGCGATCGCCGCAACCGGAACCGCGACGCGTTTCACCTGCCGCGTTATTACGCGCCCTATGGCTGGGGCTATGGCTATCGCCGCTTCGGGATCGGCTTCGAGTTGAGCTCGATCCTGTACGAGCAGAATTACTGGATCGATGATCCGAGCTATTACGGCCTGCCCGAGGCTTACGGCCCGTATCGCTGGGTGCGCTATTACAATGACGCGCTGCTCGTCGATATCTATTCCGGCCAGGTCGTCGACACGGTCTACGACATCTTCTGGTAACCGTAACGACGAGGAAAAACAGGGGCCCGGCGGCATCGTCGCCGGGCCCCTTGTTTTTTGCGGGCAGAGCGGCAAATTGCGCGCCCATGTCCCTGTTCCCGAAGAAATCCGGCGGCCTCTCCGCTGTCCGCAAACATATCGGCGAAAGCGTCTCGCAAAGACTCGAAGCCAATCCTTCGATCAAGCCCGCCAAGACCGATGCGGCCCAGGTTTATTATTACGCGGATTTCCTCAACCCGGCGACGTGCAACGCGCTGATCAAGATGATTGACGCCAATCGCCGCCCCTCCTCCCTGCTCGCCAACAAGGCCGGCCCCAGTTTCCGTACCAGCGAAAGCTGCGACATGGATCGCTGGTCTCCCAGCGTTCAGCCAATCGACGAATCGATCGCCAATCTGCTGGGCATCGATCCGGCGATGGGCGAGACGATGCAGGGCCAGCGCTATGCTCCCGGTCAGCATTTCCGCGCGCATCATGATTTTTTCCACGAGGGCGAGGAATATTGGGCCGCCATGAAGGCGAATGGCGGCCAGCGCACCTGGACCGCGATGATCTATCTCAACGAGGTCGAGGAAGGTGGCGCCACCTGGTTTCCCCAGGCCGGCATTCGGGTCGGACCCAAACGCGGGCTTCTGCTTGCCTGGAACAACATGAATCCGGACGGCAGCCCGAACCAGCGCACGCTGCACGAAGGGATGCCGGTGGTGAAAGGCACCAAATACATCGTGACGAAGTGGTTCCGCGAGGATAGCTGGCTCAAGCAATAAGGCGGCGCGAGCCGAGCGTTTTCGACATTCCATGCGAAAAATCGTTCTTACGTCGGTCGGCACCCTTGGCGATCTCCACCCTTTCATCGCGATCGGCCTCGCGCTCAAGCGGCGCGGCCATCATCCCGTGCTGGCGGTGGCGGAGGATCATGTCGCCAAATCGCGCGCCGCCGGACTGGATGCGGTCGCGGTGCTGCCCAGTTTCGACGTCGTCCGACAACGCATGGGCCTTGATGAGGACGATGCTGTCAAACGGGTGATGGCCGACCAGACCTATTTGCTGGAACAGGTGCTGCTGCCGTGGCTCGCGTCGAGCACTGACGCGCTGGATGAGGTCGTCGCCGATGCGCACGCGCTGGTCGCATCTCTGTTCGTGTTCGGCGCGCCGATCATCGCCGAAAAGCGGTGCGTGCCGCTGATCTCGGTGATCCTGCAGCCAATGGCGATCCTGTCCGCCTATACGACACCCAAAACCCCCGATTTCTGGATGCTGAAGCATAGCCCGGGCAGCCAGATCGGCGTGTGCTGGAACCGGATGGCGTACGGCGTCATGCGCAAGATCATGCGGCGGCGCTACGGGGGAAAGATCGACGCCGTGCGGGCAAGCCACGGCCTCGGCCCGACCCGCGACCCGTCGATGTTCGATGTCAGCAAGGAAACGGCGCTGACTCTGTGCTGCTATTCGCCGCTGTTCGGCCCGCCGCAAAAGGACGCGCCAGCCAACGCCGAGATTGTCGGTTTCCCGGTCTATGACAGCCAGAGCGGCGACAGTGCGGCGCCCGACGCCGAGCTCGAGGCCTTCCTCGCCAAGGGCCCGCCGCCGCTCGTCTTCACGCTCGGCTCGTTTGCCGTCTATGCGCCGGGAGATTTTTACGAGGAGGCAGCGGCGACGGCGCGGCGGCTGGGGATGCGCGCCGTGCTGCTGACCGGCGAGAAGACCAGCCCGAGCTCCGAAGGCGATACATTGGTTCGGCCCTATGCTCCACACTCGATGCTGTTCCCGAGAGCCGCGGCGATCATCCATCATGGCGGGATCGGTACGACCGGCCAGGCACTGCGCGCGGGCAAGCCGCAACTGGTGGTGCCGCATATGGGCGACCAGTCGGACAACGCCCACCGTATCAAGAAGATGGGCGTCGGCCGGATCCTGGCTGCGCGACGGTTCACCGCCGGCCGGGCAGCGCCCGTAATCGCCTCGCTGGTTGGCGACAGCAGCTACCGCGCGGAGGCCGAACGCGCCGGCGCGGTGATCGTCCAGGAGGACGCCGCCGAGGCCGCGGCAATCGCGATCGAGAAGATTATTGGATGCGGTTCCTGAGCCAGCGGGCGACGACGGTATCAAGGTCGTGCACCTTGCCCGCGTCAGCGTCAGCGTCAGCAATGCCGCGCATGATCGATGCGTCGAGCGCGGCGAGGCGCATTTCGCGCTCGGCGCGAACGCTCTCCTGCAAAATCTCGCTGCGTAAGGAGAACCGGCTGGCTTTCACGCGCTGACGGACAAGCGATTCGAACTGATTTCCGAGAGTGAAGCTACTGGCATGCGCCACCTCCGAACGCGGCTTACCATGGCCTAGCGATAGTTTCCAACGATCCGGCTTGTTCAGAGCGTCGACCGGCACTGGCGCTCGCTTGACGGACTGATCTCCACGTAACACCTGAGCCCTGCCGTCGCCGACGACAGGGCCCAGGCCGCCACTCCGATCAGAACTTGCCGCTGAGTGAGACGCCGATGATGCGGGGTTCGTTGAACACCGCCGCCATATAGTTCTCGATCACGCCCTTGAGGTTCTTCTCGTTGGTGATGTTGCGGCCGAACACAGCGATCTCGTATTTGCCGCCCGGTGCGGAGTAGCCGAGCTTCAGGCCGCCCTCGAAGGTGCCGTTCGAGGTGAACTCCTTGGTCTTGTAGAGCACGAAGCTGGTAAAGCCCTGGAGGTTCCAGTCAGTGGCGAGGAAGACCTTGCCGCCATTGCCGAGCGGCACATCGTACCGGCCGTTGAAATCGACCGTATATTGCGGCGCGTTGGGCAGCGGGCTGCCGTCGATCTGGGCGAAGACGGTCGGGTTGCCGAACACAGGCTTAGTGATTGTCGGATCCTGCACAGTACAGACCACAACGCCGTTCAGTGCACAGACCTGGGCATAGACCCGCTTGTCCCGGATCTCGCTGTGCAACAGGCTGAGCCCGACGCCGAGCGTCAGGTTCGAATCCGGCTTCCATTCGGCTTCGGCTTCGAGGCCGTAAGCCCTGGCCTTGTCGGCATTGAACAGCACACCGTTGCCGTCCGAATCATTGCCGTTCAGCTGGATGTTGTCGACCCTGTAGGTGAAGGCCGATGCGTTCAGGCGCAGGTGATGATTGAACAGGCTGCTCTTGAAGCCCGCCTCCCACGACAGGATCGTCTCGGAATTCGCGGTGGTGAAATCCGAGTTGAACACAGCCGAGCGGCCCTGGATGGTCGGGCCGCGGAAGCCGCGCGCGACGCGGGCATAGAGGCTGACATTGGGATCGACCTGGTAGAGCGCGCTGACATCCCAGCTCGGCTGCGTATCCTTCATCCGCACCAGGCGGCGCCCGCCATAAGTCGAGACGCCGGCAATGGTGTCAGCGGTCTTGAGCAGCTGAGTCGTCTTGGTGTCTTCGGTCACACGGCCACCGGCGGTGATCGTCAGGTTGGGGACGATCTCGTAGCTGACCTGGCCGAAGGCGGCCCAGGAGGTGTTGACGTCGTGCAGTCGCACCCAGTTGTTCGGGTTGCGCGCGGCGGTCGTGAGGAAATAGGCGCGCTGGTAGAATTCAGTGATGTCGCGCTGATCAAAATACATGCCGCCGATCTGCCACTTGAACGGACCGTCGCCATTGCTGGCTAGCCGAACCTCCTGGGTCAGCTGATCGAGGCTGCGGACGGCACCCTGCGATTCACCGAAGCCGGTACCGCCGAAATTGGCGGCGGCGCCGCCATCGGTGTCACCGCGGCTATAGCCCGAGGTCGTCTCGATCGCGCTGATCGAGGTCAGAGTAACCGGGCCCATATCCCACGAGGCGCGCAGCGACTCACCATAGGTCTTGTAGGCTTGCGGGTTGTTCATCGCCTCGTCGAACGCGACCTTGTCGCGCGGCGTGGCGCTTACATCGTTCGAGCCCTTGATGAGCCCGGCGCGGTGGAACAGCGTCGAGGTGCCGCTGTAATCGCGGGCATGCGCGGAGAGGTTGAACGAGAGTGAGTCGCTTGGCGTGAACAGCAATTGCAGGCGGACGTCGCGCTCGTCAAAGCCGCCCATCGCGTCCTTCTTTGGCGAAACAGTGCCATCGGCGCTGGCGCCGGTATAGGTGTTGTCGACCCAGTTATCGCGGTGCTGGATCATCGCCGACAGACGGAAAGCGAGCAGGCCGGGCGCGATCGGGCCGCCGATGCCGGCATCCGCGGTGACGGTGTTGTAGCTGCCATAGCTCGCCTGGCCGCGACCTTCGAACGTCTGCGACGGCTGGATCGTGTCGAACTTGATGATGCCAGCCGTGGTGTTGCGGCCGAACAGCGAACCCTGCGGCCCGCGCAGAACCTCGACCTGGCGAACGTCGAACACCGGATTCGACTTCAGCACGACATGCTCGAGCACGACATCGTCCTGGATGATCGAGACCGGCTGCGAGGCGCCGAGATAGAAATCGATATTGCCGAGGCCGCGAATATAGAAACGCGGGAAGATGCGGCCCGTCGTCGTCTCGGCATAGAGACCCGGCACGCGGCCGGAGAGCGCCATGATATCGTCGCCGCCCGTCTGGAACGCGCGCAGATCGTCACCTGCGACCGCCGCGACCGAGAGCGGCACCTTCTGCAGGGGCTCTGACCGGCGCTGAGCCGTCACCACGATGTCGCCCTGATCTCCATCGGACGCCGCCACTGTCACCGGCTTTGCTTCCTGCGCCGACGCGATATTGGCGAAGGCCAGGGCGCCGAATGCGCAGGTCAGCATCGAGATTGAACGCACGATCGTGGAATTGGACACGGGTGATCCCCCAAATTGGTTTACAGGTTTGCGTTAGTTTCCGGGGGCTGAGCGATTGCCGCAAATGGCGTAAATCCGCCGGTGATCGACATATTTGTCTGATGGTGCCGGATGCCCCGCAGGCGCGTCGCTAGGAGCCAAATATGGATTAATTATGACACTGGCTGGAAACTTACCGGGATAAACAGTGCGGGAGGCAGCCTCGCGACTCTTCCCGGTGCGGCGACGCTGTTCCTTGGGTATCGATCTGTGCCACAGCAGCGCGATGCGCATATCCGAACTCCTGAAGGCCCGGCAGCAATCGTGAGCGCCGTCCTCAACATCTCCCATTCGATCCTCGGCCAGCCCTGGCGCTGGCGGATGCTGGAGGCGGACGCGCGCGACCCCGGCTTCGCACCCGACGATCTGGTGACTCAGCTGCTGCTCGCGCGGGGATGTCCACGCGAGGCGCTCGACGCGCACAAGCTGCCGAGCATCCGCGGCTTCATGCCAGACCCGTCGATCTTCCAGGACATGGACCGTGCCGCTGAACGCCTCGCCGATGCGGTCCAGTCCGGCGAGCAGGTTACCGTGTTCGGTGATTACGATGTCGACGGCGCGACTTCCGCCGCGCTGATGATCCTGTTGCTGCGCGACCTTGGGCTCGAGGCGCGCGCCTATATTCCCGACCGTTTGATGGAAGGCTATGGCCCGTCGGGCGAAGCGCTGGTCCGGCTGAAGGAGGAAGGCGCGAGCCTGATCGTCACCGTCGATTGCGGCGCGCAGGCTTTCGAGGCGCTGGAGATGGCGCGTGTTGCCGGGGTCGATGTGATCGTGGTCGATCATCACAAATGCGCGGCCGCCCTGCCCCACGCCTTTGCCCTGGTGAACCCCAACCGGCTCGACGAGACCGAGGGCGCCGCACACGGCCATCTCGCCGCGGTTGGCGTCGCCTTTCTGCTCGCGGCGGCTCTGGTCAGGCTGTTGCGGACGCGGGGCTGGTTCGAGACCCGCGCAGAGCCGCGCCTGCTCGACCTGCTCGATATCGTCGCGCTCGGCACCGTGGCTGATGTGGCGCAGCTGAAGGGCCTCAACCGCGCCTTTGTGAGCCAGGGCCTGAAGGTGATGGCGCAGCGTCGCAATATCGGCCTCAACGCGCTGATCTCCGCGTCGCGGCTGACACGGGCGCCGACCGCGACCGATCTCGGTTTCGCGCTCGGCCCGCGGATCAACGCGGGCGGACGGGTCGGCAAGTCCGACCTCGGCGTCCGGCTGCTCACCACCCGTGACCCGGCCGAGGCGGCGAGCATCGCCGCCGAGCTCGACCGGCTCAATGAGGAGCGCCGCGCGATCGAGGGGATCGT
>JBDTXU010000019.1:0-5110 GCA_040006055.1 Sphingomonas bacterium | reverse complement strand
GTTCCCCTGCCCGATATCGAGGGCCGGGTGAAAATCCTCCAGGTCCATATGAAGAAGGTGCCGATCGCACCCGATGTCGATGCGCGCACGCTCGCGCGAGGTACGCCGGGCATGTCGGGCGCCGATCTGGCGAATCTCGTCAACGAGGCGGCGCTGATGGCGGCGCGGCTTGGGAAACGTCTCGTTGCGATGGCGCAGTTCGAGATCGCCAAGGACCGGGTTATCATGGGGACCGAATGGCGCTCCTTGGTGATGACCGATGACGAGAAGCGCATGACAGCCTATCACGAGGCGGGACACGCGCTGGTTCGGGTCCATGAGCCAGCTTCCGATCCGATCCACAAGGCAACGATCATCCCGCGCGGCGGTGCCCTCGGCATGGTCGTGAGCATGCCGGAGCGCGACAATTACTCCTATCACCGCGACAAGATGTATGCGGATCTGGCGACTGTCATGGGCGGGCGCGTCGCCGAGCAATTGATCTTTGGCTATGACAAGGTTTCGTCAGGCGCCTCGGGCGACATCAAGCAGGCGACCAAGCTGGCCCGCGCGATGGTCATGCAATGGGGCATGTCGGACAAGCTCGGTCCGCTGCAATATGAAGAGCAGCAGGGCGAGACCTTCCTCGGCTATTCGCAGACCCAGCGGCACAATATGTCGAACGAGACGGCCCTGATGATAGATAGCGAGATCCGCAGACTGGTCGATGGCGGCCTCTCCCGCGCGACCGAGGTGCTGACCAAACATATCGATCAGCTTCATCTGATTGCCGGCGCTTTGCTTGAATATGAGACGCTGACCGGCGACGAGATCAAGCGCTTGGCCGCGGGCGAAGGTATCGGCCGGATCGACAATGATTTGAACGGTCCGTCGGTTCCTGCTGGCGGCACCTCGATTCCCAAGACGCGGCGTCCCAAGGGGCCGTTCGGCACCCCGGCACCGCAGGGCGCGTGATGGAGCGTCGGCAGCTTTAGCTGTCGGCGCTCTTCGCCGCTGGCCGCTTCGTGTAGCGTGAGCGGCGATATTGGTCGCGAAGCGTCGCGGCTATGTCGTCCACCCTGTCGCTGTCGAGCAGCGCCTGGGTGATTGCGATCCGCGCTGCACACGCCGCGTCCGTGCCTTTCCGGCCCTCGAACCGTTCGAGGAAAATGGCTCGATCGACGCGTTGCGCTGCCGCAGCTCGCGCCAGAAGTATATCTCCGCCGACGATCCGCCCCGGGGTCGCCTCCGCTGCCGGGCTCGAGACCACTTTGAAGGTCTGCAGGTTCTGCCGGTCCCGCAGATCCTTTGGCAGCGCTGCGGCCGAATCGTCCTTGCAGAGCGCAGGGGCGGTTTGACGCAGCGCCTGCAGGCGATCGAGGCGAAGGCGGAGTCCCTCGATCAGCAGCCCGCTATCGGCATCGGGCAGCATCCGGAAATAGGCGTCGTTCACCAGCGTATCGATCTGCCGCGAGGCTTCATCGCGTTTGATCTCGTCGATGGTGAAGCGCTTCATCACGGCGCGGATCCGGGCATACAGCGCGGGGTTGCCTTCGCGCAGTTGGGCAAAGCCGGGCTGGTCGCGTTCGAGCACAGCCATCCCATTGTCGGTTCGAATCTCGATGTCATCAGCACCGGACATCATCACTGGCGCTGTCGATGTTGGGCTGGCCGTTCTGCTCTCCGGCAACGACGCACCGAAAGCCGATAGGAAGACCAAGAGCAACGCAACGCGCGCGATACTGTGCGAGCGACCCGCGCCCGGGCCGGGAGCGCCGACAATCGGCAACAGCGCGGCAGCGGCAAGCGCAAAGGGGTAGATCGGCGCCACTGGAGACCATGTCGCGCGCAGCAGGACTGTGCCAAGAGCGGCGCCGAATGCGGCTGTAGTCACGCCGAAAATCATCCATTCGCGCTGCCACCAGAATGTCCGAGCGAGCAGCGTGCCGACCGCCGGCCAGAGCCCAAGCCTGAGATAAGCAAGCAGCGAGGCGACGACTCCGAGCGCGAAGATCTCAGCCGGATCGAGCCGCGGCAATGTCAGGAATATCAGGCATGCCATACCCACGCACAGCGCCGCGCCGCGACCGGGCCGCAACGAGCCGGCGTCGGCTGGCGGGGCAACGATATAGGCCCAGATCGCGATGCCGATCGCCGGCAAGGCGACGAGCGCTGGCCAATAAGGCGGTGGCAGCGCCATTGCGATGAAGGGCAGCGCGAAACAACCGGTGAGCCAGCCATCGCTTCCCAAACGCGGATGGTCGAAGCGTTCCCGCCACCGTTGCCGCCAGCGCGAGAGCAGGAACAGCACCGCGAAAGGCATCGCAAAGGCGATTGCTGACATGCCGCCAATGAACAGAGGGGAATCGGCCGTGCTCGTATTTGAGATCAAAGTGCCGAGGGCAAGCAATCCCAGAAACGCGAGGGGCATCAGCGCCAGGATGCCGAGCGTCATTCGCGGCTTGGCGAGGAAGCGTTGCCAGCGCTCGACAGACTCCTTGCGATAGGAATATCTCAGGCCGCGCGCGACTTCGCCGCGGATGCCCAGAAAGATCTCGATTCCGGCGATCATCCCGGGCTTGAAGGCCGCGAGCCGCCAGCGCCACCATGGGCCGGGCGGGTGAGTCAGGGATCGCCAGGCGGCGTGATGGACATGGCTCGGGCGATTGAGGCCCTCAATCAGGCGCCATTCGTCAAGCCGGTCGAGCACGACGGCGATCGCGGGATTGAAGCCGCGCCTGCGATCACCGTCGAGCCATCCAAATGCCTGGATCGCTTGCAACAGCACCGCGTCGCTGTGCGGGATCGTCTCGGCAAGCAGGTCGGCGAGCCACGGCTCGACATCAGTCCGTATCCGGATTTCCGCGAGCGCTGGCGAACGCAGGATTGCGTCGAGCTGCCCCACAAGTGCTGAATCATCCGGTCGCCAAGGTCCACGCAGGCTTTTTTCGAGCTCGGCCATGGCAGCGCGCAGAGCATCGAGCTCTGCCTCACGCGCCGCCAGCATTGCATCCAGTTCCGGCTCGACGGATTGGCGAGGGTCGTGCCGCGTTCCCGGTTGAGGTTCGTTCCACGCATGCGGTTCGGTCGCGGTGATTACATCTTCGTTCTCGTCCGCGGCTTCATCCGCATTATCGACGTCGTGCCAGGGCTGATATTCAAGGTGGCGCAGCGCTGTCTCATAGGCGGCGCGCAACGTCTTGAAGCCCTCCGGATCATCCTCGGGATTGGTGAGGCGGAGCTTCTTCGCATAGGCGCGCCTGATCGCATCGCGGTCGCTGCCATGGGGGATCTCGAGGATCTTCCAGATGCTCAAGCCGGCCCTCCGGGCCACGGCCCAGTCCCTGGTCCAGTCACAGGAAGCGCTCGCCCTCGATGCGGTCGAGCGCCTCGTGGAACTCCTTGCGCGCATGGTCGACCGCGCGTGGATCCTGGCCTTCGAGCACTATCTGGAATTGGGTGATCAGATGATCGATGATCGCGCGGTCTTCGCCCAGGAAATTCTCGAAGCATTTCTCGCCGCGCGCCAGCGCCGCACGGTTGAGTTCGCCCTCGCGCGGGTGCGTCTTGAGCGCCGCCAGGGCGGTGCGCCGTTCTGCGACCGCCGCTTCGTCCCCGACATGATCGTCGTTGATGATGAGGCTCGTCCGCAGCCCGGATTTCTCGACCAGGATATCGACTTCGAGCAGCCCGCTGACATCATAGGAAAAGCGGACCTGGATTTGTTGCCCGGCCGCGCCGCGCGGCACCTTCACCCGAGTCTCGCCGATCGCGACATTGTCGCGCACCAGTCGTGCCTCACCTTGATAGATGCCGAACAGCACTTCGGTCTGATTGTCCTGCAGCGTCTGGAAGCTGTGGACGCGGCTTGCCGGGATCACCGTATTGCGCTCGAGGATGGGCGCGAACAGCCCATTCTCGTAACCGCCGCCGGGCAGCTGGCGGCTGACGTTCACACCCAGCGAATACGGGCAGACATCGGTGACGACGATTTCCTTCAGCGCTGCGTCACGCGCCTTTAAACCGGCTTGCACAGCCGCGCCGAGCGCGACCGCCTCGTCCGGATTGACCGTCGCATTGGGAAAGCGCCCGAACATGCGCGCCACTGCGCGGCGGACGACGGGCATGCGTGTCGCCCCGCCGATCAGGATGATGTCGGAAAGCGCCTCGGGCCGCAGATCGCTGTCGCGCAGCGCGCGCAGCACCGGCTCGCGCAGCCGCTCGATCAGGGGCGCTGCCTGTGCCTCGAACTCGGCGGTCGGGACTTCGAACGCGTAAGGCTCGTCTTTCCAGACGATCGCCATCGTCGCGGACGGCGCCGTCGTCAGGTCGCGGCGTGCTCGTTCGGCCTGTTCGCGAATCTTCTGGTAAAGCGCGTCGTCGCGTTTGAACAGCCGCCAGGCCTCGGCGAAGTGCGCGCGCATCATGCCGATCAGCAGCTCGTTGAAATCCTCCCCGCCGAGCTGATTGTCGCCGGTCGAAGCGCGGACTTCGATGATGCCCTCGAAAATCTCGACGATCGAAACGTCGAAGGTGCCGCCGCCGAGATCGAACACGAAAAAGCGCGCCTCGCGGTCCAGATTGTGGATGCCGTAAGCGAGCGCTGCCGCGGTCGGCTCGTTGATCAGCCGCTCGACGCGAAGCCCAGCCAACTCGCCGGCGCGGTGAGTAGCCTTGCGCTGCTGGTCGTTGAAATAGGCTGGCACGGTGATGACGGCCTCGGTGACCGGCTCGCCCAGATATGCCTCGGCATCCTCCTTGAGGCTGCGCAGGACGAGCGCCGAGAGCTCCTCCGCGCTATAGTCGCGCCCGCCGAGTCTGGTCGTGCGCTTCGTACCCATATAGCGCTTGAAGGCAGTCGCGGTCGCCTGCGGATGGCTGGCCTGGCGGTCGCGTGCGGCCAGCCCGACAAGCAGGGTGCCGTCGTCGTCGATGCTCACGGCAGACGGCGTCAGCGTCTGGCCGAGCCGGTTGGGAATCAGCGTCGCCGCGCCGTCTTTCCAGACCGCTGCCGCGCTGTTGGTCGTGCCAAGGTCGATTCCGATGATCATGGAATGCTGCGTGTCCCCCGTTTTCAACCGCATAACCGCACGACTGGCGGCGGTGAAGCACCGGAGTGGCGCTCGGGGCC
>JBDTXU010000018.1:0-2146 GCA_040006055.1 Sphingomonas bacterium | reverse complement strand
CGAGAAGCAGCTCCAGCAAATCCTCCTCCAGCCGCATCATCAGCACCTGGCATTCCGGGTCGCCGAAGCGCGCATTATATTCGATCAGCTTGGGCCCGGTGGCGGTGAGCATCAGCCCGGCGAACAATACGCCTGAAAAAGGCGTGCCGGCCGCCTTCATCGCAGCGACGGTGGGCAGGATAATCTCGTCCATCGCCCGGGCTTCCAGCGCTGGCGTCAGCACAGGCGCCGGGCTGTACGCGCCCATGCCGCCGGTATTGGGGCCGGTATCGCCCTCGCCGACGCGCTTATGGTCTTGCGCCGAGCCGAACGGCAGCACCGCTTCGCCGTCCGTCAGAACGAACAGGCTGACTTCTTCGCCCTCCAGGAATTCCTCGATCACGGCCTCGGCACCGCGCACCGCGAACAAGTCGGCGATCGCCGCTTCGGCCTCAGCGCGGGTTGTTGCAACGGTCACGCCTTTGCCGGCGGCGAGGCCATCCGCCTTCACCACCACCGGCAAGCCGAAATCACCGAGCGCGGCCAGCGCGCCATCCAGCGAGGTGACCCGGGCGTAGCCGGCGGTCGGAATGCTCGCGCGCGCGCACAGATCCTTGGTGAAGCCCTTCGAACCTTCGAGCCGCGCCGCTGCCTTGTTCGGCCCGAACACCGCGATGCCCATCATCCGGATATTGTCGGCAAGCCCATCGACCAGCGGGGCTTCGGGCCCGATCACCACCAGGCCGATCGAGTGGCGGTGGCAGAAATCGATCACGGCGCGGTGATCGGCGGGGTCGAGCGGCACGAGCTCGGCATGGTCCGCGATGCCGGGATTGCCGGGCGCCGCATATAATTTCGTGAGCCGCGGCGATTGCGCGAGGCGCCACGCCAGCGCATGTTCGCGACCACCGGACCCGATCAGCAGGACATTCATGGCCGACCCATTCTCCGACAGCACCCAGGAACGGGCTGCGCGGCTCGTAGCCGAGCCGGTCGCCGGCGACAACGCCGCACCGGTCAGCGTCGGAGAACTGGCGCTGAAGCTCAAGCGCGTGGTCGAGGGCGAGTTCGGCCATGTCCGGCTGCGCGGCGAGATATCGGGCTATAAACGGGTCGCCTCCGGCCATGCCTATCTCAGCCTCAAGGATGAGAGCGCGGTGATCGATGGCGTGATCTGGAAGGGCCAGGTCTCCGGGCTCGCGTTCCAGCCACAGGACGGCGTCGAGGTGATCGCGACCGGGCGGATCACCACCTATCCTGGCCGTTCCAAATACCAGATCATCATCGAGCGGATGGAACTGGCCGGCGAGGGCGCGCTGATGGCGCTGCTCGAGAAATTGAAGGCAAAACTCGCAGCCGAGGGCCTGTTCGATGTTCGTGCCAAGAAGCTGCTGCCCTATCTGCCGCTGGTGATCGGCGTGGTGACCTCGCCGACCGGGGCGGTGATCCGCGATATCCTCCACCGCCTCGAGGATCGTTGCCCTACCCACGTCATCGTCTGGCCGGTCAAGGTCCAGGGCGACGGGGCGGCGGCCGAGATCGCGACGGCAATACGGGGCTTTGACGCAATAGCACCGGGCGGGCCGGTTCCACGACCTGACCTCATCATCGTCGCGCGTGGTGGCGGCTCGATCGAGGATCTTTGGGCATTCAACGAGGAAGTCGTGGTCCGCGCGATCGCCGGCTGCTCGATTCCGCTGATCTCCGCGGTGGGCCATGAGACCGACACCACGCTCGCCGACTTCGCTGCCGACCTGCGCGCGCCGACGCCGACCGCCGCGGCCGAAATGGCGGTGCCGGTGCTTGCCGATCTGCGGCTTACGCTCGACAGCTTCGGCCAGCGCACCGAACGCTGCGCCCGCCGCTATCATGAGCGCGCCCGTGAGCGCCTCGACGCGCTGGTCCGCGTGATCCCGCGCCGCGACGCGCTGCTCGGGCCGCAGCGCCAGCGTGCGGACGACCTCGGCGCCCGGCTCGATCGGGGGCTGGAGCGCCGCGTGACGCTGGCGCGGGGCGTGCTCGACCGGTCGGCCGGGGCGCTCCGGATCTCCGTGCTAGACCGCCAGTTTGCGGCGTCGAAGGGCCGGCTCGAACAGACCTGGCGGCTGATCGAATCGCTCAGCCACAAGAGCGTGCTCGATCGGGGCTATGCCTATGTGACGGCGCG
>JBDTXU010000017.1:0-2604 GCA_040006055.1 Sphingomonas bacterium | reverse complement strand
GGCCGCGCAGGATCGGCGAATGCCAGCCCTGCGCATCGAGCCAGGCCGAGAAGCTGAGCGTATCGAGCGCGAGCAGATCGGGGTCGCGCGCGCTATATTCCATGGGCAGCGCGAAGGCTGGTCGGCCGGCGGCGTCGCGGCGGTCGCGAAAGGCGGCCATGGCGGCGAAGAAGGCGCTCAGATCATGCTTGTCAGCCGGCGTCAGGCCGACATTGGGGATTAGCCCCTCCTGCCATTTGCCGAGGTGAAGCAGCCGCTCATCGGGATCGGAGACGAGCTGATAGGGATCGAAGACCGGCTTGCCCCCGTCCCGCCCGGTCATGATGCCGAGCCGCTCAAGCAGGCGCAGCACGCCCTTGGCCTCGGCATTGGGGATCGGCAGATAATGCGCACCGAGCGGATAGGCCGAGACCGCGTTGCGGCCCGATCGGGCATTGCCCCCTGTCCTGTCCTCCAGCTCGAACAGGCGGAACTCGGTCATGCCCGCCTCGGCCAAAGTCCAGGCGGCCGACAGCCCGGCGACGCCGCCGCCAAGGATGGCGATGCCGGTCTTGAGCTCGCGTGTGGCTGCGGGGAAGCCGGCGCCATCCCGCAGGCGGTGGCCGCGCGTGAAATCGGCGCCGTCGAGCGTGCCGGGCATGGTCGTGTCGCGCGCGTGCCATGCGGCGGCACCGGCACCGATCGCGGCAACCGCGCCGACCGATCCGGCAATCACGCCGCGACGGGAGACGGTCATGCCATCAGCCCCATGCCATCAACCCTCGTACACAGCCCATTCGGCCTCGAACTCGCGGACCAGCGCCTGGTTGTCGAGCCGGTTCACCGGCACCGGGCGCCGCGCCATGTCGGGCGGGAAGACGAAGGCGAGCGCATCGGTCTGCGGGGTGAGGAAGCGCAGGCCCGCCGGCAGCGGATCAGGCCGGCCGATCGGCTGGTTCGAGGCGAGCACGAAGCCCCATTCGCCGAAGCTCGGGACATAGACATGATAGCCGCGCGTCGTCAGCCCGGCGGCCTCGAGCGTGGTCGCCACCGTCCAGTAAGCGCGCGGCGCCACCAAAGGCGAGGTGCTCTGGACGCTGAGGGTCGCGCCCGGCGCCAGCGCGCGGGCGAGTTCGCGGTAGAAGGTGACGGTGTAGAGCTTGCCGATGGAGAAATTGGTCGGATCGGGGAAATCGACGAACGCGGCGTCGAACCGGCGCGTATTGGCGCGCAGCCAGCGGAATGCGTCGGTGTTGATGACATGCACTTTGGGCGACCGGAACGCGCCGTGATTGAGCGCGGCCAGCATGCCGCTGTGGGTGAACAGCGCGGTCATCTCGGGATCGAGATCGACCAGGGTGATCGAGGCGACGCTTGGATATTTCAGGATTTCGCGCAGCGCGAGGCCGTCGCCGCCGCCCAGCACCAATATGTCGCGCGGCGCATGGGCGCGGCTCATCACCGGATGGACCAGCGCCTCGTGATAGCGATATTCGTCGCGCGACGAGAATTGCAGATTGCCGTTGAGAAACAGGCGCAGATCGTCGCCGCGCTTGGTGATGACGATGCGCTGATAGGGCGTCGAGGTCGCGTAGAGGATCGGGTCGCCATAGACAGCGACTTCGGCCGCGCGCTGCAGCTTCTCGGAGACGATGAAGCCGGCGCCCAGCGCGATCGCGACCAGGATCGCAGCGGCAAGCTCAGCCCGAAGACGGCGCTTGCCCGGCAGCATCACGATCAGCGCGATCGCGACACCGACATTGGCGAGGCCGAACAGGAATCCGGTCCGCATCAGCCCGAGATGCGGTACCAGCAACAGCGGAAACAGCACCGAGGCAGCGAGCGCGCCGACATAATCAAAGGTCAGCACCTTCGAGACGAGGTCGCTGAATTCGAGCCGGTCCTTGAGGATGCGCATCAGCAGCGGGATTTCGAGACCGACCAGCGCGCCGATCACCAGCACCAGGCCGTAAAGCGGGATGCGGAAATCCGCGACGCGATCGAACAGCAGGAACAGCAAGGCGGTCGAGGCGCCGCCGATCGCCGCGATGAGGATCTCGACGCGGACGAAGATCGCGAGCTCGTCGGTCTTCACATAGCGCGAGCACCAGCTGCCCATGCCCATCGCGAACAGATAGGTGCCGATGACGATCGAGAATTGGGTGACGCTGTCGCCAAGCAGATAGCTTGCCAGCGTGCCCGCCAGCAGCTCGTAGATCAGTCCGCAGGTGGCGACGACAAAGGCGGAAACCAGCAGTGCCGCACCAAGGCGGGATGGCCGGGACAGATGCCCGACCGGTCCATCATCCATGAATGGCCGCCGAGATGATCATCGACAGGCCAATCGCGATCGCGCCAGCGAAGATGGCGACGGCTGTGTTGCCCTTGCAGATCTCGCCCCAGAGATCGACCGGGGTGAGCTTGTCCCACAGCAGAAAGCCGAGGACGAAAATGGCGAGGCCGATGCCGGCATAGAGCAGGGTGGCGATGAGGATGGTGCTGGAAAGCATTGGATTATCCCTCTTTTATTTGTGGGTTGGGCCGTAAAAGCCATAACCGCCATGGCCGAAGCCGCGCGCGCCGCCATCGGCGAACGGGGAAAAGCCGGTCCGCGCGCTCTGCGTG
>JBDTXU010000016.1:0-1601 GCA_040006055.1 Sphingomonas bacterium | reverse complement strand
ACGAAGCGGTCGCGGGCCAGTCGGTCACGCTCTGCTTTGCCGACGAGATCGATTGCTCGCGCGGCAATGTCATTGCGTCGGCCGACAATCCGCCCGAGGCTGCCGACCAGTTCGAGGCGACCATCGTCTGGATGGACGATGCGGCGCTGCATGTCGGCAGGTCCTATTGGCTGAAGCTCGGCACCCAGATGGTCTCGGCGACGGTCCACGAGCCGAAATACCAGGTCAACGTCAACACGATGGAGCATCTCGCGGCCAAGACGCTCGAGCTGAACGCGATCGGCGTGGCCGAAGTGACGACCGACCGTGCGATCGTGTTCGAGCCCTATGTCGAGAACCGGACGCTCGGCGGGTTCATCCTGATCGACAAGATCACCAACGCGACGGTTGCGGCGGGCATGCTGCACTTCTCGCTGCGGCGCGCGCAGAATGTCCATTGGCAGACAATCGACATCACCCGCGACATGCATGCCAGGCTCAAGAACCAGAAGCCGGCGGTGCTGTGGTTCACTGGCCTGTCGGGTTCGGGCAAATCGACCATCGCCAATCTGGTGGAGAAGAAGCTCCACCGGATGAACCGCCACACCTTCCTGCTCGACGGCGACAATGTGCGGCATGGGCTGAACAAGGACCTTGGCTTTACCGAGGCCGACCGGATCGAGAATATCCGGCGCGTCGGCGAGGTGGCGAAGCTGATGGCGGATAGCGGGCTGATCGTGATCACCGCCTTCATCTCGCCGTTCCGGGCTGAGCGCGACATGGTGCGCTCGATGCTGCCCGAGGGCGAGTTCGTCGAGATCTTCATCGACACCGCGCTGGCGGAGGCCGAGCGGCGTGACGTGAAGGGCCTTTACAAAAAGGCGCGTTCTGGCGAGCTCAAGAACTTCACCGGGATCGACAGCCCCTATGAACGGCCGGACAGCCCCGAGATCCGCATCGACACGGCCGCGATGACACCTGAACAGGCGGCTGACCTGATCGTCGATCGGATCATCCCATGAACGGCTTGGAAGAGAGCGACGTCCGCCTCGCCGAGCGGCTGGCAACTGAAGCTGGCGAGATCCTGCTTGGCCTGCAGCGCTCGAGCGGATTGACCGGCAAGGAGCTCGGCAAGGCCGGCGATGAAGGCGCAAACACCTATCTGATGCGGGCGTTGCGCACCGCCCGGCCCGAGGACGGTCTGCTCTCAGAAGAGACGGAGTGCGACGGTGTCCGCCTTACCAAGTCGCGCGTGTGGATCATCGATCCGCTCGACGGCACCCGCGAATATGGCGAAGCCCGGACTGATTGGGCGGTGCATGTTGCACTTGCGATCAACGGCGTGGCGACGGTCGGAGCGGTTGCGCTGCCCGGGCTCGATATGACGCTGACCTCCGGCGCGCCTAGGCCGCTGGTGCCAGCCAACGCGCCGCCGCGCATGCTGGTCAGCCGGACGCGGCCGGCTGCCGAAGCGGTGGCGGTAGCTGAAGCGATCGGCGCCGAGCTGGCGCCGATGGGCTCAGCGGGCGCGAAAGCGATGGCGGTCGTGCGCGGCGAGGCCGACATTTATCTCCACACCGGCGGCCAATATGAGTGGGACAATTGCGCGCCGGCCGCGGTCG
>JBDTXU010000015.1:0-7832 GCA_040006055.1 Sphingomonas bacterium | reverse complement strand
ACGATCCTGTTCGGCGCCCGCGTGAAAATCTAACCCCGCCTCCCTTGACGGCAAACTCATCCCGGACGTCGCCCAAGCGGGTGGCGTCCGTTTCTTTTCGAGCATATCGCCCGGGCTGAGTGGCCTCGATGTTACAGCGCGCGATAGGTGAAATCGCTGAAGCGTGCCGTGCCCGCACCCGCCGAATAGAGGCCGGGCCGAAGCATCAGGAAGCCGTTGCGGACATTGTGATGATAGCCGGAAACCTCCATGCCGCGATCGAACCGGTGCCAGGTCTTGCCACCGTCGCCGCTCGTATGGATGGCGACGATATGGTGCTTGTTGGCGATCCTGATCCGCATCCTGCGGCCGTGGGGATTAGCCGGCCGGCCGCGCTCGATCCCATATTGATGGGTGACGAACCGCCGCTCGTCGAAACCCAGGCCGCAATAAAGCTTCTCGTCATAGAAGAGGACCAGGCCAGCGGTGCCGCCCGGCGCGATCTCGATATCGCACTCGAATTGATAGGCGAGGTCGCCCGCCGTCACCAGTAGCGGCGACGAGTCAGCGGGTGCGGTACCGCTTGCCTTCAGGAGAAGCGCGCCGCCGGCGACGCTGGCACGCGCGCTTTCATCGGCGCCGGGTTTGAAGAAATTCCATTTCCGGCCAAGCGCGAGAGTGCGGAAATCGTCCGACAAAGGCTGGCCGTGGGGAAGCGGCTGTCCGCCTTTGGGTTTGGCGATCGGCATCGACAGATCGCCGCCGGTCATCCTGAACCAGCCGTCATCGGTCCAGCTGATCGGATCGAGCAATGCCTGGCGGCCGAGCGTCCAGAAGCCATTCTCATAGCCATGATAGAGTGACCACCAGCTGCCGTCCGGCGCCTCGACCAGCGAGGCATGCCCGCGCGACCACCATTTCTCCGCCGTGTCGACGGTGCGGACGAGCGGGTTGTGCGGGCAGTTCTCCCAAGGGCCGCGGAGCGTGCGGGATCGCGCCGCGATGACCATATGGCCGGTGGGCGGGCCGGCGGTGCCCCCCACCGCGGTGATCATGTAAAACCAGCCGCCATGCTGAACCAGCTTCGGCCCCTCGGGTGAAAAGCCCTCGACATCCCAGTCCTCGGGATAATGCCATGGATCATAGACGTGTTCGAGCGCACCGACTGTGGAGAGGCCATCGTCGCTGAGGCGAATGCGGTCTCCGCCCGACAGGAACAGCCAGCGCGCCCCATCCTCGTCAACGAAATGGCAGGGATCGATATGGTTGTGCAGGCCAAGATCTACGGGCTCGCTCCACGGGCCATCGATATGGTCGGCCCAGATCACCCAGATCGAATTCGGGGTCGCCTTGGCCGGGATATAGATGAAATAGCGATTGCCGTGCTTGGCCAGCGACACTGCCCAGACCGAGCCGATTTTCCGCGTCAAAGCAGCGGTGCGCGGCTGCCAATTCACCAGATCGCGCGAATGCCAGATCGGTACGCCCGGATAGGAATCGAAGCTGGAGAAGCTCATATAATAATCGGGCCCGTCCTTCAGGATGGCGGGGTCGGGATGATCGCCGGAGAGCACCGGGTTGAGAAAGCGGCCGTCGCCGAGATCGGCGACACGCTGGTTATCATAGCCGCGCCGCCAATCGGTTGGGTGACGTGCCTCCGCCGGCGCTTCGGCCGCGGCAGGGCCAGCGCCAATCAGCGCCGCGGCGGTGCCGACGAAAGCGGCGCCGAACGCATCGCGCCGGCTGATCCTGCTGGATTCCTGTTCAGTCATGAGGGCACCTTGTTGCGATGGAGGAAATCGAAATGCTCGAGGCGCCGCCGCCCCGGATCGAGCAGCGCGCGGTGAAAGGCGATGCGGTGCGGCGCCCGGGCGGCATGGTCGGCAAGCGCCAGCCAATTGAGCGCCTCGGCGGCGCGGATGCCGGGCTCGACGCAGACCCGGTCGATCTCGCTGTCGAACGACGCGAAATAGGCCGGCTCTCCCTGGATCTCCCGCAGCATCTGCAAGGCCTTGTCGGCGGACCAGCCCATGACGTGGATACCGGCATCGATCGCCGCCCTCGCGACGCGGAACAGCAGCCAGTGCAGATGGCCGAGCAAGGCGCGATCGTCGCCATCGAAGGCGCCCTGTTCGGCGGCGAACTGCTCGGCATAGACCGCCCAGCCCTCGGCAAAACCGGACGCATATTCGACGCGCAAAGGATGCGGATCAGCGCGTTGCTCGATCGGCATCTGGATCATGTGGCCCGGCAACAGCTCGTGATGAACGACGCTCGCCAGGCTCCAGCTCGGGCGGCGGCGGATATCTGCGAGGTCAACGAAATAGACGCCTGACCTGTCTGGCCCGGCAACGACGCGGTAACCCTGACGACGGGCAGCCTCGTCCTTGGGCGACATCCGCCGCGCGCTGACGTCGAGGCATTCGCGGGGAACGGTGCCGAACGACGCCGGCAGGCGGACGCGGGCCCGGTCCAGCCAGCGGTTCATATCTGCCACCGCACGATCGCGCCCGGCATCGTCATCACGATAGAGCCATTTCTCCTGGCGGTAGAGCGCCACGATCCGCTCGCCCACCGCCCCGCGCGTCAGCCCGAGGCGCCGCAGGACCGTGTCGGCGCGGGTGTGGAGCGAGCGCGCAGTGTCGATGAAGCGCTGATGCGCGGCGGCCGGATCGATCTGCTCACCAGACTGGCGTTCGAGCATGAGGGCGAAATAGGTCTCGCCGTCACGCAACCGCCCAACGCCCGGGCTTTCGCTGCTTTTGGACCCCAGCGCATCGAGCACCGACGCCTGGCGCATCATCGCCGCTTTGGCCTCACCGTCACGCGACGCGGCGGCATTGCGGATAGCGGCAATCGTGCGACCGAGAAGGAAGCTCGGCAGCACGACGCCGCTCGCCGCATCGGCAGAGATCGCTGCACTATCGGCATCGATCCTCGCGGGCATCGCGCCTGCATCGCGCCAGGCGCCGCTCGTCAGGCTGACTGAATAAGGGCTGCGGCCAAGCCTGCCGAATGCGAAGGCCCGGGCAAGCTGCGTGTCGATCGCCAGCCCCGATCGCACCGTCAGGAGATCGAGCGCTGATGGCAGCGTCAGCGAGGCGGACGAGAAGGATTTGAGGCGAGCGAGCTTCGCCTCCGGAGACGCGTTGCCGAGCCCATCAAGCGCAGCCCGAAGCGCGCGGTCGTCCGACCCCAACGCGAAGGCGGGCGCCCGCGCCAGCAGCGCCGCGGATGCGCCGACCGCGAGGAGTTCGCGCCGGTTCACCGGGTTATCGTGCCGGGCATATCGCGCGGCTCAAAGGGGCAAGGAAGCGACATTGTTCAGCATCGTCGTCTCGGGCGCTTTTCCCGTCACCGTGACGCGGACGCGCAGGCCCGCAGCGCCACCAGCCGGCATCGTCAACCGCACCTGCGCGGTCTTGGGCAACAGGTCGCGCGGCGCGGCGAGCGGTGGCACCCCGGCGGTGGCAAGCACCTTCCCCGCGCTGTCCTCCAGCGTCACCGTGCCACCGGCGGCATCGAGCGCGCCGAGGCTGTGGACCGTGACGGTAACGGACCGTCCCTTCACAACCAGGTCGTCAGCGCCGATGCCGAGATCGGCGCGCTGGTCCGTCGGCACGCCGGCCTTGACCAATGTGAACTCAAGGCTCGTAGCACCTGGCGCGAAATCCACCGGCACCGATGCGCTACGCTCGAGATCGAGCTCCCGCTCACCGCCCGGCCCTTTCATCTTCCAGCGCCCGGCCGTGACATTCCAGGCCGACATATCGGCATGCTGCGCCCGATCATCGAGATTCCAGGCGATTACCTTGAAGTGATCGGTCGTCGCACCCGGCACCAGGATCGCGACTTGCTCGGCACCGCCGGCCTCAGCGAAGCGCCAGCTCACCGCGTTGCCGGGCCAGGTCTGGTTCCGCCGCAGCGCGATGCCGCCAAGGCGCTCGCGCTGGAGGACCTCATTGGGCTGGTCGACCCGATCCGACCACCAATGGCCTTCGGTGTACATGTACATGTGCTCGCTTTTGTCGGCGATCGCGTCCGCATGAAGCGCCTCCAGCCATTTGGTGTCGCCGGTCTGGCTCCAGGCGGCGTAGCGCTCGAACGCGCCGCCATCATCGGCCTTGTCGATCAACTTCTTGCCCCAGTCTTTCGCATGGCCGAGCACATCGACGACATTCTCGTTGAGATCAGCAAGCGAACCGGGACCGCTCTTCGCCGTCCGCCCGAACACCGGCCGCAGGTATTTCTCGTCGCCGGTAAAGCGCCAGGCGGCCCAGGCCGATTGCAGCGGTGTCGAGACGCCGCCGCCATCGCCGACGCGCTCGGCATCGGTGCGCCAGTTGATTTCGTTCGGGTAGCTCCAGTTCCCTTGCGCATCCTGTTTGCCATGCGCCATCCAGCCATCGATGACGCCGGTCACGAGCCCCCGCGCGGTGGGGTTGGCGTTGTAGAGGCCCATCAGGATCGGCCCGTGCATTACGGTGAAGCTGTACGGCTTCTGCCACTCCCATGCACCCTCGCGGTAGATCTTGCGGCCGCCATACCAGTTGGAGACGAAGTGCATGTGCCCGGCGGGATTGGGCTGGATCACGCCGGTCAGCGCCTTGGTGGTCGCCATCAGCCGCTCGATCGATTTGGGCTCGCCCCAGTTGAGGTAGAGCCGTGCGGCATCGCTGTTGAGCCCCTCCTCATAGGCGTGGAGCTCGTCAGTGGCGATCGTGCCCAGCCCGTTGGTGCGCATGCCGTTGGCATAGACCGCGTCGGACAGCACGCGGAGCGAGGCGTTCACCTTGTCAGGCTCGACCCCCATAAGCGCGAGGCCCGGCCATTGCTGCGTCAGATCGACATCGTCCGAGATGCCGCCGCCGAAATCGCCATAGGGCACCTGGCGCTTGTCGATCCACCAGTCGACGAACTGCCTGACGAGCTTCAGATCCTCGAGCTGGCGGAACGCCCAGAGCGGCACGCCAGCCGGTGGCGTCGGGTGGGTGAAGGGCGGGAAGCCGGTCGCGCCATAGCTGATATCGGCCCAATAGCGCCGCGCTTCGAGATTGTCGGGATCGACGCGGAACAGGTCAGTGATGTCGCCATAGAGGCGGCGGAACAGACCTTCGCGCTTCGAGGCGGTATGTTCCTCGACGAGGAAGCCCCAATTGTCCTTCACCTGGTTGAAGCGGTCGGCGATATGCTCGGGAAGCGCAGCGGCGCGGTCCTTGAAGACGAGACGGATGTTCATCCCGTCGAGCGAATTGGCGCCGAAATCAGGCGATGCCGAGGCGACAGTCAGGAGCAGGCTGTCAGCCGTCAGGATGCGGTCGCGCAGATCGAGCCAGAGCGTGTACTTCTCGCCCGGGCGCACCGAGACTGACACGTCGATCATGTCCCGGCCTGGCCAGATCGGGTCCTTGATGCGGATATTAAGCGGGATCAGCCCGTCCTTGCCGGGCGTCGCCTTCAGGGCCGGAATGTCGAGCGCGATACCGTCGAGCCCGTCATGGACATTCTCCCAGCCATAATTCCAGGCACGCGCCAGCGGCTTGCCGGGCAGCGCGTCGCCAAAGCCTGAGGGGATCAGGATATGGACGATCGGCGCGGCACCCTCGCTGCGGATTGCTGCGGTTGCAGCTGCAGCATTTCCCGCCCCGGCTGCAGCACGACCGGCGGATGCCCCGGCCGGCAATGCGGCGACGGTGGTACGCTCATCGGCTGGATAACGGCCGGCAATATAGGTGTTGAGCGAGGCTAGCGCGGCATAGGTGGGTGCCGCATTCGACTGCACGGTGTAGTTCAGCTTGAATGAGGCTTCGGGTTCAGCGCCCCCGGTCACGTCATACGCCCAGATTTCCTGGATCGGCGTCTCCTGCGCCACATTGGCAAAGCGCAGCCTGCCGCCGGTCTTCTCGACGAAGCTGTGGAGGCTGCGCACTTCGCCGGATGGGCGCTTCGCGAGCGCGCTGTAGGTCGCGCCGTCGCCCGAATAGCTCAGCGTGCCATAGGCCGCGCCGCGGATCTCGATGCGGTTGAAGCGCTCGCCCGCCGGCACCGTCAGGTCGTAATTCTTGCCGCCTTCGACATAGGTGTTCCAGTCGGGCAGCTGGAAATAATCGTCGCGGCCGGGCAGGCGCGAGCGATTATAGACGCCGGGCCAGGTCGTCTCGGCGATGCCGTCCACGCCTTTCCACATCCATTCCTTCATGTCTTTCGCGTCGCCGAACTCGATCTTGCGGATGCGGGTTGAGTCGCTCGCCAACACTGGCGGTGACGCGGCGTCCCAGCCGAAGCGGTGTAGCCATTCGGCGCGGCGGGCGGGCTCAGCTTGTGCGTGCGCGGGCGTCGGCTCACGATTGTCCGCCAGCGCAGCGACGTTCGTTCCTTCGAGCATCTGATCATAGACGCGGATCTCGTCGACATCGCTGCCGCGCATGAAGTTATAGCGGCTCTGCACCTGATGCGGCGAAATGATGCGGCCGGCGAGGCCGAACTGGTCGAGCCCGGCATCGAGGTCAGCCTTTCCGTCCTTGCGGGCGACTTCCTTGCCATCGACGAACAGCCGGACACCGACCGCCTCGTCCCAGGCGAAGGCGATATGCTTCCACTGGTCGGCGGCGGGGATCTGGTCGATCCGGAACGATACCCGGCTTCGCGCGAGGTTCGCATCAGTGACGAAGGCGTCGAAGCCGTGGCCGTTCCAGTCGATCCGGAGGAACGCCATGTCCCAGCTCGAATGATCGGCAAAGCCGACCCGGAACAGCACGAACGGCGCCTCCCCAACGGGGGTGCGTGGCCGCCAGAAGAAGGAGAGCGTGCCGCGCTGCGCATAGATATTGCCGGGCGCGCGCCAGGCGACATAGCCGCCATCCTGCCACTGGATCGCGCCGCCGGATTTGCCGGTCGGCACGATGGCGACATCGCTCTGGAAATTGGGCACGACGTCGCCACCGGCGGTCTCGGCGGTGAGGCTTTTGTCCGCGGAGGCTCGGAACAGCAGGCCCGCCGGGTCAGGCGCAGCACAGGCAGGCGTGATCGCGCCGAGCGCTACCGACACGCTCAAGGCAACCTTCAAGGATGTGCGAAAGGCCTGATTCACGCGCGGCTCTCCTGACGGCAAGCGATTATCCTCGCCCTTCCCGGCACGACTATGGCAGTGAATGACACCGGTATCAACGCGATATACGCGCTACACCGGTTCGGTTGAATCAATGACCAGGGAAAAGGCGGCGGGCCGAAGCCCGCCGCCCAAAAAATCAGAACTTGGCGCCGACCCGCGCGCCAATCGTGCGTGGCGTATTGGACACGATATAAGGTCGTTGCGAGCAGGCCCCGCATTCCTCGAAGCGCGAGAGCTGCGCGCGCTCGTCAAAGGCGTTCGCGACATAAAGTTCGAAGGTGTATTTACCGAACTCGATACCGCCCGAGAAATCGGCTGTCGTATACGCCCCAATGCTGCCCAGAGCGCCCGCCTGGACGACCCGGACATCGGACGACGCCGAACTCTGATGGGCGACGACGGCCTGGAGATAGGGCTTCATGTCGCCGAGATTGAAAGTGTAGCGCGCGGTGGCGTTCCCCTTGAAACGCGGCGTGATCGGCAAGCGCGTTCCGGCTGGTGCCGAGATGCTGTTGCCCGCCCCGGTGCAAGTGTAGGTCGGATCATCGATCGCGCAAAGATTCTTCTTCGTTTTCGCGTCGGTATAGGAACCCGCAGCCGTCAGGACGAGGTGACCGAGATTGAGGTTCGCGTCCATTTCCACACCGCGGATGCGCGCATCCGGGCCGTTATGGATTTCCGTGAAGCTGTTCTGGCCGAGGAAGGAGAATTGGAATTTCTTCCATTCCTGCTGATAGACTGC
>JBDTXU010000014.1:0-2757 GCA_040006055.1 Sphingomonas bacterium | reverse complement strand
CGACAGCGGCACCGGCTGGCCGAGCTTCTGGGCGCCGCTCCCCAACGCAGTGCGCGCCCGCGACGACGGCTCGCTCGGCATGTCGCGCATAGAGGTGCATTGCCGCCGTTGCGGCGGGCATCTCGGCCATGTCTTCGACGACGGCCCGAAGCCCACCGGCAAGCGCTATTGCATGAATGGTCTGGCCCTGAGTTTCAAACCTGGGACGTTCGCGGCTGGGAAAGCCTGACCCACATTCGTCATGCCGGACGTGTTCCGGCATCCACGGTTCCGCGAGATCTCAGCTACCTGATGTGCGACTCAGTGGGCCCCGGAACGAGTCCGGGGTGACGACAATCAGAACTGGATATCGCCGTCCATATCGACCGAGGCCATCGTCAGCGTCGGCAGCGGCGCCTGGTTGTCGTCGCTATCAGTCGCATCCGAACCATTGTCCTGCGCGCGGTCCGAATAGATGAAGCCCTTGGTCGGATAGGAGGTGGTGCCGAGACCGCCCTGCGGACCGTACCAGACCTTCACCAGGCTCCAGTCGCCCGCCTCGGACACATCGACCGCACGCACATTATGCTCGATCCCGCCGCGGCGCGACCAATTGGCGTGGGTGAGGAGAACCTCGCGGTCGCTGATCACTTCGCTGACCATCGCGACATGGCCGAGCTTCATCCGGCCGACCGATGCGAAGGCGAGCACCGCGCCGGCCTTGGGGGCATGGCCACGGGCGTAATGGCCTGCCGCCTGGACCCACCAGGTATTGGCGTTGCCATGAATGTTGATACCGGAAATTTCGCGGGCATAGGGAGCGCACTGCCAGAATTGCGCCATCGCCGGGGTCGCTGCCATCAGGCTGCACGAAACCACCAGCGCAAAACGCGCTGCAAACGCTCGAAAATTCATGTGACCCCCTCAGGTCCCGCTAATCGTTGAGCCTGTCAAAGCAGGTCCCGCCATGGGTGGAAACCCCAGTGCAGCGGCGAATGGAACCATTTCCGACGAACCGTGTTGACGAGGCGATGACTGCCCCCAACGGCGGCCCGTATCGCCTGTCTATCGCGGCGCCGGGCCCGAATTTCGCCGAATCATCCCGTCAATCAGGGTTCTCGCGGCACTGCGTCGACAGTCGCCGCACCGGCGAGCTTCGCCAGCCTTGCCTCGTGCTCGGCCCGCCCGAACGGGAAACGCCTGAACATCAGCGCAGCGGCGATCGCAATCGCCAGATAGACCAGACTGTAAATGATCGTCAGCCGGTCGATCGTCGCCACCGGTACAAGCCCGGATACCGCCTTTTTGGGAAAGCCCGCGATCGCCAGGATAGTGCCGGCCGATAATATGCCGATCCCCGACGTGCATTTCTGGACGAAGAAGGACCCTGCGAAAAACACGCCCTCGGAACGGCGCCCGGTCTTCACTTCCGAATCCTCGACGACATCGGCCATCATCGATGCGCCGAGGATGAACGCCGAGATGTTGCTCCCCGTCCCCACCATGAAGAAGAAAAACAGAAGCGGCACCAGCACGGGATCGCCCACATGGGGAAACAGGCCGAGCAGACGCAGCCAATAGGGCGCCGTATTCAGCGCCACGCCGCCGATCGCGAACCACGCCGCGGCGAAATGCTTGTTGCCCCTCTTGCCGACCCGCGGCGCGATAACGAACGCCATGATCACGCCGGCGAACAGGGCCACCGTCAGCCAGACCAGGATCATGCCCTTGAACCCCCACACATAGGTGTAGAGGTAATTGGACATCGCATAGCTGATACCCTGGTTGGTATAGGCACAGACGCTGGCGATCATCAGAATGACAAAGGCGCGGTTCTGGACGGTTGCCCAGAGCTGGCGGAAATTCTGGCGCAGCGTCTGACGTTCGATCGCCGGCTGCGGCAAGCGTTCGATCTCGCCATGCGTGCCAAGCGCCGAGACCAGAATGGCGATCATCATCAACACCGCGCCGAGCAGCGCAAAGCCGGAATAACCCGCCGGGTTCAACAGGCCATTGGGGAAGGCGCGCGTCGGGGCAAGAAAGTACAGATAGGCCGACAATAACATGGCGAGCCCGCCCGCCCAGCCGAACAGGTAGCGATACGCCATGATCCGCGTTCGCTCGTCAAAGTCGGAGGTGAGCTCGGGCGTGAGCGCGACCGAGGGCACCTCATAGCAGGAGACCGCGCTGCGCACGATCACCGAGCAGGCGAACAGCCAGACCAGCACCATCGCGTTCGAGAGTAAAGGCGGGTGCCACAAGGCGATCCAGCCCACCGCAATCGGCAGCGCGGAGGCATACATCCAGGGATGCCGCCGTCCCCAACGGCCGCGCGTACGGTCCGAGAAGAAGCCGACCGCAGGGTCGATAAAGGCATCGGCGACCAGCGCGAGCATGATCACCAGCCCGACCGCCTGAGGATCGAGCCCCATCACCTGATTGTAGAACAGCAGCAGGAAGGTGCCGAACCCGGCGTCCTTCACGCCATAAGCAACCGCACCGAAGCCGTAGCTCGCCATCGTGCTGTTGGAGAGCCGACGCGCCGCTGGCGTCGCGAAAGCATTCATGAAGCAAAGGCTTGCAGCGCCGAGAACATGGAGGGCATCTCAGCGTCCCAGCTGTGGCGCGGGCCGATCGTCATGCCGCCATCGACAGTGATGTGCGTGCCGGTGACGAACGACGCATCGTCGCTTGCGAGATAGGCGACAGCGGCGGCGATATCCTCGGGCCGGCCGGCGCGCTGAATCGGCTGGGCATGCGATGCGATGCCGGCGATCA
>JBDTXU010000013.1:0-3946 GCA_040006055.1 Sphingomonas bacterium | reverse complement strand
TCGAATGCTGGAGCATGCCGGTCGAATCGCTCATCCGCTCGACCGCGGCGAAATCCGGGGTCAGCGGCGCGAAGGACAGGCTGCTGCCGAGCAGCCGGCGTGGCTTGGCGCTGACCATTTCGACGATTTCGCGCATCGCAACCTCGGCGAGCCGCGGCCAGATCATCGTCCGGCCGCGCGCATAGGCGCGCTCCGACAGCTTTGTCCGGTTGCGGTCGCTGCCGAGCAACGCGTTGATCTCGCGGGCGAACGCGGTGCTGTCGCCGAAATCGACCAGCACGCCGTGGCCATCGCCGAGAATCTCGGTGGCATGGACATAGGGCGTGGAGACCACTGCCTTGCCGACGCCGACCGCATAGGACAGCGTACCCGAGGTGATCTGCGCCGGGTTGATATATGGCGTCGCGTAGATGTCCGCCGCCTGCAGATAATCGATCAGCTCGTCATGCTCGAGAAACGCGTCGATGAACTCGACATGGTCCGAGACGCCGCGCTCAACGGCCAACGCCTTCAGCCCGTCGCGATACGCTTCGCCCTCATGCGCGACCAGATTGGGGTGCGTGGCGCCAAGCACCGCGTACAGCACGTCCGGATGCGCCGCCACGATCTCGGGCAGCGCATTGATCATCGTCTCGATACCCTTGTTGGGCGCGAGCAGGCCAAAGGTGAGGACTGTCTTGCGGCCCTCCCAGCCGAAACGCGGCTTGAGCGTATCGGGGTTGATAAAATCGCGATCGGGCACACCATGCGGGATCATCACGATCATCCGCGAACTGGCGCCATAGACGCGCTCCAGAATTTCGCGGCCGCGCTCGGCCATCACCACTACCTTGGCGGCGCGGCGGAGCAGGCCCTCCATCACCCGACGCTCGTCAGCGCTCGGCTTTTCGAGGATGGTGTGAAGGGTTACGATCACCGGGATCGAGATGCGGTCGAGAAGCGCGAGGATATGCTCGCCCGCGGGGCCGCCGAAAATGCCATATTCATGCTGGAGCCAGATCGCCTGCGCGCCGCTGCTCTCGATCGCGCGCGCGGCGGCGGTATAGGCGAGTCGGTCCTGATCGGGGATGCTGAGCGTCACCTCGGGGGGATAGTCATAGCGGCCCGGATGATCGTCCATCGCATAGACATCGATCTTCAGGCCCGGGAATCGGCCCTTCAACGCGGTAAACGTGTCAGTAGTGTATGTTGCAAGGCCGCATTTTCTCGGCAGGAAATTGCCGATCAACGCCACGTGATCGATCGGGGTTACAGCATCTGCCGACAGCACCATCGCGAACAACCTCATGTGAAACAGGGCTGGGAGCCCCTCATCTGCCTCCCACGAACGGCCAAGTTTCAATATGGTTGCACCAATGTTGCAATGCAACAAATGATTCGCGCTGATCTCGATCAACTTCGGGCCGAGTGGAGGAACTCAGCCCCGGCCGCGATAGCCCGGTACATCCTGTGCTGGCAGCCACATCCCCTCGGGCGGCGGCCCCGATTGCCAGAATATGTCGATGGGAATCCCACCGCGCGGATACCAATATCCGCCGATCCGCAGCCAGATCGGTTTCATCTCCGCCGTCAGCCGCTCGCCGATGCCGACGGTGCAATCCTCGTGGAAGGCCTGATGATTGCGAAAGCTGCCCAGGAACAGCTTCAGCGACTTGGATTCGACGATCGAGTCGCCGGGTGCATAGTCGATCACGAGATGGGCGAAATCGGGCTGCGCGGTCACCGGGCAGAGCGACGTGAATTCGGGCGCGGTGAAACGCACCAGATAGGGCCGCCCGGGGCGCGGATTGGGAACATAATCGAGCACCGCTTCGTCTGGCGAAGACGGGAGAGCGCTGGCCTGGCCGAGATGCTTGGGGGTCATGACTGCCATATAGGGTGCGGTGGGGCCTGCGTCACCGGTGACGGTCTATCCACCCGTATCCCGGCGATGATCCAATCAGTCCGACACTTCACTTACTGCACAAGAAACGGATTTTCGATGCGGAGCGAGTCGATGACCCGGCCGTGATCGAGATCTTCAGTTGCCAATTTCTCACAGCCCATCGCGCGCGCAGCGGCGACGATCGCTGAGTCCCACCAGCTATATTTCGTCCGCTGATGAATCTCCCAGGTCGAATCGAATATGATGAGATCATTTGGCTGCACCGGAAACCGACGCCACCGTGCAACCAACGCAATCGCGTCCTCGGGCGCAAGCCGATCTGCGCGGCTGGCACGTGTCGCCTGATAAAAGAATTCATTCAGCACCTGAACCGACAGGACGCACTCGCCATCGTCGATCAGCGCCCGGGCGACGTCACGTTTATGGATTTCGGCCGGATTGGTGGTGATGGAATAGAGCAAGATATTGGTGTCCAGAAACACCGTCATTTCGATGTGCGGTCGTAAAGCGCATCCCGCGACAGCCGATCACCACCATCGAATTTGGTGATGCGATCGCGAATCTCCTTTTCTTCGCGTGCGAGGCGATCAAATTCGCTCTCCTCGGCCCCATAATTCTGGAGCATCTCGCGGACGACGGACGACAGCGACCGATCGGCCTGCGCAGCCCTGCGCCGCGCCTGCCGGTACGTAACATCATCAAGTGATACTGTGACATTTTTCACATTCTCACAGTAGCACGATCAGTTATCCGTCGCAAGGGATCGTCTCGACGCCGCCGCCGCCGGTGGTTAGGGAAGCACCAACAGACAAGGAGCATGTCATGGACTCGCTGGTAACGACGGAATGGCTCGCAGGTGAACTTGGCGCGAACGATCTGAGGATCGTCGATGCGACCTATATGTCGAGCCTTCCCGGTGCTCCGGCGGGCGACCCGGCCGCCGATTACGAGGCGGCGCATATCCCCGGCGCTGTGTTCATGGATCTGGCCGAGCTGGCCGATACCAGTACCGATCTCCCGTCGATGCTGCCCTCGCCCGAGAAATTCGCCAGCCGCATGCAATCGCTCGGGCTTGGCGATGGCAGCCGGATCGTCCTTTACGACAGCTCGCCCTTTCATACCGCCGCCCGTGCCTGGTGGATGCTCAGGACCTTCGGCGCGCATGACGTCGCGATCCTCGATGGCGGCCTCGCCAAATGGCGGGCCGAGGGCCGCGAGACCGCAAGTGGCAAGGAAACGCTGCGCCACCGCCACTTCACCGTCTGGGCAGACGACAAGGGCGCTCGCAACATCGATCAGATGAAGGCCAATGTCGACAGCGGCGCCGAGCAGGTGCTCGACGCCCGGTCCGCCGCGCGCTTCACCGGCGAGGAGCCCGATCCTCGCCCGGCGACTCACGCCGGCCATATTCCCGGCTCGAAGAACCTGCCTTATGGCCGGCTGTTCAACGCTGATGGGACCTGGAAACAGGGCGACGCACTCAAGGCCGAATTCGAGAGCGCCGGGATCGATCTAGCCAAGCCGCTCGTCACCACCTGCGGCTCGGGCATCACTGCGTCAGTCCTAGCTTTTGGCGCGCATCTGCTCGGCAACGAGGCAGCGGTGTATGACGGCAGCTGGTCCGAATGGGGCGCCGATCGTTCGACGCCCAAGGCGATGGGGCCGGCGTGAGCGAAGACCGCAACCATCCCAAGGGCGACGCCACACGCGTCGTCTCGGCCGGGCGGCGCGCGGAATGGACTCAGGGGATCGTCAACCCGCCGGTGTGGCGAGCCTCGACGATTCTTTATGATTCAGTCGCCGAACTGCGCGAAGCCGGCGGGCGCGATACCCATCATCGGCTATTCTACGGCCGGCGCGGAACGCCGACGCAGTGGTCACTCGCCGATGCGTTGACCGAACTCGAACCGGGTGCCGAGGCGACCTTCATTTACCCATCGGGCGTAGCGGCGATCGCTGCTGCCCTATTGTCTGTGCTCTCGCCGGGCGACGAATTGCTTGTGCCGGACAGCGCCTATGATCCGACCCGCTCGATGGCGACCGGGCTGCTCAAGCGGATGG
>JBDTXU010000012.1:0-8769 GCA_040006055.1 Sphingomonas bacterium | reverse complement strand
TCATCCGCCGGCGCGATGCGTCCTGGCGGATGCTGTTGAGCTGATATTGCACGCGGCGCGCCTCGCGCCGATCGAGCGAGCGATCGGCAATTCCGCGGTCGATGCGCTGCTGCAGGAAATCGATCCGCCGGAGTGGCGCGTCGGGCGCGCCGCGCCAGAAATCGTCACGGTTCCAGTTGGCGCTGCTATCAGCACGCCAATCCTGCGCGCGCTGCGCCGACACAGGCGCGCAACTCAGCAGCGCGACGACGGCCGCGCCGCACAAAATCTTGATCTTCATGGAAGTCTCTCCTGTATTCCAATATCGTCTTAGCGATCCCCCTGAACGCGCCGCGCGGGATTTGGTGCCGTCCCGGACCAAATGAATGGGGCGGCCGGGCGAGTGCCCGCGCCTTCATGGTGACGCTGACCGTAGCCAACGGGCTTGCGCGCATTTGTACAATGTTCTGTACAGATAGGGAATGTCAGTGCCCCTCATGACATTCCCAACAGACGCGGAGACGCTGATTGCTGTACTCACCTGCCTCGCGTCATCCTCTGGCTGCGATAGCCCCCGATAGGGCATGACAAAACTCTCCAACACGGGCGCGTCGTTTTCCGGCCATTTCCCCTCGTGGAGCCCTCTTTCGAGCGCCGAAATCCGCGCCGAATTATGTCACACTTCCAACATTTCCGCCCCGAGCCCGCCCCCGCGATTCAACCCGTGCCTGAAATCGGGCACAGCGACATCGCGGACCGTCAGAAGCGGCCGCTTCGCTCTTTCACATGACCAGATTCTCATCCGCTTGGATCGTCGACAGGCGCGCAACGCCCGCGAGGAAAACGGGCCGGAACCTCAAAGCGCGGAGCTTGTTGAGTATTCATAACATTGTGAGGAAACTTAAGATGCTTGGCACGATCCTGATCATCATCCTGATTCTCGCCCTTGTCGGGGCGTTGCCGACCTGGGGACACAGCCGCAACTGGGGCTATGCGCCGTCCGGCGGGCTTGGGCTTATCGTGGTGATCATCATCATTCTAGTATTGCTCGGCCGGATCTAGCCGGGGATCAGCCCCTTCCCTGATGGGAAGGGGCTGAAGAAAGGCGGCCTCGACGCCGGCTCAGGCGGCAACCGCGACCGGCGCCTTGCCGAGAGCTTTCTGCCACGCCGGGAGCCGCGCGATGCCGTCATAGAAGCGCTGCACATGCGGAAACTGGTCGAAGTCGACCGGGATGCGGTCGCGATAGGGCTCAGCCGCAGCCACCGCGAAATCGATGTAGCTCAGCCGATCCCCGAGCATGAACGGCTTATCGGCCAGATGCGCGTCGAGCACCGGGAGATAGCGGCGCGCCTGCACGAGGCCGTTATCGACCAGGGCCTGATTGGGCTCGCCCCAGCCGAATTGCGGTCGCACCATGGTTTCGAAGAAGATCGTGCTCAGCGCCTCGTTATATTGCACGGCTTCCCAATAGAGCCAGCGCAGCGCATCGGCCCGCGGCCTCAGGCCGGTCGGGAACATCACGGTGTCATGTGCGAGATAGACGCCAATCGCGTTCGATTCCCACAGCGTGAAATCGCCATCGACCAGAGTCGGCGCGAACCGGTTCGGGTTGATCGCGGCATAATCGTCCGACTGAAGCTGTTCGACGCTCATCGCGACGATCTCCACCGGCAGATCGAGATGATGGATCAGCGCCAACAGCTTGCGCGAGGTGGGCGATCCGGGAAGGGCGTATAGTTTCATGGGCTTTGCCTCCTGAACGGGGCGGGCCGATGCCGCCCCTTCGCTCATCAGGACGGTGCGGGCGGGCAAAAGGATTCGCGGGCGCGCCGCGAATCCTTTTCGATCGCGCCATCGTCTATAACCCGTGACGAGCGCGAGAAGGACGACGGGCAGCATGGATCAGGATCGGCGAAAGGCGCTCGAGGCGCAGCTGGTGGCACTGCGGCCGGCCGTGCACCGCTATGCCGCGCGAATGGTCGGGTCGGCGCTCGATGGCGAGGATGTGGTGCAGGAGGCGATCGCGCGCGCCGTCGCCGCGCTCGATCATGCGCCGCCCGACGCAAACGCCGATGGCTGGCTGTTCCGCATCGCGCACAACGCCGCGATCGATTTCCTGCGCGCCCGTGCCCGGAGGACCGCCCGCATGGTGGAAGAAGACGATCTCGTCTCTGGCGACGATGTGGCCGCAAGCCGCGTGGCGGCGCGGGCGGCGCTGTCAATATTCATGCAGCTGCCGCCGTCGCAGCGCGGCACCGTGATCCTGAAGGACGTGCTCGGCTATTCGAACGAGGAAGCCGCCGGCATCCTGGATATGACGCTCGCAGCGACCAAGGCGGCGCTGCATCGCGGGCGGAGCCGGCTGCGTCTGTTCGCTGAGGAGCCCTCCGGCGCCCCGCCGCTCGACACCGCCGATCTCGATCGCCTGCGCCTTTATGTCGATCGCTTCAACGCGCGCGATTTCGATGCCATTCGCGGCATGGTGGCGGACGATGTGCGCTTCGACCTGGTCGCGCGGGCACAGGGCGGCCGTGCATCGTTCGAGACCTATTTCAGCCGCTATGGCGAGATGAGCGCCTGGCACCTCTCGGCAGGCCTTATCGACGGTCGCCTTGCCGCGATCGTCACCGATCCGGCCGACCCCGCCGGCCCGCCGACTCATGTGATCGCAATCGATTGGTTGGGCGACCACATCGCCCGGCTGCGCGACTTTTATCACGCGCGTTATGTGCTGGAGGGGGCCACTGTAGTTTTACTGGGCTGACCCATCCGGAAAAAGTAAACGCTTGGTAACCCTTAGCCCTTAGGCTGCTCCATCTAACGTGCGCTGTAGCATGCGCCGGGGTATTAATGGGTCAGTTCAAACCAACAACGACCGTTGACGACCAGATAGCCGGCGAGCAGTCGGCAGCTCGGCCCACGGACGCCCGGCACATTTTCCCTTCTTCCGACGGTCCTTCCAGCGATGGCGTTTCGGCGCTTTTGCCCGGAGCCCGTGAAGCATTGGACGGGATTGCGGAACTGGCCGCGCTCGCTCTCGGCGCGCCCTCAACCTTCATCTGCCTCGAGATAGACGGTCAATGCCGGGTCGTGGCAAGCCACGGGCTTTCCGAGGCGGACATTTCCCTTGCCGAGATTCTGTCCGCGGATTGCCTGCGGTCCTCCGCTCGTGTGAGCCGTCAGTCAAATGCAAAGGAGCGCAAGGCATATGGCTCCGGCGACGCGTTCTGGATCGCGACTCCGCTCGCCGACTCTGATGGAGGGATTCGCGGCGCGCTTGGATGTCGTGGCGACGCCGGCAAACTGAGCACTCTGTCTCCCGAGCAGGAACGCACCTTCGGGATTCTGCAGGAGCGGATACCGTCTCGGATCAAGCTCCAGGAGGCACTGCTGGAAAGCCTCAAGCACCACCGCTCCGCCATGGAGCTCGATCCTCTGGTTCGCTGGACCGCTGACGCGCAGGGCAATCTGATCGATCTCAACGACAGGTGGCAGGATTTGACCGGGGGCCCGCGTCATGAGGCGCTCGGAGACGGCTGGCGCGGCTATGTCCATCCGGAGGACAGCACTGCCGCGCTCAGGGCCTTCGCCACGGCGTTGCGCCAGGGGACGCCGATCGATGTGAGCTTTCGCCTGCGCTCCGCGACCGGAGAATCGCGCTGGGTCAGGGCCCGCGCCCGCGCGCGCCTTGGCCCTGCCGGCGAACTGTTGCGCTGGTATGGCACGACCGAGGATGTTCACGACCGGGTCACCGCCGAGCGCGCGCTGCGGGAGAACAGCGCGCAGCTGCGCACAGTGGTCAACCAGGCGATGGTTGGTATCCTCCACCGCGACCTCGAGGGGCGCCTCCTGACCGTGAACGACCGCTATTGCGAGCTGCTCGGGCGCACCGCCGAAGAGATCGACGGACTGCCCATAGAGGCGTTCACCCACCCGGATGACATTGCGCGCAATGCGGCCCTGTACGCCGAGCATGTCGCCCATGGCACGCCCTTCCAGATCGAGAAACGCTATCTGCGGCCGGATGGTTCGTCGCTGTGGTGCGCGGTGCATGTCTCGTTCGTGTGCGACGAACAGGGGGTCCCGTGCTCGAGAATCACGGTCTCCCAGGACATCGCCGCGCGGCGCCAGGCTGAGACCGAGCTGCGCGAAAGCACGGATCTCTTGCAGACCGTCATCGACAGCGTGTCGGATCTGATCTTCGTAAAGGACCGGAGCGGCAACTTCGTCCTTGTGAACAAGGCGATGCGCGAAGGCTGCGACTTCGACAGCGAAGTCGCGCCCGAGCTCAGCCGCGCTTATGCCGAGGCCGATGCGCAGGTCATGCGCAGCGGCGCGGCGCTGGCGCTCGAAGATCTCGTTGTGTTCGAAGGCCAGCTGCGCTCGTTCGAGACGATCAAGGTTCCCTGGCGAAAAGGGGGCGAAATCGTCGGGGTGGTCGGCGTCTCGCGCGATATCGCCGAGCGGCGCAAAAACGAGGCAGCGCTTCGCGAGAGCGAGGAGCATTACCGCTATTCCGTTGAGCTGAACCCCCAGGTGCCATGGACGGCCACGCCCGATGGCAGCATTCAGGAAGTGGGGCCGAACTGGACCGATCTTACGGGCACGGATATCGAGCAGGCGCTGGGCTTTGGCTGGCTTGAGGCGGTTCATCCGGACGATGCCGGCCAGGCGCTCGATAGCTGGCAGCAGGCGCTGCAAAGCGGCGAACCGATCGACATTGTATATCGCCTGCGCCGGGGCGACCAGAACTACCGGTGGATGCGCGCGCGCGCATCGCCCCGGCTCGACGATGCCGGCACGGTGGTTCGCTGGTACGGCACGCTGGAGGATATCGACGATCATCATCGCAGCCAGGACGCGCTGCGCCAGAGCGAGGAGCGTTTCCGGCTCGCGGCTCAGGCGGCACGGCTGGGCATCTGGGACTTTGATCTGGAACGGGGCACGCGCGAATGGTCCGGCGAGCTTCGCGCGATTATCGGCCTGCCGCTGGATGCCGAGGCGTCGGCGGAGGTGGCGATGGCGCTTGTGCATCCCGACGATCGCCAGCGGGTGCGCATGATTGCCGAGGCGGCCGCGATGCCGGGCGGCGACCAGCGTTTCGAAATGATCTTCCGCATCCTGCGCGCTGACGACGGCGAGCTGCGATGGGTCTGCGCCAATGGGTGGCGGACGAACGGCGCTTCCGGCCAGCCTAGCCGCGTCCTTGTCGCGGTCCGCGACATCACGGACGCGCGCACCGCCGATGATCGCATTCACTGGGCGGCGCGCCACGATGCACTCACCCGCCTCCCCAATCGCGCGGCGTTCCAAGATGCCCTGGATGAGGCGATGCGGCACGCGATCCCACCTACCGGCACGATCGGCCTGATGCTGGTGGACGTCGATCATCTCAAACAGACCAACGACTGTTTTGGTCATGACGCGGGCGACGCCTTGCTGCGCACGATCTCGGGTCGCCTGCAGACGATTGCGGGGCAGCATGGCTTCACCGCGCGGCTTGGGGGCGACGAATTCGCGCTCCTGTTCTCCGGCCCCGCAGCCGAGCGGGAAATGGCGCGGGCGAGCACCCTGCTTGGTCCGCTGCTTGGAGAAGCCTTTGTCCATGAGGCGCGCATTCTCGATTGTCGCGCCACCTCAGGCGGCAGCCTGTTTCCGGAAGACGGGTCGAATGGCTCGGAGTTGCTCAAGGCGGCAGACATGGCGCTGTATTCGGCAAAGGCGAATGCACGCGGCGGCCTGGTGATGTTCAGGCCCGAAATGCGCGCTGACCTCAAGCGCCGTACATCAATGCTCAACATGGCGCGCGCGGCAATCGATGACGAGCAGGTCACGCCCTTCTTCCAGCCCAAGGTGGAACTCAGCACCGGCCGGCTTGTCGGGTTCGAGGCGCTGTTGCGATGGCAGCATCCACACCGGGGCCTTCAGCTGCCGGGCGAAATATCGGCAGCGTTCGACAATCTCGATCTGGCGCTGGCGCTCAGCGACCGGATGTTCGATCAGACCATCACGCTGATGCGCCAATGGCTGGACGACGGCGTGGAATTCGGCACGATCGCGATCAACGCGGCTTCGGCCGAGTTCAGGCATGACGACCTCGCCGAACGGATTCTCGAACGGCTCGACGGGGCGAACGTACCGGCCACGTTGCTCGAACTCGAGGTGACCGAGACCGTCTTTCTGGGCGGCGGCGCCGATCATGTCGATCGCGCGCTGCGCCTGTTGAGCGCCAACGGGGTCAAGATTGCGCTCGACGATTTCGGGACCGGCTACGCCTCGCTCAGTCATTTGAAGCATTATCCGGTCAACACGATCAAGATCGACCGCAGCTTCGTCTGCGATCTCGAAAATGCGACCGGCGACGCGGCGATCGTCAATGCGGTCATCAATCTCGGCGCCAGCCTCGGCATGGATATCGTGGCTGAAGGCATCGAGACCCAAGCCCAGGCACGCTATCTGCTGAACCATGGCTGCGGGTTCGGCCAGGGCTATCTGTTCGGTCGGGCCACGGCGCCGGCCACTATCCCGACGCTCATTTCCACATGGCAGCCCTACAGCCTCGGCCCACCACGCCTGAGCTCGCCAGTGCGGGCAATCCGCTCGGCCTGACCGGCCGACTTTACTTCTGGAACTCAATGAGCTGAGTCACTCCAGGCGCGCGTTTCCGGAACCCGCTCCAGAAACGCACGGGTCGCCTCGAGCACCGTCCGGGATCGTGCGACGGGATCGGGGAAAGTCTCGCGCAGCCGTTTGGACCGTATCTCGATGCTCAGGGGCGCCATGGCCGGCAGGGCCGCGAGCAGCTCGATCTGGGGCAGGCAGCCGGCGCCGCACATCAGGCGCTGGTCGATCGCCTCCTCCACAATGCCCGCGACATCGTCCGGCCCCGCGCCCGGGCCGCGGTTCCATGCATCGCAGAACTGCGCATAGGGAAGCAGGTCGCGCGGAATATCGGCAACCTCGCGCGCGGTGCCACCGGTCCGCTCGAGGTGGAGCGGGTCGATCAAGATCGCCCCGGCCGGGCTGGCCACCGCGCCGACGATCGCCATCGCCTGCTGGAGCGACCTGACTTCAGTGAAATACCCGAATTCGAGCGCGACGCGCAGCCCCAGCGCCTCGCCATGCGCGCACAAAGCCGCGAACTTGGCCGTCGCCGATCCGGCATCGGTATCCGAGCTGACCACCAGCACGTTTGTCGCACCGACTTCGGCCCCGATGTCCATGATGCGCAGATGATCGGGGTCGGCCTCACCCGGCTGGAGCCAGATGACTTCGACATCCAGGACGGAGATGCCGCCCTCTTCCACGATCCGCCGTACCTCGCTCGTGGTGCGGGCGGACCAATTTGGCGGCGCCACCCAGAGGCCGACCGCCGGCCACCCACCCTGGACCGCCGCGTTCGCAACCTGCGTCGCGGAGAATTCCGGCAGGACCCCCGAGGCGAGGGAAATCAGCCTGCTCATGATCGGGCTCCTTCGGTAGCGGGGGCAGGACCCTCCGAGGCCGGCGCGCTCATTCCCATGGCACGATCAGCGGCGAGCCCGTCCAGTCATCGCGTTCGCGGACTGTCTGCGCATACATCCCCCGGATGATCGCGTTTTCCGGGTACATCTCGATCATGTGACCAAATGAGGCGCGGGCATCGAGATAGCAGATCCTTGCCCCGAACACGGTCGTGAACTCGCTCGCCACGGGAAAGCCCATGGCGACCAGCCGCTGCTGATCCCGATCATAATCCGGGCTGAAGGTCGCGACGTGGTGAAGCCCCTCCTGCCCGTCCGGGAACATGTCGTGAAAGGCGCTTGGCGTCGTCGACACCAGTTCGATCAGCTCGATATTGAGATTGCCGGACTGGACGAAAACGCCGCGCAGCCGGATCGGCTCGGCGGGCATGCCGCGATAGACATGATCGTCGAGCTGCGCGACGCCACCGCCGACAAAGGGGCCAAGACCATAGGCCCGGTGCATCTGCGCGCAGGCCAGTTCGAGATTGCGGACGACGTAGCAATTCTGGACGATCTCGAGCGTTGGGACGGGCGGCATGGCTCAGATGCCTGCGAGCGCGATGGAGCGGACCGGCATCAGCGACGATGCAAAAACCCCTGCGAACGAGGCGCGCCCGAATGAATGCATCCCGTCCTCCACATCGCCACACCATCGTGATCAGCTACGGGGGCGCGTAGGAAAAGATGCGAAGGCCGGTCACCTGTCATTTCCGAGAGTCCGCGATTGCGCCGCTCACGCGGAGCGCGGACGCGGCGACACCGGCCGCCGCGCCCGTCTCACATCAGCGGCAGCGAACGTCGCCGTCCTTATCAATCGCATTGCCGGCGACCGCGCCAGCTCCGGCGCCAAGCAGGGTGCCGAGCACCTTCGAGCCGCCCGGCGCGATCAGGTTGCCGAACAAGCCGCCAACCGCAGCGCCGACCACCAGGCCGGTCGTTCCGTCGGAGCGGCGGCAGTAATAGCGCCCGTCCCGACCGCGATAGACCCGTTCTTCCGCGGCCAGGCGACGCTCCTGATAGCGCCGTTCGTCATGGCGGTAATACCGGTCGGCATAATAGCCATTATATCGAGGGTCTGGGTGGTCGTAATCATACTGGCTGTAGCTGGCGTATCGTGAGTCGTCTCCATAGGTGGCACAGCCACCGACAAGGGTCGTCGCGGCCAGAAGGCCAATCATCAAGCTACGCATAACTCTCTCCCGTTCACCCGCACCAAAGACCAATGCTTGGGCGCGCCATATGGTTGCGTAGCGGCGCGCGATCTGATGGGCGGCGCCATCCG
>JBDTXU010000011.1:0-4918 GCA_040006055.1 Sphingomonas bacterium | reverse complement strand
GGCGTCGCCTGCACCCTGATCGACAACGGCATGCCCTGCGTCGTGTTCAAGGCGGCCGATGTCGGCGCGACCGGTTACGAGGATCGCGAGACGCTCGACGCCGCGACGGATCTCAAGGCCCGCATCGAGGCGATCCGCCTCAAGGCCGGCCCCCTGATGAACCTCGGCGACGTCACCGAGAAATCCGTCCCCAAGATGATGCTCGTCGCCCCGCCAATGCATGGCGGCGCGGTGACGGTCCGCAGCTTCATCCCGCACCGTGCCCATGCGACGATCGGCGTGCTCGGCGCGGTCAGCGTCGCCACCGCTTGCCTGGTGGCAGGCTCGCCAGCAGCCGATGTGGCGGTGATCCCCGAAGGCCAGCGCAAGACGCTGTCGGTCGAGCACCCGACCGGCGAGATGAGCTGCGTCCTCGAACTGGACGAGACGGGCGAGGTCGCCACCACGGCCCTGCTGCGCACCGCGCGCAAGCTGATGGACGGCACCGTCTTCGGCTGAACCCTTCAACCCGCCGAGTGCGAAAGCCGGACTGCGACCGCGGCTTTGCTGGGTCCTTAACCCATAGCGGGATGGCGGCTAACGCCCCAAGAGCGGCCATTCAGATGGCGTTAGCCTGATACCTCTAAGCCGACATTCTGGGCAAACAGCTCATACACAAGACGGAGGAACCGAGGTGTCTATCACCATTATGGTCGCTCTTCAGGTCGCGCTGACCGGATTACCACAAGACAGTACCGAGGGTTGCACCGATAAGAATGGCACAACCGCTTTGTCAGCTTGCTATTCCGGACGTGCCGATGTGTGGGAGAAGAGATTGCTTGCCGCTTATCCTCTGGCTCTTCAACACGTCGAAGGTCCTCAGCGCGAAGCCCTGAAGCGGGCGCAAAATGCGTGGCTCAAGTACCGTGATGCCACCTGTAATTTCTACAATCTCGAACGCGGCAGCATACACTTTATTTGGGGTGCATATTGCAGCCTTGACCTCACTCGGAACCGTACGTTGGAATTAGAGCAGTACGTTCTTCCGTGAAGAGACGGATGAGCGGCCGGTTATAGGGATCCATGGTCAAAGCTGACGGGCAGGTAACCACCAAGTACGGACGTTTATCGGCCCATCCCGAACTGCGCTTCGTGACTATCCGTCCAGGCGAACGGAAGGGCCAGCGCTTCACGAACGACCTAAGCCAATCAATCAGTCCTCTTCCCGCTGGCAGTGGCGCTGCCGCCATAAGACGACAGATCGCGCTGAATAGCCTTCAAGCTGCCTTGCGACGAGTGTACCGCGACGATGAAGGTCAGCGCGAGGCCAACCAGCGATATGCTTAAAGTCCACTTGCGGCTGGCTTCGTCGTGTTGATCGCGCCTCATCGCCCCGATGCCGTCAAATCCGATTTCAAGAACGGCGACAAACCACACCACGCCCACGAAGGTCAGGAACACCCAGATCGGCACGCCCGCATGCACGAACTTCAACCCGACAGCAGCCAGAAGAATTGCCAACGGGATGGCTATGGATAGCGCAAATTTCGACGCGGCGACGTAGATAGCAATTCCCCAAAAACCTATGGCGACTATCATGCGTGACATATCGAAATTTCCTTTTGGGCCTATAGGTTATGCCGCCCGGGTTAATGGTGAGTGATCAACTTCACCGAAGCAGTTGCGGTCGTACAACGATCAACCGTAAGGTCGCTGCGATGAGGTGGTCAGATGGAGGTGGATAGCGCGGCGCAGATTTTATCCCTTGAGGAGGGGGCGATCCAGATCGCCTTCGACTTGAGTGGCTCGGTGCCTGAATACCTATCATCTCCGCGCCGGAAGCCGGTAGTGAAGCGGAAGGCGGTTTCTTCGGTCACGACCACTACGTGGAAGTGAAGGATCAGCTATTCGGGCGCTATGGCGGGTTGAGTTCGATAAGCCTGCCAACGGACGATCGCCTCGAAGTTTATCTTACCTACGACGTGCCGGATGTCGGAACAGCGCTTGCGATCAAAATGAAAGCGCCGATGAGCCCTGCGATTATGTCTCAGTTGCGGCGCCTACAATCCCGCTGAGCAATGGCGGCTAACCACCACTCCACCGTTCCGCTCCTGAGTCCGCGACCCGATCGCAGCGCTAAACGGTAACAGGCTGAGCGCCGCGATCCGCGCCGCCGAACACCCTCAGATAGCGCGCGATCTCCGCTGGTTCGCCGGTCGCTTTTTCCGGATTGTCGGATAGCTTCACCGCCGGCCTGCCATTGGCGCTGATCACCTTGCAGACGAGCGAGATCGGCGCGAGGCCGGCATCGCCGTCGGGGTCGCAGCCGCGGAAATCGTTCGTCAGATTGGTGCCCCAGCCGAAGCTGGTGCGCACCCGCCCGTCGAAATGGCGATAGGTCGCCTCGATCGAATCCACGTCCATCCCGTCGGAGAAGATCAGCAACTTGCTGCGTGGGTCGCGGCCATGGGCCTGCCACCAAGCGATGATCTGCTCGCCGCCCGAGATCGGCGGCGCGCTGTCGGGGCGGAAGCCGGTCCAGTCGGCGACCCAGTCGGGCGCGTCGTGCAGGAAGGCGGTCGTGCCGAACGCGTCGGGCAGGGCGATCAGCAGATTGCCGCCATAGGTGTGGCGCCAGTCGTCGAGCACGCGGTAGGGCGCGGTTGCAAGCGCCGCATCGTCCTCGGCCAGCGCGGCGGTCACCATCGGCAGCTCATGCGCGTTGGTGCCGATCGCCTCCAGGTCGCTGTCCATCGCCAGCAGCACATTGGATGTGCCGATGAAGCGGCTTCCCAGCCCTTCCTTCACCGCCTCGACGCACCAGCGCTGCCACAGAAAGCCGTGCCGGCGCCGTGTACCGAAATCGGAGAGCACGAGATCGGGCAGCTCGCGCAACCGCTCGACCTTCCCCCACATCTTGGCCTTGGCGCGCGCATAAAGCACGTCGAGCGCGAACCGCCCCTTGCCGCGCATCGCGGCGCGCGCCCGCAGCTCGTTGATGATCGAGAGCGCCGGGATCTCCCACATCGTCGTATCGGTCCAGGGTCCGGCGAAGTGGAGCTCGAACTGCCCGTCCACGGTGCGCAGCTCATATTCGGGAAGCTGGAAATCCTTCAGCCAGGCGAGGAAGGCGGGCTCGAACATCCGCGCCTCGCCGTAGAAGCTGTTGCCGGCGAGCCAGATCAGCTCCTTCTTCCCGAACCGCAGGCTGCGCGCATGGTCGAGCTGCGCGCGCAGCTCGCCTTCGTCGATCACCTCGGCCAGCCGCACCGAGCGGGTGCGGTTGATCAGCGCGAAGGTCGCATGCGTGTCGCGGTGGAGCCGCCAGATCAGCTGCAGCATCAGCAGCTTGTAGAAATCCGTGTCCAGCAGGCTGCGCACTACGGGATCGAGGCGCCAGCCATGATCATAGGTGCGGGTGGCAATGTCGGTATAGACCATGAGTGGCTCCAGGGGGTGAGGGCGGTTCAGTCCGCGTCGCGCAGACGGAAAAGTTCGGCGGGGCGGTGCGAGGCATTTTCTTCGCGCATCCGGGTCGCGATCAGCCGGCCGCTATCGAGCATCCGGCGGCGAAAACCGGGCTTGTTGAGCGTGACGCCCAGCACCGCCTCATGCACATCCTGAAGCGCCCGCAAGGTGAACTGCTCAGGGAGCAGGGCGAAGGCAATGTCCGAATAGTCGATCTTGCCGCGCAGCCGATCACGGGCGAGCGCCAATATCCGCTGGTGATCGAACGCCAGCGGAAGCGGCGATCCGGTATCGTCGATCGCCTCGAGTGGTGCGCCGACCAGCGTCGCGGCACGTACCAGCCCGCCATGGATCGGGGACGCCAGCTGATCCTCCCGTAACAATGCCAGAAAGGCGACCGTGATCACCCGCATCCGCGGATCGCGATCGACGGCGCCGAAACTGTAGAGCTGTTCGAGATGCGCCTCTTTGATCCCCGCCTTGTCGCGGAGCAGGCGCGACGCTGCGGTGTCGAGGCTTTCGTCCATCGCAACGAAGCCCCCGGGCAGCGCCCAACACCCCTCCTGGGGCGGCTGATCGCGGCGCATCAGCAGCGCCGCGAGCTTGCCTTTATGCATCCCGAGCAGCACGAGATCGACCGTCACCGACGGACGATCGAACGCGGCGGGATCATAATCGCGGAGGAAGCTCTCGTCGCTCATCATCGGCCTTATATGCAAGTTGCACTTTACTTATATACGTAGCGCGTATATGTCAAATCAGCAGATTGGAGATGTGTCATGCAGCGTTTCGTCATCATCGTGGATACCCAGGCAGACTTCATGCTGGCGGAGGGCGCCCTGCCGGTCGCTGGCGCCGAGGCGCTGGTCGCGCCGATGCAGGCCTGGCTGGGGGCGCTTCAGCCCGAAGAGACGGCAGGCATACTCTTCACCTTCGACACGCATTCCGCTGAATCCTATCCGGGCTCGGCTGAGGCGGAGCAGTTCCCGATCCACTGCGTTCGCGGCACGCCGGGCTGGAACAACATGCTCGACGCAGCGGTGATCGACCCCGCCATCCCGACCTATCGGCTCGAAAAGAACGTGTTCGACATGTGGGCTGAAACCGGGCTCCAGGTCGAGGGCTCGGGCAACGGGGTGGAGCGCGACCGCTTCTTCGCGGAGCTGAAGGCGAGCGGTGTGACGACCGTTGCGGTAATCGGCGTCGCCGCCGACTATTGCGTGCGCTGGGCGATCGAGGGCCTGCTGGCCCGTGGCTTCAACGTCGAGATACCGGCGGGCCTGACACGCGGCATCGAACGCTCGATCGAACAGGTCGCCGAAAGCGACTTCGCGGGCGCCGCGATCCGGCTGGACATGGCGGCATGATGGGCCTGAGGGATGCGCTGTTCTACGGCTGATCGACATTCAGCGCACCCAAACTCCTCTCCAGTGGGAGAGGATAGTGTAGCTTGGCAGCTTGCTGCCTAGCG
>JBDTXU010000010.1:0-2296 GCA_040006055.1 Sphingomonas bacterium | reverse complement strand
ACGGCGATGGTCCAGCTCGCCGCAGCCGCCCCCGAATCCGAGCGGGCGGCGCGCCTGGTGGAGGCACGCAAGGTGATCGCGGCCGCAAATCACGCCGATGTCGAGGCGGTCCAGCCTTTGCTGGCTTATTATGCCAGCTTTGCGGTTAACGGTGAGAAGCCCCCGGTCACGGCGGTGGATGGCCTGCAAAAGGCGGTTGGCGAGGTGCCGAGCGCCCCGGCGAGCCGGCTCAAGCTCGCCACGGCGCTGGCCGATCGCGGCCAGACCGATATCGCGCGCCTGGTCATCATGCCTGTCGCCTCGGGCCCCTATGATTCGCCCGAGCGGCCCGCCGCCCTGGCCTTGATCAGCCGGACCGGCACTGGCGATCACACGCCTTCCGCGGCGCCTTCGCCATAAGGCGATCATGCCTGAAGCCACCGATCTTCAGCCAGGAACCGGGACTGTGGCGGCCAGCGCGGAAATCCGATAAGCGCCCCCGCATCATGACCGAGCATAGTTCCGATCTCCTCCGCCTGCTTGCGAGCCGCGGCTATATCCACCAGCTCACCGATGCCGCCGGCCTCGATGCGCTCGCGAACAAGCAGGTCGTGCCCGGCTATATCGGTTTCGACGCAACCGCGCCGTCGCTGCACATCGGCAGCCTCGTCCAGATCATGATGCTGCGCCGCCTCCAGCAGGCCGGCCACAAGCCGATCGTGGTTATGGGTGGCGGCACCACCAAGGTAGGCGACCCTTCCGGCAAGGACGAATCGCGCAAATTGCTCGACGATGCCGGCATCGCCGCCAACATCGCCTCGATCCGCCGGGCATTCGAACGCTTCCTCGTGTTCGGAGACGGACCGACCGACGCGATCATGGTAGACAATGCAGAGTGGCTCGACGCGCTCGATTACATCCCCTTTCTGCGCGATGTCGGCCGCCATTTCACCATCAACCGCATGCTCGCCTTTGATTCGGTCAAGCTCAGGCTCGATCGCGAACAGCCGCTGACCTTCCTAGAATTCAACTACATGATCCTCCAGGCCTATGATTTCATGGAGCTTTCGCGGCGCGTCGGCTGCCGGCTCCAGCTCGGCGGCTCGGACCAATGGGGCAATATCGTCAACGGCATCGAGCTCACCCGGCGCATCGACGGCGTCGAGGTGTTCGGCCTCACCACGCCGCTCATCACCACTGCCGACGGTGCCAAGATGGGCAAGACCGCGTCCGGCGCGGTGTGGCTCAATGAGGATCAGCTCTCCGCCTATGATTACTGGCAATTCTGGCGGAATACCGACGACCGCGATGTCGGCCGCTTCCTGAAGCTGTTCACGGATCTCCCGCTCGACGAGATCGCCCGGCTCGAGGCGCTGCAAGGTGCGGAGATCAACGAAGCCAAGAAGATTCTCGCCGACGCCGCGACCAGCCTGTGCCGCGGCGAGCAAGCCGCAGCCGAAGCTGCCGAGACGGCGCGCCGCACCTTCGAAGAGGGGAGTGCGGGCGATTCCCTGCCGACGCTTGCCGTTTCGGGCGGCACTATCGGCATTGTCGATGCCCTGGTAGGCCTTGGCCTCTGCGCGTCCAAAGGCGAAGCGCGACGGCTGATCAAGGGTGGCGGCGCGCGCGTCGGTGCCGACAAGGTCAGCGACGAAGCGCTCCAGATCGCCGTGGGCGCCGAGCCGGTCCGCATCGCCGCCGGCAAGAAACATCACGGGCTTCTGACCGCCGCGTAACCCAAATGCTGATTTTAGCGTTAAGCAGCTTTGTTGCGAGGCAATTCACGTCCCGCGTTGCAGGATGGGTTTGAGCCATACGAGGACTGTGATGGGTCAGGTATCGATAATGCCGATTGACGAGCGTGCCGTCCCGCGGGACGAGGTGCATTATCGCGCCCGTGCGCTCGGGCCCGATGACAAGATGCTGTCCCTGCTCATCGTCAACATGTCAGCGCTTGGGCTGATGGCGCGGGCCGACACTAATTACGACGTCGGCGATCAGCTGCGCGTGACCTTGCCCGTGGTCGGTACGGTCGTCGCCGAGATCCGCTGGACCCTGGGAGGCCGGCTCGGCTGCCAGCTCTCGCGTCCGATCGATCTCGCCAGCTATTATGATCTGCTCGCAGTGCTCGTCCGCGGCGCCTGAGATCGCGGCGGCGTGCAGCTGCTCCTCCAGCACTAACCAGGGATAGCCAAATGGGGCTGGAGCAGCACGATTTCATTGAGAAGCGCGCACACAAGCGGGTCCCGGTTTTGCACCACACCCGCGCGGTCGGATCTGAAGGTCAGCCCCTGTCTCTGGTCATCGTCGATCTTTC
>JBDTXU010000009.1:0-6224 GCA_040006055.1 Sphingomonas bacterium | reverse complement strand
GCCGCTATCTTGCGACGCTTGGCGATTCGCGGCGGCATTGGGCGGCGAGCCTCGATATCGTCTCGAAAGTGCCGGTGTTCGAGCTTGAGCGGCCTTGGAACGCGGATTGGTTCGCGGCCACGGTCGATGCGGTGGAGGCGCATCTTCGCGACGCGGAATAGCTTGGCGCTTGGTCAGATCGTCGTGCGGATGAAATGGCCTGCGGCGATCGCCGGGAGCAGGCGCGCGCGGTAGAGGCTTTCGGTGGCGGGATCCTCCCAGCTTGTGGGCCACTCGGCGACCAGAGCGTGGAGGCGCGGCATATCGAGGATCGCAGTGACTTCCGGGCAACGGGCGATTGCAGCCACCTCGTCAAGCAAGTGGGACCGGCGTTTGGTCAGCCCCTCATGCCAGCCGGCGCCCTGATAGCCCCGACGGTGCTCGTCGAGCACGCTTCGGGGGAGCCGCTCGACAAGCCCTTGCCTGGTCAGGCCGCGCGCTGCGCCGCCGGCGAGGAAATGTTCGACCGGCAGCGCCAACGCGAACTCCACAAGGCGGCGGTCGGCGGTCGGATCCCGGATATCGAGCCCCCAGCCGGCCAGTACCCCTTTGCCGAAATTGCCGATGTCGACGCGCTGGAGCGCCCGCAGACGTATGGCAAAAGCATCAGCATGCGGACGAAGGGCTTTCGCCGCCTCGGCGCGAGCGAGCTTTGCGGCGGCAGGCAGGGTGAGCCCAGCCTGGGCGCGGCGAGTCGATATTGGCAGGAAGGGCTCGACCGTCTGCTTCACCAGCCCGGGCCAGCCTCTCTTGCAGCGCCGCAACTCGGCCACGACCCGCGCCAGACGCCGCCAATGGCCCCGGACGAACAGGTATGAGAGCGCTTCCTGGCCCGAATAGCTGAAGCTCAGATTGCCCATCGAGCCGGTCAGCAGCACTGACAGGCCCCGCTCCCGAGCCGCATCATTGATCGCGCTGACCCAGACATTGTTGCAGATGTTGGTGACGATCTGTTCGTTGAGCCAAAGGTCACGATCGAGGAAATCGAGCGGCGACGCCCTGGGCATGACGATCGGGATATGCTTGATGTTGGGGTAGCGCGCAGCGGTTGCCGCAGCGAGCGGACCTTCGTCCTCGATCCGGCCGGGGCCAGAAGGCGTGGCGTTGCCCGGCACTGCGGTAAAGGCGAGCACTTCTCCAACCGGCGCGAGCAGGCGTGCCGCGCTGGTGGCGACAGCCGCGCTGTCGAGACCGCCGCTGAGATGCGCGCCGACGCGGTCGCCGGCACCGCGGAGCCGCGCGGCGACGGCCTGGTCGAGCCGTTCGCGAAAAGCCTCCTGCGCTTCGGCCGAGGTGCGGAAGGCTGGGCCGGTGCGGGAAGGGTTCCAGTAGCGGCGCGAGACGATCCGCTCCGGCGTGACGGTGAGGATATGCCCCGGCTCGACGCGTTCCACAGCCTCGAAGAAACTGCCACTTGGCGGTGCCCGCTCGAGGAACCGGATCACCGACGACAGATCTGGCCGGCGCGGAATCTCCGGCAGCGCGTGCAGGCCCGAAGGCATCGAGGCGAAGGCAAAGAAGCCATCGCCGCGATGATAATGCAGGGGCCGCTGCCCCATGAAATCCCGTGCGAGTAGGAGGCGCCTGCTGTCCTCATCCCAAAGGGCAATGGCGAAATCGCCGATCAGCCGGTCGATCGCCTCGTCTCGCCACTTCAGGAACCCGCGCATCAGGATGGCGGCATCGCTAAGAGAGTTTGCTTTCTCGGGTGGAATGCCAAGGCCCGCGATCAGGTCGGCGCGGTTATCGAGGCGTAGATCAGCGACCAGCACGAGCGGACCTTCGCGGATCGGCCCAGTGTCGAACACATCCTCGGGAAGCGTCGGGAACAGGCGCCTGCCCAATGCGATGCCGTCGCCCTGCCATTGGACCGGCTCTGCCAGCGCATAGCGGGCCTGGGCAGCGAGCATGGCGGCAGACCGATCGGCGCTATCCGGTCTCCCCGAATGCCCGAGGAAGCCGGCCAATGCTGTCATACCGGGGCGGGTTCCGGAGCAGCCAGGGCGACCAGTCCATCTTTTTCGAGCTCGCGGAGGAGGAGGAGAACCTCGCCGGCGCATGTCTGCGCATCGACCTCGAACTCGGCGGCAAGCGTCGCGCAGAGTTCCGATACGCTTTTCGGGCGATCGAGCAGCGCCCAGATCCGCGCCGCAGTTTCATTGAAGCTGTAATAGGTGCCGTTTTCGATGTGAAGCGCGACCAGGTCGCCATCCACTTCGGCCTCCATCAGGCCGGGCAGGCGGTGCGCGACGAGCTCGGTCATCGGCGCGTCAGATCAGGAACCGAAGCTGAGCGCACCGTCGGGAACAATCGGGTCAAGGCTGTTCTCAGCATCGCCGGCCCTCAGGCGATCGACATGCGGAGCCACCCATTTGCGCCGCGGCGATGCAGCCGCCGGGGTCTTTGGCATTTGGTCCACTTGCTTCATTCTGCGCTCCTTCCCGGCGGCCTATAACGGCTCCCCTATAGGATGAAATCATTCGCGGCGAAATTATATGCGCCGATCGTCGTCACCGCGATCGAGATATCGGCGATCCCGTCTCCATCGACATCGCCCTGGATCGTCCAGTCGCTGCCAGCGCCGACCACCCGCAATTCGCCCGCGACATTACTGAACGCAGCCTCGCCGATAAAGGCGAAGGCATCGTTGCCGCTGTGGGTGGTGCTGGCATCGATCGTCGACAGATCGATATGGTCGCCGCTATTGAAGTCCGTGATGTGGTCCATCGCTCCCGTAGCGGATTCGGCCAGCGCGCGGAAATAGAAGCTGTCATTGCCGCCGCCGCCGGTCATCACGTCCTGGCCCAATCGGCCATAGAAGAGATCGTTGCCTGCGCCGCCAGTCAGCGTGTCGTTGCCGGCGCCCATCATGAAGCGGAACGAGCCATCGCGTTCGGCCGAGCCGTTAAAGGTCACGTCCTCGCCGGCGTGTAGGCCATTGGCGTTGACGTTGAGCATCTTGCCCGCACCGACATTGGCGTCGTCGAGCGTGAGATTATAGTCGAATGCGGTGCCCGGCGGCGCGAACCGCGCGTCCGATGCCGAGAGCAGGACCAGGGTTTCGATGTTCGTCATCGTGCTGGCGCCGAACACCACGCCTGCCGAATAATTGCCACGCAGGCCAAGTTGGTCGTCCGTGCCACTGCCACCATCGACATGATCCGCCGCGGTGAAACGTCCGCCATCGCCGAAGAAGAAGGCATCGCTGCCCTGGCCGCCGGTCAGGCTGTCATTGCCGAGACCACCAAAGACGAGGAAGCTGCCATTGGTTTCAGCCGAGCCGTTGAAGGTCAGGTTTTCGCCGGCATGGAGGAGATTGGCGTTGACCGTGAGCGTCTTGCCCGCGTCGACATTGGCGTCGATCGTCGTCAGGTCATAGCTGTAGCTGTTGCCGGCATTGTCGCCGAAGCCGGTTGTGCTGCCGGAATAGATCACCAGCGTCTCGATGTTGACCAGATTGCCCGTGCCGAAGGTTAGCGCGTTTGCACCGGTATAGTCGCCCTGCAGTGCGACCTGATCATCATCGCCCGCGCCGCCATCGACATTGTCGAGCGGATCGAGCGCGGCACCGAAATAGAAGCCATCGCCGCTGCCGCCGCCGGTGGCGGTGTCGTGCCCACCGTCCTGGAGCATATAGATGTCGGTGCCGGGGCGGGCGGTGATGACATTGTCGCCCCCATCGCCGCCAAGCCGATCGTCGATCGAGGTGACGCCGTTCACCGTGACGCTGACGGTACCGGTGCCGCCGCCGACCAGCGCATAGCTGAAGCTGTCGACAGCGCTGGTGTTGACCGCGCCGGTGTCGGTGGCGGTTGCGGTGGCAATCAGCGAGTTGAAGGCGCCGTGCGGATCATAGGTCAGCGTGCCGTCGGCGTTGAGCGACACCCTGGCACCGGAGAGCAGGGTGGTGGAATCGCCCGGATTCGCCAGCACGGCGCCGTTGACCGTCGCCAGCGCGGGGGCCGGTCCGTCGACATCGCTGTCGTTCGCCAGCACATCGACCGAGACAGTCGCGTTTTCGGCCACGATCGCGCCGGCATCGTTCGTCGCCACCGGGGCGTCGTCGACTGAGGTGACCGTGATCCCCACGACACCAACCGTGTCTTCGGGGGTGTCGATATGATCATTGTTATAGGCGGTGATCGACGCGTCGCCGGTATTGCCGACGATCAGGTCGAGATCACCATCGCCATCGGGATCGCCAAGCGCGAGAAAGTCCGGAAACGCGTCGCTGTCGAGCGTGATCGGCGTCTGGAAGGTGCCGTCGCCATTCCCCCCCAGGATGGAGACAGTGCCTGGAAAGTCTCCGTTGGTGACGACCAGATCGACAAAGCCGTCGTCATTCAGGTCGCCGGCTACAACGTGGGTCGGTATGCCAACCTCGGTTGTCTGATAGCCGGTGGCAGCGCCAAAGGTTCCGTCGCCATTGCCCAGGACAATCTCGACGCCGTTGGTGATGCTCGGGTCAGTCGGATCGCCGAAGGAGGTGAAGGCGAAATCGAGAAAGCCATCGCCATTGAAATCGGCAACGGCCACGCTGGTGACGTTGGACGGGACGGTCACGACCTGGGTCGCGGCGGAGAAGGTGCCGTCGCCATTGCCCAGCATCAGATCGACTGAGCCTGGAGGCGCCAGGGTCGCCGAATCCCCGATATTGCCGGCCAGCAGATCGAGGAAGCCATCGCCGTTGAAATCGCCAACGGCAAGCGCGCTAGTGAACTGGCTGGTGGTCGCTGAAAAGACCGGTGCCGCGAACACGCCGGGCGTGGTTTGCAGGATGATGGCGACCCGGCCATTGTCGGCATCGGCGGCGGCGAGATCGATCAGGCCATCACCGTTGAAGTCGGCGGCGACCAGATCTGTGGCAAAAGGCACGTCCGCGATCGTCACTGTGGTCTCGTCGATCGACGAGACATAACCGACATAGCCGAAGCCGTCGGAATCATAGCTGGAAAAGCCGATATCGAGGATGCCGTCGCCGTCCAGATCGCCAAAGGCGAATGCGCTCGGTGCGCCGGCGGGAATCGCGAAGCTGCCGCCAAAGGTGGAGCCGAGGGCGACGATGCCGCCGTCGAGCCCGAACAATATGTCGGAAAGGCCATCGCCGTCGAGGTCGGCAAAGGCGAGCGCGGTCGCGGGTGTGCCGAGTCCCAACGGACCCAGATCGGTGAACGCAATCTCCGTCGGCGGTGTGGTCACCGCATGCGCCGAGATCGTCAGTTCGTCCGCGCCGAAATAATTCGCATCGCCCTGATAGGTCAGGCCGTTCGCGGCCGCGAGTGTGGCGTCGATCTGGTCCTGGGTGGCGGTGATGGTGATGTCGTTGCTGTTGTCGGCGCCGGCGGTGATGGCGCTGGCGTCGATGCCGCCGACGACGTCGGTGCGGATATCGAGCCTGCCATGGTCCACCTGAAGATGGACCGTCACCAGATCAGTCGCGGGATCAGCGGCGACACCGGTGATGAAGATGTCGGTGAGCGCGACGGCCACGTCCTCGTCGACGATGACATCGGCCCCGACGACGATCTCGTTGGCTGGGATCAGGTCGAGCGCGACGGTCGACACCACGGTATCGTCACCGCCCGCGCCATCGACGAAGGTGAAGCTGACGGTGCGCGATTCCACCGCCAGCAGGTCGTCGGTGTTCTCGAACAATATGCTGCCGGCCAGCAACTCGACCGCGCAGGCGCAGGCGTCTGCGTTGAACGTGACCACCAGAGGTGCGCCGTTCACGCCGCCGCTCCAGGTGCCGACGACTTCGCCCTCATAGGTGATGTCCGAGCCGCTGACGCCGAGCTCGCCCGGGCCGGTGCCTTCATTGTCGATGGTCAGCTGGTCGCCCGCGGTAGCGCCGGCGATCGACACGGTAAGCATCGCGCCGCCCCAGTTCGCATTATCGTCGTCGAACGCAGCGTCATAGGCGAGGAAGATCGGCGGCGAGCCTTCATCGAAGGTCGCGACGGCGTTGTTGCCGGGTGCGAAAAAATCGAGGTCGAGCAGCGGGGCGTCGTTGACCGATGTGATGTCGATCGTCGCCGTCGCTGAGCTGGTCAAGACTCCGCCGTCGCCGCTGTTGCCCCCGTCATCGATGTCGAGCGTAAGCGTTGCGCTCGATGGCGGGGAATCGTCGTCGGCGGTATAGGTGACGACGCTGGTGGCATCGCCGTTGAGCAGCGCGTTGATGT
>JBDTXU010000008.1:0-1604 GCA_040006055.1 Sphingomonas bacterium | reverse complement strand
TGATCATCTCCGATCCGCGCGCGAAGAATGTCTCGCTGAGCGGCGAGCTGCGCGTCACCCATAGCATCGCCGAGGGACCACGGCTCCACGTTCTCCACCTCAGCCTGCGCGAGCGCGACGCGCGGCGCCAGTTCGGCGGCTCGGACTCAGTCAATCTGGGCCCGACCGCGATTGGCCGCCCCGTCACCGCGCCTGCACCCGTCTTCGTCTTCGGCGACCAATCGCGCGACCATGTCCGCCAGACGACCTATGGCGTGGCCTATGATGGCCGCTGGAAGAATATCGGCGAGCTGAGCTTCGGCATCTCCCGCGCCGACTATGCCAAGACCACCGCGCTCGCCGGCATCGCATCCGTCACCGCGCGGTCCCGGCCCTGGCTCTATAACGGCACCGCCGCCGCCACGGTCACGAAGGCGATCAGCCTCTATGCCGGCTACTCACGCGGGCTCGAGGAAAGCGGCCTCGCGCCGCCCAACGCCGCCAACCGCAACCAGCCGCTGCCGACCATCCTCACCCAGCAAAAGGATGCGGGGATCCGCTGGCTCGTCATCGGTAACATCAAGGCGGTGGCCGGAGTGTTCGATCTGCGCCGCCCCTATTTCAGCCTGGATGCCGCCAACATCTTCACCCAGACCGGCACGACCCGAAGCCAGGGCGCTGAATTCTCGGTCACGGGTAATCTGACCCAGCGGCTCGGCATGGTCGCCGGCGGCTATGTGTTGCGTCCTCGCGTCGAGCGCGATGCCAGCGCCATCGGTACGATCGGCCCTCGCCCGGTCGGACTGCCGGGCCATTTGTTCAACCTCAACCTCAACTGGCGCACGCCGCTACTTCAGGGCCTGTCGCTCGATGCCGCCGTTTTCCACCGCGGCACTATCGCTGCAACCACCGACAATCTCGTCATCATCCCGCCCCGTGCGCAGCTCAACCTGGGCGGGCGGTACAGCTTCAAACTGAGCGGCCACCCGGCGACATTGCGCCTCCAGGCCGCCAATATCCTCGACGACCGGGGCTTCGGCACCGCCGGCCCCGGCGTCTATTCCGCCAATTCCGGCCGCTATCTCACCGGCTATCTTGCGATCGACGTATAACGAACGCCTCCCCCGGAGCTGGGCCCCGAGGGAGGAATAGTCTTAGCGGCAGCGTACGTCGCTGTTGCTCTGGTCGATCGCCTTGCCGGCCAGTGCGCCGAGCACGCCGCCGATCAGCGTGCCAGCGACCCGGTTATGGCCGCCATCGATGACATTGCCGACCACGCCGCCGCCGATCGCGCCGATCACCAGGCCGGTCGTGCCGTCATTGCGCTTGCAATAATAGCGCCCGTCGGAGCCACGATAGACCTCGTCCTGCGCGGACAGGCGACGCTCCTGATATTGCGGGCCGTCGCGGTAATAGCGCCGCGCATCATAGGTCGTCTCGAACCGGCGGTCATCGTCGCGGCTCGAAATCGCGCCATCACGATAGCCGGACCGGCCATCATTCCGTGCCCAGCGGATTTGCTGGGCGACCTCGTCGAGCCGCTGGTTCAGCATGTCGCGCCGCTGCGGCGTCATCCGCCGGCGCGATGCGTCCTGGCGGATGCTGTTGAGCTGATATTGCACGCG
>JBDTXU010000007.1:0-3584 GCA_040006055.1 Sphingomonas bacterium | reverse complement strand
GAAAGATTGCCGCCGGCACTATCGCCACCGACGATCAGCGGCAGTTCCTGACCCAGCAAGCGCGCGGCATTGGCCGCCGTCCAGTTCAGCGCGGCCAGGCAGTCATCGACGGCGGCCGGAAAGGGATGTTCGGGGGCGAGGCGATACTCCACCGACAGGACCGCGCAGCGTAGCCGCTCGGCATAGGTGCGAGAGCTCGCATCGGAGGATTCGATATCGCCCAGCGTCCATCCGCCCCCATGGATATGCAGCATCAGGGCGCGCGGCGGCGCCTTTGGAACATAGAGGCGCACCGGGACATCGCCGTAAGGCGACGGAACCATATGGTCCTCGACCCGCGCCATCTCGGGCCCTTTCGGCATCATCTTCAGCACGCCCGCAAAGGCGGCGCGCATTTCGGCCGCTGACGTCTCGCCGGGCTTCGGCAAGCCCGCGGCGCTGAATTGCTCGAGCATCAGCTGGATGTCCGGATCGATCGGCATTGGAGTTCCCCTATTTGTCAGGCGCCCCGCATCAACAGGACCGGCTTGATCACCGCGCCCGATTCGGATGCGTGGACTGCCTCCTCGATCGCAGCGAAGGGATAGGTGCGGACCAGCTTTTCCAGCGGCAGCATGCCCGCTTTATAATATTCGATCAGCCTCGGAATAAACAGCTGGGGATCAATGCCACCCTCGACAACACCGACGATGCGGCGGCCCATGCTCATCATGGCGGATGGATCAAGGTCCATCGTCTGCCCGGGTGGATAGGCACCAACAAGCGCAAGTGTGCCGCGCGTCGCCAGCTTATCGATACAGGCCTGAACAAGCGCGGGAACGCCCGTGGTGTCGATGATATGATCGAACGGGCCGGCCAGCGCAGCCATGTCATCGACCGCCTCGGTCGCGCCCAGTTCCAGGGCGAGATCGAGCCGGTGACGGTGGCGATCAAGCACCGCGATCCGGCCAGCGCCGGCGATCTTCGCGGCCATCACGGCGGAAAGACCGACCGTGCCGGCGCCGAAGATGGCAATGGACTGGCCCGCCGCGACGCGCAAAGTTTCAAGCACGGTCCCGGCGCCGGTCTGAATGCCGCAACCCAGCGGCGCCAGCAGCGCGAGCGGCAGGTCCCGGTCGATCTTCACGACATTATCGATATGCGCAAAGGCATAAGTCGCGAAAGCCGATTGGCCGAAGATATTGGCGCCGATTTTTTCGCTGCCGCGCCAGATGCCGCCCTGCCCGGGCGCGGTCACGCCTAGAAAGTTGCGGGGGAAGAACTCGGCGCAATAGCCCGGCTGGTGGTCATCACAGGCCGGGCAAGTGCCGCAGCTGTGGAAGCTGAGCAGCACATGATCGCCCGGCTCGACACTGGTGACGCCGGGGCCGACCGCCTCGACGACACCCGCGCCCTCATGACCGAAGATGCACGGGAAAGGGACCGGCAGGCCCCCGTCCCGCATCACCATATCGGTATGGCACACGCCGCAGGCATGGATTTCCACCTGGATCTGCCCCGGTCCGGGTGGGTCCATCCGCAACCGGGCGAGCCGAAAGGCACCGCCCGGCGCATCGACGAGCGCCGCTTCAATCTCCATCGCCGGCACGATCAGAATTTGAAGCCGAACCGCGCATACCATTCGCGCGGCGGGTTATAGGTACCGAAGATGGTGCCGTCCGCGATATTGGAGCCGCCCGAGGTCAGGAAGCGCTTGTCGGTGAGGTTGGTTGCGCCAGCAGTGAGCGTCCAGTGCCCGCCGGGTTCCTTGTAGGTGAGGCTCGCGTTGACGATGTCGCTGGCTGCCCGCTGCAGCAGAAAGGTGCGCTGCGTATCGTTCCAGGCGCTGGAGGTGCGGGTCCAGTCGGCAAGCGCGATCAGCGACCCGCCATTGCTGAGCTTCGCCTCGTAGCGCGGGCTGAGATTGACCTTCCAATGCGGGGTTTTCGGCAGATCGTCGCCCACCAGGGTGCCCGCCTGGAAGACATTGACGCCGCCGACCGCCGTGGCCGCGGCGCTCACTGAGGTATAATGGGCATCGATATAGCCGAGCGACCCGTTGATGGTCAGGCCATCGACCGGCGCTGCCACCATCTCGAGCTCGAAACCGCGGATGCGGGCATTGCCGGCATTGGCGACCGTCGGCGACGTGCCGACCTGGATGTTGAGCTGGATGCCCTTGTAATCGGTGCTGAAGGCGGCCGCGTTCAGCTGCAGATGCCGGTCGATCAGCGTCGATTTGATGCCGGCTTCCCAGGTCGTCGCCTTTTCCTCATCGAAGTCCGGTGCGACATTGCCCTGGGGGTTGGTCAGGCGCGTTGTCCAGCCGCCGGTCTTGTAGCCCTTGGACCAGCTGCCATAGACCATGACCCTGTCGTCAGGATGCAGCTGAATGCCGAGCTTCGGGGAGAAATTGCTGAAGCTTTTGTGGTTCGTGCCGGGCGTATAGACCCGTAGCGGGTTCGAGGGATCGGGGAACTGGTTCGCCTGCGCGCAGGTAACCGGTGCGAATAGCAAGACCTGATTGGGGGCAATATTGCCGTTGACGTCCGAGCATCCGAACAGCTTGTAATTGAAGCCGTTCAGTTCCTGCTGTCCGCCTTCGAACGTCTTCTTCTCATGCGTGTAGCGACCGCCGACGGTGAAACCGATCAGATCGATCGGGCGATAATCGAGCTGGCCGAAAAAGGCATAATTCTCGGTCTTGAGCTGGTTCGGGCCATCGACCTGGATCTGCCCCTCGGCAAAGGTCACATAATCGTGGAGGTCGCCGGCTTCCTTGAAATAATAAGCGCCCAGAACATAATTCAGCTTGTTGTCCAGCGCCTTGCCGAGCAGCTGGAATTCCTGGCTGAACTGCCACTGGTTCATCTTGAAGCTGAGCTGAAGGAAATTGAGCGGCGAACCATCGGCATCGAGCCCGGCGTTCCAGTGGAGCGCGCGATAGGCCGTGATCGATTTCAGCGCGACATTCTGTGCCAGGTCGAAATCAAAGGTGGCGCCAAGGCCCCAGCTTTGGAGCCGCGAATAGCTGTTGCCGGTCGCATAGCTGCGATCGGGGTCACTGATCAGGAAGCGGCTGTCCCATGGCAGGCGATCATTGGTCGCGTTGCCATCGACATTGACGCTGGCATAGCTCGGCACCTTGAACTGCGGGTTGAATTGGGTGCCCGATACGCCGCAAAGCGCCTGAGCGCCGCGTGCCGCGATTTGCGCCGAGGTGCTGCCGATGCAGAAATTATAGAGACCCGCGAAATTGAAGCCGGTCGTGCCGGTGGGATCGAGCGCTGTGCCGGGCAGGTTGGTCGTGCCGGCGAAATTCCCGGGCACATTCGGGAAGATGCCGAGCACCTTGTTGGCCGAGGTGCTCCTGTCCCTTGAATAGTCGGCGGACAAAGTGAGCTTGACCGCACCGCCATCATCCCATTTCAGCTTGCCGCGTACGCTTCCGCTGTTGACCGCGCCCTCGTCCTGCGCGCTCTGATAGCCGGCGGCGTCAAAGGCGGTGAAAGACGGCGTATTGTTCGCGCGTTGATCGGGAAAAGGAATCCGCTTGAGATAGCCGTCCTGGGTCTTGATGCCGAAGGTGAGCGACGAGGTCAGGT
>JBDTXU010000006.1:0-6438 GCA_040006055.1 Sphingomonas bacterium | reverse complement strand
CATCCCGCGTCGGATCGCCGCCCACCGCAATCAGGTCGGCGAGCAGCCCGACCTTTACCGCACCCACCTTGCCGTCGATATGAAAGGCCTTCGCATTGCCCGAGGTCGCGGCGATCAACACCTGCGCCGCCGGCATGCCGCCCGCCGCCATCAGCTCCATCTCGCGCGCATTCTCGCCGTGCGCGAACACGCCGACATCGCCGCCCATGCACATCGGCACGCCGGCCGCGCGGGCCAGCGCGAAGCTGTGCCGGTTCTCCTCGACGGCGGCCGGCGCCGGATCGCTCCCGTTCCAGCCACGATAGCGCGACACGGCGTCCGAGGCGGCGAGGGTAGGGCAGAGGGTGATGCCCTTGTCGTGCATCGCCCTGAAGATCTCCGGCGTGCCGCCATAGCCATGCTCGATCGTATCGACGCCGGCGGCGATCGCGCGGCGCATGCCTTCGGCGGTCGCGGCATGGACGGCGACGGTGCGCCCGGCATCATGCGCCGCCTCGGTGCCCGCCTTCAGCTCGGCCGCCGACAGTGTCGCCCGGCTCGGCTCACCCGGGCCCCAGCGATAATCGGCATAGAATTTCACCACATCGGCGCCCGCCGAGATCTGGCTGCGCACGGCACGAACGATGTCGTCCACCCCGCTCACTTCCTGCGCGCCCTGCGGAACGGCCACGCCGGGCTCGAACCCTTTCGGCCCATAGGCGCCCAGCGCCACGATCGCCCGCGTCGCCACCAGTAAGCGCGGCCCCGGCACGATGCCCTGATCGATCGCTTTCTTCAGCCCGACATCGGCATAGCCCGCCCCCTCGGTGCCGAGATCACGCTCGCTGGTGAAGCCTGCCATCAGCGTCAGCCGCGCCTGCGCCACTGCCCGCGCGGTACGCAAGGCGAGCGGCTCATGCAGCACCTGATCGTCCCAGCTCGTCTGGTTATAGGGGTGGAGGAAAAGGTGGCCGTGCCCCTCGATCATCCCCGGCATCAGCGTCTCGCCGGGCAGGTCGATGGACCGCGCGCCCGCCGGCACAGTGAGGTTCGGACCGACGGCGGCAATCGTGTCGCCCTCGACCAGCACCTGCCAGCCGACATGCGGCGCCGGATCGACCCCGTCGAGCACCTGCATCGGCTTGAGCAGCAGCGCCTGAGGCTCGGCGGTGGCCGGGCCGGCGATCAACAGCAGCAATGCCAGCCAATATCGCATCGTCCCTGCTCCTTGTCGCGGGTGCGCCTACCCGATAGCCTTCGCCCATGGATAACCTCGCCCGCCGCCTTCGCAACCCGCTCCTGGTGCTCGCCCTGCTCCTTCCCGCAGCTCTTCAGGCTCAAGGCACCACCCAGGCCAAGGCGCCGCCCGAACTCGACGACCAGACCGCGCCGACGCCCGAGGTGCGGCGTTGGCGGGGCGAGGCGGCGAAGGTCACCATCACGCGGGACAGCTGGGGGATTGCCCATATCGTCGGCAAGACCGATGCCGACGCCGTATTCGGCGCGATCTACGCCCAGGCCGAGGATGATTTCGGCCGCATCGAGGCGAACTACCTGACCGCGCTCGGCCGCACTGCGGAGGCGGACGGCGAAAAGGCGATCTGGGCCGATCTGCGCCAGCGCCTCTATGTCGATCCCGCCATCCTGCAGAAGCAATATCGCGAAACCCCCGCCTGGCTGCGCAAGCTCATGGACGCATGGGCCGACGGGCTGAATTACTATCTCGCCACCCACCCGAACGTGCACCCGAAGGTACTGACCCGTTTCGAGCCGTGGATGGCGCTGTCCTTCACGGAAGGCAGCATCGGCGGCGATATCGAGCGCATCTCGCTCACCGAACTGCAGAGCCTCTATGGCGGCCGCCCGGTCGCGATGACGGACGTCGAAACCGGCCGCGCGCCCCGCGAGCCGGTCGGCTCGAACGGCATCGCCATCGCCCCGAAGAACACCGTCGACGGCCACGCCTTGCTGCTGATCAACCCCCACACCAGCTTCTATTTCCGCTCCGAACTGCAGATGACGAGCGGGGAGGGGCTCAACGCTTATGGCGCCTCCACCTGGGGCCAGTTCTTCATCTATCAGGGCTTCAACGCGAACGCAGGCTGGATGCACACCTCGTCGGGCGTCGACAACGTCGATGAGTTCGCGGAGACCTTCGTCTTCAATTCGGGCAAGCTATCCTATCGCTATGGCGAGAAGCTCCGGCCGGTCGAGCGCAGCCGCATCACGATCGCCTTTCGTCAGCCGGATGGCAGCATGGGCACCCGCACCTTCACCGTGACCGGCACCCATCACGGCCCGGTTGTCGCGAAGCGCGACGGCAAATGGATTGCCACCTCGCTGATGTGGAAGCCGATCCCCGCGCTCGAGCAGAGCTGGCTCCGCACCAAGACGACCGATCTCGCTTCCTATATGCAGGTCGCCGAGCTCCAGGCGAACAGCTCCAATGATACGCTCTTCGCCGATAGCAAGGGCGAGATCGCCTATCTCCACCCGCAATTCGTACCGATCCGCGGAGACCGCTTCGATTACACCGAAGCCGTCGACGGCTCGGACCCCGCAACTGACTGGAAGGGCCTGCACAGCATCGCGTCACTGCCCAATGTGATCGATCCAGCGGTCGGCTGGGTGAAGAACTCCAATGACTGGCCTTGGCAATCGGCCGGCCCGGACAGCCCCAAGGCGAAGGATTATCCGCGCTATATGGATCAGGCCGGCCACAACGCACGCGGCACCCATTCCGATCTGCTGCTGACCGACAAGCACGATTTTACTCCGGAGCGGCTGCGGGCGGCCGCCTATGACAGCTACCTCCCCGCCTTCGCGACGCTGATCCCGCAGCTGGTCGCCGCCTATGACGTCATGCTGTCATCTGATCCGCGTCGCGTGTCGCTCGCTGGCCCGATCGCAGCGTTGCGCGGCTGGGATTATCGCTGGGCCGCCACCTCGGAGCCAACCACCCTCGCTGTCTTCTGGGGCGATACTTTATGGAAGGACGTCGGCAGCTTCGCCCGCGCCGAGCGGATGAACGTGCCCGATTATATCGGCGCGAAGGTCACGCCCGAGGCAAAGCTCGCCGCCCTCGTCCAGGCAGTCGAGCGCCTCACCCGCGATTTCGGCGACTGGCGCGTGGCCTGGGGCAAGGTTAACCGCTTCCAGCGGCTCGATGATTCGATCGAAGCGCATTTCGACGATACCAAGCCGAGCATCGCCGTGCCCTTCACCTCGGCGCAATGGGGCTCGCTCGCCTCGTTCGGCGCAAAGCCTTATCCCAATACGAAGAACTATTACGGCGCCAGCGGCAACAGCTTCGTCGCGATCGTCGAGTTCGGCCCTAGGCTCAAGGCATGGGCGATCACCGCCGGCGGCGAGAGCGGCGATCCGGCCTCACCCCATTTCAACGACCAGGCCCAGCGCTACGCCGACGGCAATCTCCGCCCCGTCTGGTTCTACCCGGACGACCTCAAGGGGCACATCGAGCGGACCTATCGGCCGGGAGAATGATGCTTTCCGTCCGATCCATACGCTACCGAATTTAAGGATGACGATGTCCGAACAGAATGAAGTGGCCGCTCCTGCCGTCGCCAGCCTTGCAGGCTTTGCCCCGGCACCGGTTTCGACGCGGCTGATGTCGGGAAGCGTGGCCGTGCGCAGCTACAACGAAAGCTGGGTTGGCGACGACAGCGACATCTTGCCCGATACAATTCTTGAATTCACCGGCATCGACATGACCGCCTGGGCCACCATCTTTCTCGGCTCCGTGGATAAACTGTTCGCGCCCGACATGGCCGCCGCGATCGCCAAGCTTGATCCGGATCGCGCGGCGTCGCTCGCAAGATACAAAAGGCGCCTCGCCAAGGTCATCGCCCAGACGCTGATCCCGGTGCTCGTCGTCCCCGGCGAGGTGCCGGCGATCGAGCCAGCACGCACGCTCTTCCACCAGTCCCTGCTCGAGAGCCTCGGTACTGCCTATGCGTCGGAGGCCGGGGACGGCGCCCCGTTGCGCCGTTGCCCGCCACTGCCCGTGATCACCTACGCCCGCGCGATCACCGCGCAATCGCCGGCCTCGATCGCCGAGGCGCTCCTCTGGGACTATGCCGTCACGATCGTGATTCCGGAGGCGGCGCAGGACGAACTGCTGGTGTCGCTCGTCCTGAACCCACTGTCAGCGCTGCGCGGGGAAATCGCAGCGCCACAGCTCCCGTCCGACGCGGAGCCCCTGTTCGAAGCGCTCGCCCGAACAGCCTTCGAATATCCCCAGATCGCACCGCATCTCGCGAAAATCCTCGCAGGTGGCGATACGGCCGTTGCGCGTGCCGCGCTTGAACGGGCGGAGGCCCTGATCGGCGGCGTCACCCGCACCTGGCCAGACTGGTTCGCGCAGCCGCGCCCGTCCGAAGCGGCATCCGCGGTGGAACTGGGCAACTGGAGCTACGGGATCGACTTCGCCCGGCGTCCAGAGCTCCGCGTCACCCGCCTGCCGGACGAGCATGGCAGGCTGCCGCCATGGCCAATGATCGCCGGCTTCACCACGCCCGCCGAGTCTGGCCAGCCGACCGACAGCTATCATTCCTCGACCAGCGTTCCGGCAGAAGCGCTGAGCTTCACTTGGGCGAGCCTGCCCATAATCCGGGTGCAGCAGGCTGATATTTCCGCGAGCACCAGGCGCAACGCCAATCTGGTGCCGCCCTTCGCGCGCGAGGGCAGCCTGGTCGATCCGGCATTCATCTACCGGACGCCGACTATGGCCGGCCCGGAATCCGTCAGCCCGTCCGCCGAGCTGTCGTCACAGCCCATCCCGATTGGGACAGACGCGGCAACCCTGTCAGCGGTGGTCGACGAACTCCTCGCGCCCTTGCTCGCCCCGCCAGCGATAGCCGGGCTCGCGCTACGCGACATCCAGATCGAAATCGAAGCGGCGTACAGGGTCTCCCTGGCCGACGGGATCGACAGCGACGTGCCGATCTTCCGGACGGGGACTATTCTCGCCCTGTCCCCGACCGCTCCGGCCAAGGCGATTCCAGTCGCCGAATTCCAACGTGGCGTCATCGATGCGCTCGTCGCCTGGCACGCCGCGATGCAGCCTGAGGATAGCCGCGCCGCGATCCGCTTCGCGATCACCCTGTCGTCAGCGGGCGCGGATACGCCCTCACCCCTGGCCCGTCTCGGCCAGGTTGTAGCCGCCGTCCCGGGTGCCAGCGCGGACTGGTGGCGATGATGGTCTGACGGATCGCGGCAGTCCGCTCCAGGCTTATGCTGACTGTCAGCAATGGACGTCATCGCGATCCAACGCGGCGAGGCAATCAGCCTGACCGTCCCATCACGGCGCGCCCAATTGCTCCAGCGACCGGCCGCGTGTCGGCGGGCACGCGCCCATCGCGGCTGCGGCTACGCCCATGCTGACGGCGATGAAGGCGAACACGCCGGGATTGCCGAAATGGGCCGAGAGATAGCCGATCAGGAAGCTGGTGAAGATCGTCGACAGCCGGCTGAACGAATAGACGAAGCCGACTGCCCGAGCGCGGATTTCGGTCGGGAAGACCTCGGCCTGATAGGCGTGGTAGCTATAGGACAGCAGATTGTTGCTCAGCGTGATCGCGATGCCGAGGGCGATGATCGCGACAGGCGCGCGCGTAAGGGTGAACAGCAGGCCGAAGCTCGCCGTGCCGAGCGCGGCGGTCACCGCCTGCCACTTCAGCTCGAAACGGTCGGCGAACAGGGTGAACAGGAACGGGCCGACCGGGAAGGCAAGCGCGATCAGCGCTGAATAGAGCAGGCTGTTGGTGACCGAGACTCCCTGCGCCGCCACCAGCTTGGGTACCCAGTTGCCGAAGCCGTAAAAGCCGATCGTCTGAAAGAAGTTGAACAGGGCGAGCAGGATCGTCCGTTTGCGATAGGGCGGATTGAACAGGTCGCCGAAGCGGCCCCGATCCGCCTTCGGGCCGGTCCCGGCAGGCATCGCTGCGTCAACGATCGGCTCCGGTACCGGCAGCGCACGGCCGAATTCCCGCTCCACCCGCGCCTCCATGGCGGCAACCACAAGCTCGGCCTGATCGAGCCGGCCCTGCCCCGCGAGCCAGCGCGGCGATTCAGGGATAGCACGCCGGATCCACCAGACCAGGAGTGCGCCGGCAACCGGAAAGAACACCACCCAGCGCCAGCCCTCCACGCCCAGCGGCTGGCGGGGGATCAGGAACCAGGAGAGAAAGGCGACGGTCGGCACCGCCAGGAACATGATGCCCTGGTACAAGGCGAAGGCCTTTGCACGCACGCGGCGATTGACCAGTTCGGCGACATAGGTGTCGATCGTGACCATCTCGACGCCGAGGCCAAGGCCGGCCACGAAACGCCAGAAGAAGATCGCCCCGGCCGAATTCTGCAAACCCATCACCAGCGTCGCGGCTGCGTACCAGAGCAGCGCCCAGGTGAAGATCGCGCGGCGCCCGAAGCGATCGGCCA
>JBDTXU010000005.1:0-1856 GCA_040006055.1 Sphingomonas bacterium | reverse complement strand
CCTGTTTCGTCGGCTATTATGTCGTCTGGTCGGTCACGCCGGCGCTGCACACGCCACTGATGGCGGTGACCAACGCGATCTCGAGCGTGATCATCGTCGGGGCCTTGATCGCAAGCTCGGCGGCAGCCGGGGGCTCCGCTTCGTCGAAATGGCTGGGTCTGTTCGCGGTGGTGCTGGCAAGCGTCAACATCTTCGGCGGCTTCGCGGTCACCGCGCGGATGCTGGCGATGTACAAGAAGAAAGAGCGGCCAGCGGCCAAATAACAATTCGTCACCCCGGACGTGTTCCGGGGTCCACTCATCCATTTGCGCCGGTGGCGCGGTGGATCCCGGAACACGTCCGGGATGACGTAAAAGGGGTTTTGGGGAATGGAACACACGGTAACGGTCAACCCCTGGGTGGCATTAGCCTATCTGATCTCGGGCGCCTGCTTCATCCTGGCGTTGCGTGGCCTGTCCTCGCCCGCCAGCTCGCAGCGCGGCAACCGATTCGGCATGATCGGCATGGCGCTCGCGGTCAGCACGACCCTGTTTGTCCATGACATCGCTGGCCTGCCCGAAATCCTGATCGCGATGGCGATCGGCGGCGCCATCGGGATCGTCACCGCGCGGAAAATCGCGATGACCGACATGCCGCAGCTCGTCGCCGCCTTCCACTCGCTCGTCGGCATGGCCGCGGTGCTGGTCGGCGTTGCCGCGTTCCTCAACCCTGCCGCCTTCGGCATCATGGGCGCGGACGGCGAGATCCTTACCGTCAGCCGCATCGAGATGGGCCTTGGCGTGGCGATCGGCGCCATCACCTTCTCCGGATCGGTGATCGCCTTCCTCAAATTGAACGGCAATATGGGCGGCAAGCCGATCATGCTGCCGGGCCGCCATGTCATCAATCTCGGCGTGCTCGCCGGCATTCTCGGCCTGATCGTCTATTTCACCCAGGACCAGAGCCCCTGGATCTTCTGGACCGTCACCGGCCTCAGCTTCGCGATCGGTTTCCTGCTGATCATCCCGATCGGCGGCGCGGACATGCCGGTCGTCGTGTCGATGCTCAACAGCTATTCGGGCTGGGCGGCGGCTGCGATGGGCTTCACGCTCCACAACACTGCGATGATCATCACCGGCGCGCTGGTCGGCTCGTCGGGCGCGATCCTCAGTTACATCATGTGCCGCGCGATGAACCGCAGCTTCATCAGCGTGATTGCCGGCGGCTTTGGCGGCGATACCGGCGGTGGGGCCGCGGCGGCGGCCACCGACCGCCCGTGGAAGCGCGGCTCGGCCGAGGACGCGGCCTTCCTGATGCAGCAGGCCGAGCAGGTCATCATCGTCCCCGGCTACGGCATGGCGGTCGCCCAGGCGCAGCATGTGCTGCGCGAGATGGGCGACAAGCTTAAGGAACACGGCGTACGGGTGAAATATGCGATCCATCCAGTCGCGGGGCGCATGCCGGGCCATATGAACGTGCTGCTCGCCGAGGCGAACGTACCCTATGACGAGGTGTTCGAGCTCGAGGACATCAACAGCGAGTTCGCCCAGACCGATGTCGCCTTCGTGATCGGTGCCAACGACGTTACCAATCCGGCGGCGAAGACAGACAAGACCTCGCCGATCTACGGCATGCCGGTGCTCGATGTGGAAAAGGCCAAGACAGTGTTGTTCGTGAAGCGCTCGATGGGCGGCGTCGGCTATGCCGGTGTCGACAACGACGTGTTCTACATGGACAATACGATGATGCTGCTCGCCGACGCGAAGAAGATGGTCGAGGAAATCGTGAAGTCGCTGGGATAGTCCGCCGGGCAATATCGCTCGCGAGGCTTGCCGTCCGCGCGCGATACTGGCAACGGGGCCGCCTCACGAAGCGTG
>JBDTXU010000004.1:0-1956 GCA_040006055.1 Sphingomonas bacterium | reverse complement strand
GGTCGATCGTCTGGCCGGCGGCGTTGGTGAAGTAGAAATAGCCGGCAAGTCCGCCCACTGACGAATAGAGCGAGTCATAAGCCTCGGAGTAATCAGTGTAATCGCTCGAGGAGAAATCCTTGCGGTCGAGATAGGCGCCCGCATAGGTCAAGTCCCAGTTGCCGAGCTTGCCTTCGATTGTCAGCGCGGCCTGGATGAAGCGGTCACGGCGAAATTCCGGAAAGAAATGCTGGACCTTGAGGTCGCCGAGGCTGGGATCAAAGCCGTAGCTACCGTGCGAGCGTGAATCCTGGTAGATTACCGCAGGCGTGACGGTCCAATTGTCGTCGAGATCGATCTTCAGCGCCGCGCGACCGCCCCAGATTTCGGTGTCGTTATAATCCTTCTTCACGAAGGCGTTGTTGTTGACGGTGATGCCTCCCGGAATGGGCAGGAAACTCCGCGTGCCCGCAACATTATCAATGAAGCCGGCGTCCTTCTGGTAGAAGCCGACTACGCGGAGCGCGATATCCTGCGAGAAGGGCATGTTGATCATGCCCTCCAGCTTGCCGCCGACGCCGCCCTTGTTGACCGTGTTCACCTCGCCATCGACGCGGCCGTAGAGACCGCTCGTATCGGGCTTGTTGGTGATGATGCGGATCGTGCCGGCTTCCGACGACGCGCCGTAGAGCGTGCCCTGCGGCCCGGCGAGGCTCTCGATGCGGGCAATGTCATAGACATGGACATCGAGGTTGCCGCCGATCGTGGTGACCGGCTGCTCATCGAGGTAGACGCCGACGGAGGGCAGCGAGCCCGAATGGTTGCCGTCACCGCCCGACGCGACGCCGCGCATGTAGACGACGTTGGTGCCCGGCGCGCCGCCCAGCGCCTGGAACGACACTGACGGCAGCAGCTGCGCATATTCAGCGAAGTTGGTGATATTGAGCTGATCGAGCTTCCTGGTGCCGATCGCCTGGATGCTGATCGGCACGTCCTGCATGCTCTCCTCGCGCTTCTGGGCGGTGACGACGATATCGTCACGGTCGCTACCGGGGGTCGCCTCCTGGGTATCGGCGGGCGGCGTTGACTGCGCGAAGGCGGGCGCGGCGAAGCTGGCGGATGCGAGCAAAGCGGCGATTGCGAAACGGCGATTGGTAAGGTGCATCGTGAGCCCCCGATACGACATGGCATGAGCGAACAAGAACGTGTTCGCAGGCGCAACATTCGTCAATCTCAACCCGGCAGCGAAATCATTTCGATCCGCGATCGTGACAGTTTTGCAACGTTCCTAAGCGAAGCGCGGCGCCACCGGATAAGCGTGGACGACATCGCCAAGTGCCGTCTTGAGCGGGCCAAGCCAGGCCTCGAAAGGCTGCCAGCTTTCAGTGCCTTCGCGAAAGATCGGCTGGCGCACCTGCTCCGAACTGGCGGTGCGAACGGCACGCTCGGTCTTGTGGAAATCGAGGCAGGCGGGATCGAACTCAAGGCCGCAGGCCGCGAGCAGCGTCCGCACCTCAGTCTCGGTATCCTCGACCATCCGCTCATAGATCACGCGGTGGACGAGGCCCGGCAGCACCGCATCGACATGCGCCATCAGCCGCACATAATCGCGGTAATAACGCCCCATATCCTCAAGCGAATAGCTGAACGCCTGGCCGCGCGCGAAGTGCTGCTTGAAGTTGGAGAAGCAGCAGCCGAGCGGGTGCCGCCGCGCATCGATGATCTTCGCGCCCGGCAGGATCAGGTGGATGAATGGCAGGTGCACCCAGTTATTGGGCAGCTTATCGATGAAGAAGGGCCTGTCCGTCTGGCGCTGCACCGCAGCACGATCGAGATATTCCTCACCCATTTCACGGAGTTGAGCGGGCGTGAGCGCGGCGATGCCGTTCGGATAGTCAGTGATCCTGCGGGCAATCGCGGGGATATCGGGCAGCTCCGACGTCCCCTCGACAAGCGGATGGCTCGACAGGATCTGCT
>JBDTXU010000003.1:0-3057 GCA_040006055.1 Sphingomonas bacterium | reverse complement strand
TCCGCGATGCGCAGGAGCTGATCGAGCGATCCGGCTTTGCGATTTCCGACGATGCGCTGCTTGATGCGCTCGAGCAAAGCAATGGCGTGGACAAGGACGCGAAGGCGCTTTGGGGCGAGATCGAGCGGCGCGGGCTTGCCGGCTGATATCAGCGCGCAGCCGGTCTGCCGATGAACGATCGTCGCTGCTCATTGCTGCGGTCTCTCGAATTCTGGAGCCTCCAGCAAACCCGCAGCGATTCTTTTTCCCTGTTCCTGGCAATTAACAGGGAAAGAACAGGGAAGATTTTATTTTCTGGCCCGATTTTGGCACTTTTGTTGGACTTTTTCGGCAAATTTAACGCGTTTATGCAAAGCCTTGAAACCCGCGTTCCCTGTTATTCAATAACAGGGAAGAGCCGCGCGCGGAACAGGGAAGACCGCGCCCGTAACAGGGAAAGAACAGGGAAGGGCGAAGCGCTGAGGTTTCGACCGTCATGTGAAAGAGCCGGCCGGAGTTTTTACGCTCCGTCCGGTTTGTACTGTGCCCCGATCCGGACACTGGTTGAATCAACTCCTCACCCGAATCCAAAGTTCGTACCATTATATCCAGCGTCACCCCGGACTTGTTCCGCGGTCCATCGAGCCGCAGGAGCAACGCTTGCACGCCCTGCGGAAACATGGATGCCGGAACAAGTCCGGCATGACGAAAATAGGGACACCTGATGGCACGAACTTCGGTTTCCACCCCACTCCGGTCTCATGCAGCTCAGCTTCGAGGCTGTCGCGCTTCGATTGGGAATGTCATGAGGACTGCGACATTTTTCGAGATGTACAGAACTATGTACAGAACGCAGGTGGGATCCCGAGAAACGAGGCCCCACCCGCGTTCGAAGCAGCAAATTGCGTCAATAAGCAGCCGACAGCGTCAGGAACCATTGGCGCGGTGCGATCGGATAGGCTGAGTAGCTGTTGGTCGCCGAGCCGATCGACAGGGTCGATGTCCCCTTTTCGTCGGTCAGGTTGGTGACGTTGAGCGCTATCTCCGCCTTGCGCAGCGGCAGGATATTGTCCGGGATCCTGGCAGCGATGCGAAGCGAGGCCAGGAAATAAGACGGCACCTTCACGTCGTTCGTGAAGGTCGCGTAGCGCTCGCCGACATAGTCGCCGATGAGTTGCGCCTCGAACGGGCCCTGCAACAGCGTTACGACCGTCTTGTTCATCAGTTTCGCCGTGCCCGGCAGCTGCTTCCCGCAGGTCGGCACGACGCCGCTGACGACGAGATAGCCGCCGATGCACGTACCGGTGGCAGCGCCGATGCCAGTCGCGGCGGCGGTGTAGTCGCTCTGATATTTGGACAAATTGTACGAGGTGGCGTTGTACAGCGAAAAGCCCCGGCCGATGCGGAAGGTGAAGGCGGCATCGACGCCATTGGTCTGGACGTCCCCGACGTTGACGAGGATCGAGGTGCCGCCCGTGATGCCGCCGCCGGCGATGCCGCCCGGATTGGTCGAGATCGCCAGCAGGCGGTTGTTGAAGACGACGTGATAATAGTTGAGCTGGGCTTCGAAGCCGATCCCGCTCGCAAAACTGCGGCGGGTGCGCATCCCGGCTTCATAGGTCCAGCTGCTCTCGGGCTTGCCCTGATCGGCAAAGGCATTGAATGCCGCCTGGCTGCCGGTGAACCAGGGACCGCCACCGCCGGCCAGATATGCCGGATATTGGCGCAGATTCTCCTGCACGTTGAAATAAAGCTGTTCGTGGCCGTTGAAATCATAGGTCGCGCCGAACGCCGGCAGGAACCAGCGCAGCGTGTCGATCTTGCCCTGGGGCAGGCCGCCGGTGAGGCCGGACAGCGATCCCGCCACGGGCTGAACCGGAAAATGGCCCTCGGCCCATTGGGCGCTGGTCTTGAAGCCGGCCTGGACGAGCAGCTTGTCGGACACCTGCCAGCTATCCTGGAGATGGAGCTGGAGCTCGTTGATCCGCGCCTCACCCTGATATTGGGTGAAAAGCGGCTGAGCCGCCGCGAGCGGGCGAATATAGGGGGTGCTGGTTGCCGGGTTGCTGGCAGAGACAGCATACCAGCGGCGCCACTGCGTCGTGCTGTTATGCTCGAACCAGCCGCCGAGTTCGATCTTGTGGTTCCCCAGATCCGCGGTGAGCGCCGAGATCACGCCGAAGCGATCGATGCGATATTCGGTGGTGCGGGTGATCAGGCCGGAGCCGCCGGTCGCCGCGACAAGCGCTGCGCCCGACGCGGCAGCCTGCGCGTCGGTCAGCCCGGTGCAGGCAGCAGGACGGATGCCGTTGGCATTGGCGCCGAAGCGGCAATTGGTAGGCAGGCCGGCATAATTGGGATCGAGATAGGGCTGGGCGGTCGTGATCGATTGGCCAAGCGGGCCGGCCACGACGCCGACGCCGTCATTGTGATGGGCATAGCCGGTAGCCGAGAGATTCACATTCTTGGAGATATGCAGATCGTAGCGCGCGTAGCCGAGATAGTCGGTGCGCTGCGCATCCGAATAATAGTTGCGATAATTGCTTCCGTGCGCGGCCGGCGAATTGCCGAGCGCGCTCAGGTAATTGGCCCGATAGTCAGTGAGCTCGGGAAAGAAGAACGGCTTTGTATAAGGCGTATAGAGCTGCACCGCAGTGGCGGTGCCGCCGGCGGACGGCTTGAAGATGGTCGTCGCGTCCTCATTCGGCTGGGTGAAGTCGTTATAGTCGAAATAGAGGGTGAGCTTGCCGATGGAATCGTCATGGACGAATTTCGCATTGGCCTGATAGCCGCCCTGAATCCCGTTAAAGTCCCAGGCGCGGGCATGCTGGCGCGCCGCCGAGATATAGGCCGAGTTCGTGCCACCGAAGGTGCCGCTGTCGATCCGCGCGAAGGTGCGTGACGTATCGAAGCTGCCGAAGGTCTGCGCAGCCTGGATGCCGAAACGGCCCAGCGGATCCGATGAATAGGTCTCGACGGTGCCGCCGAGATTGCTGTTCGATGCGGTGGCGAGATCGCCGGCGCCCGCCGCGACGATGACGCGGCCGACATTTTCCGAAATGATCGCGCGCTGCGGCG
>JBDTXU010000002.1:0-4551 GCA_040006055.1 Sphingomonas bacterium | reverse complement strand
GGTGGAAGGACGGCAAGCTCCACCGCAAGCTGATGGTCGATCTGAACGGCAAGCCCTTCGGCCGCGCCGAGGCGGGCGAGGACATGACCTTCGATTTCGGCACGCTGATCGCCCATGCCGCAAAGACGCGGGCGCTGGGCGCGGGGACGATCATCGGCTCGGGCACCGTCTCGAATCGCGGTGCCGATGGTGGCCCGGGCAAGCCGATCGCCGATGGAGGCGTCGGTTATTCGTGCATCGCTGAAGTGCGCACGGTCGAGACGATTCAGGGCGGGGCTGCGGTGACGCCGTTCCTGAAAAAGGGTGATACGGTGCGGATCTGGGCCGAGGACGATAAGCACCATCCGATCTTCGGCGTCATCGAGCAGACGGTGGAATAAGCGACCTCAGTGGAAGTCGTGCGACTTGATCGGGATCACTTCCTCCAGATCCTTCTTCTCACGGTAATGATAGTCCGATCGCAGCTTGGGCTGCCACCCGGCGTCACCTCGATCGGGCGAGCCGCCATGGGTCGCGCCGTCGCCGCGTGAGACCATGCTCGGCAGGTCGAGATCGCCGATGCCGCGTAGCATGGGGGTATGATCAATGACGCGGTCGGCGACGACATGGATCACCAGCCCCTCGCGCTGCATCCGCCCGACCACGCTGATCATCGCCGACGCCATTACGGTGCGTCGCTGCGCCTCGAACCGGTCGGGCCACAGGATTGCATTGGCGATGCCGGTTTCGTCCTCAAGCGTCAGGAACAGCACGCCCTTGGCGCTGCCCGGCCGTTGCCGGACAAGAATGATGCCTGCCACCTCGACCCGTGCACCGTCTTTCATCGTCTTGAGGTCACCGCACGGCCTGATGCCCATGAGCTGGAGTTGTGGACGCAGGAAGCTGAGAGGATGGCGGCGCAGCGAAAGCTGGGTTGCGCGGTAATCCTCCACCACCTCGCGGCCTGCGGTGAGCGGGATCAGCGGGACCCGTTCCTCGCGTGCTTCCGGCAGCAGCGCACCGCCCCGCGCGTCAGCGGCAGCAATCAGGAGCAGCGGTGCTTGCCCCAGCCCCTTGATCGCCCAGAGTGCCTGACGCCGGTCGAGTCCAAGGCAGGCGAACGCATCGGCGCGTGCCAGTCGCTCCAGCGCTGCCGGCTTTACGCCGGAACGACGCCAGGCATCCTCGATAGAAGTAAAGGGCCCCGTAGCGCGTGCATCCAACACGGCCTGCGCTTCCTTTTCGCCAAGTCCCTGAACGATCCGCATGCCCAGTCGGATCGGCAGCAATTGGGCCCAATCTTCCGCGCTCCCGCAGAAATGTTCGTGCCGCTTTTCGCGGGGCTGGCCGGCATCCAGCACCTGCGTGTCCCAGTCGCTTCGGTTGATGCAGACCGGTAGCACCTCCACCCCATGCTCCCGCGCGTCGCGAACGATCTGGGCCGGCGCGTAGAAGCCCATCGGCTGCGCGTTGAGTAATGCCGCGCAATAGAGATCGGGATGATGGCACTTCATCCAGCACGAGGCATAGGCGATCTTGGCGAAGCTCGCCGCATGGCTTTCGGGGAAGCCATAGCTGCCGAACCCCTCGATCTGCTTCACCATGCGTTCGGCGAAATCGAGTGAGATGCCTCTTTCGAGCATGCCGTTGATCAGCGGCTCGCGAAACGCGCCCACGCCTCCGGTGGCCTTGAACGTCGCCATCGCCCGTCGCAGCCGATCGGCCTCGTTGGCGCTGAAGCCGGCCCCCACCATCGCGACCTGCATTGCCTGCTCCTGGAACAGCGGCACGCCAAGCGTCTTATTCAGCACCTTCTCAAGAGCGGGGCTGGGATAGGTGACTCGCTCCTTGCCCTCGCGCCGCTTGAGATAGGGATGGACCATATCGCCCTGGATTGGCCCGGGCCGGACGATCGCGACCTCGATCACCAGATCGTAGAATTTCTTCGGCTTCATCCGCGGCAGCATCGACATTTGCGCGCGGCTCTCGATCTGGAAGACGCCGAGTGTGTCGGCCTTCTGGATCATCGCATAGGTTGCTGGGTCATCATCCTGCATCTCGGGCGATGCCATGGTCAGGGAGATGCTCTTGCGCGTCTCGAGCAGCTGGAAGGCGCGGCGCATGCACCCCAGCATACCGAGACCAAGGATATCGACCTTCATCAGGCCGAGCTCCTCCACATCCAGCTTCTCCCATTCAACGACGCGACGATTGACCATCGCGGCCGGCTCGACCGGCACCAGATCGTCGAGCCGATCGTGCGACAGCACGAAGCCGCCCGGATGCTGCGACAAATGCCGCGGCGTTTTGGCCTCGACCAGTTCGCGGACGAGTTGAAGCGTCAGCGCCAGTTTGGGGTCATCGCGATCGAGATTGAGCTGATCGACATGCGCATCGTCAACGCCTTCGCTCGATATGCCCCAGACCTGCCCGGCCAGTGCCGAGGTCATGTCTTCGGAGAGACCCATCACCTTGCCCACTTCGCGCAAGGCGCCGCGGGTGCGGAAGCGGCTGACCACTGCGGTCAGCGCGGCATGATTCGCGCCATAGGTTTCATAGATCCACTGGATCACCTCCTCGCGCCGCTCATGCTCGAAATCGACGTCGATATCGGGCGGTTCATGCCGCGAGGTCGAGATGAACCGTTCGAACAACAGGGTGTGCTTGACTGGATCGATTGAGGTGATGCCGAGCACGAAACAGATGATCGAGTTCGCCGCCGATCCGCGACCCTGGCACAAGATGTCCTGGCTGCGCGCAAAGCGCACGATCGAGTTCACCGTGAGGAAATAGGGTGCATAGCCCATTTCCCGCACCAGCTTGAGCTCATGCTCCAGCAGGTCGGAATAGGCGGGAGGCGGGCCATCCTGGAACAGGTCCGCCAGCGCCGTCCGGGTCATCTTCTCCAGCGCATCCTGCGGGCTCCTGCCGCTGATCACGACCTCGTCCGGATAGCGATACTGGTCCCTGAGTTCGCGCAGTGAAAAGGTGCAGCGCTCGGCGATCGCCTCGTTCGCGCTGAGCGCGGCGGGGTGCGCGCGAAAGCGTCGCGCCATTTCCACGGGCCCTTTCAGGTGCCGATCGGCACTGCGTTCGCGTCGAAAGCCGAGATCGTCGACGGTGCATTTGTTGCGGATCGCGGTCACGACATCCTGCAACATTCGCCGCTCCGGCACATGGTAGAGCACATCGCCGGTGGCGAGCAGTGCCAGGCCGAAGCCTTGCGCCATTTGCTCGAGCTGATGAAGCTGCAACGGATCGCCGGGCCGACGCTGATGCGTCAGGCAGACATGGCCGCGGCCCTCGAAAACATCCGCCATCCAGCGCATCGCCAGCGGATCGCCATGATCAGCGAGGCCGGGCACCAGCGCACCGACAAGCCCGTCGCTATGCTGCGCGATATCTTCCCAATGCAGGAAGCATTGGCCTTTCTCGCCTTTCTGCGCATTGGCGCGCCCCTTGCCGAGGGTGAGCAGGCGAGTGAGGCGGCTCCAGGCCGGCCTGTCCTCGGGCCAGACGAGGATCGACGCACCATCGACCAGATCGAGCCGACAGCCGGCGATCATCCGGATCGGGTAGCCCTGTTTGCTGAGCTGTTCGGCCTCGACCAGTGCGCGGACGACGCCGCCGACCGAATTGCGGTCAGTGATGCCGAGCGCGGGCAGCCCCAAATGCACCGCCGTCGCAAACAGCTCTTCGGATGACGATGCGCCACGCAGAAAGCTGAAATGCGTTGTCACTTGCAGCTCGGAATAGGTCATTGGCAGTGCGGTGCAAAAGGACTATATGAGATGTACATTTCATCAGGAGACGCCACTATGGGTAAGATGGTGAGCGCAACCGAGTTCAAGGCGAAAAGCCTGAAACTGATCGACGAGATGGAACGCAGCGGAGAGCCGCTGACCATCACTCGTCGCGGCAAGCCCTCCCTGACACTCAGCGCACGCAAGGCCGGGTTGCCCGTGTCGGGGAGCATCTTCGGCTGCATGAAAGGGACGGTGAAGATCCTGGGCGACATTGTCGGCCCGGTCGATCCCAACTGGGAAGCCGAATGGGACGCCAACAACCCGGCTGAATTATATGCGCCAAACCCGCCTTCCCAACCGGCATGATCCTGCTCGACACGCATGTGCTGCTCTGGCTGACTGAGGACAGCAAGAAGCTGGGCGCAAAAGCCCGAGGGCGGATCGAGGCGGACGCCGGCGATGTTCATCTTTCGGCGATGTCGTTCTGGGAGATCGCGATGCTGATGGACAAGCAGCGCATCGTGCTTTCGATGCCGCTGGCGCAATGGTCGGAACGCCTGCTGGGCCTGGGCAAGTTCAGGGTCGTATCTGTTGATGCAGCGATCGCGCGCGATGCCGGCGCTCTGCCCGGTGACATTCATGGTGATCCGTCCGATCGCATGATCATCGCCACGGCGCGGTCGCTTGGCTGCCCGGTGCTGACGGTTGATGGGCCTATCCTCGCCTATGCGGCCAAAGGCCATGTCGAGGCGCTTGATGCTGCGCGGTGACGTCACCCGAACGCCCCGTGCATGAACCAGCTGAGGTCGCCGCTCTCGCTGCGCTC
>JBDTXU010000001.1:0-3098 GCA_040006055.1 Sphingomonas bacterium | reverse complement strand
TCGGATTGACCGCGAACTGGACGTTGGAACCACCTGTTTCCACGCCGATTTCACGAAGCACCGCGATGCTCGCGTTGCGCATGATCTGATATTCCTTGTCCGTCAGCGTCAGGGCCGGCGCGACGGTGATGGAGTCGCCGGTATGGACGCCCATCGGATCGATATTCTCAATGGAGCAGATGATGATGCAATTGTCGTGGCGGTCGCGCACGACCTCCATCTCATATTCCTTCCAGCCGAGCACCGATTCCTCGATCAGCACTTCGGTGGTCGGCGAGGCATCGAGCCCCGAGGTAACGATGGTGACGAATTCCTCGCGGTTATAGGCGATCCCGCCGCCCGATCCGCCCATGGTGAACGACGGCCGGATGATCGTCGGCAGGCCGACATGCTCCAATGCGGCGAACGCCTCATCGAGCGAATGCGCGATCCGCGAGCGCGGGCTTTCCAGCCCGATCTTGTCCATCGCGTCGCGGAACTTCAGCCGGTCCTCAGCCTTGTCGATCGCCTCGGCATCGGCGCCGATCATCTGCACGCCGTACTTTGCCAGCGTGCCGTCGTTGAACAGCGCGAGCGCCGTGTTGAGCGCGGTCTGCCCACCCATGGTCGGGAGTACGGCGTCGGGCCGCTCCTTCTCGATGATCTTGGCGACGATCTCGGGCGTGATCGGTTCAACATAGGTCGCATCCGCCAGCTCGGGATCAGTCATGATCGTCGCCGGGTTCGAATTGACGAGGATGATGCGATAGCCCTCCTCGCGCAGCGCCTTGATCGCCTGCGTGCCGGAATAATCGAACTCGCACGCCTGGCCGATAACGATGGGCCCTGCGCCAATGACGAGGATCGAGGAGATGTCGGTGCGTTTGGGCATTATGTGCTGCTTTGGTCCTGGCTGTTCCCATCTTCCGCCGGCTCGGGCGGATAGACGTTCGGCTTGTCGGTCATCAATTTGTCCACTGCGGCGAAGGCTTCCGCGAAGCCGGCCATCAGGCGCGCTTCTGTGTCAGGCTTGATCGGGCAGCTCTTGGCGAAATCCGTGAATGCCTCATGCACCTGCTTGCGCACTTCGGCCGCGCGGTCGGCGGGCGGATCGTCGAAGCCGAAGCCCGAGCTGTAGTTCAGGCCTTTGCAGCCCTTGAACTCGCCGTGGATGCTGCCGCCCGTGTTGCTCTCGCTCGGCTGGTAGAACAGCGAGACCTCCGGGATGGCCTTGTCGATCGAGACGATCCGGTCGCTGTCGTCGCCCGGCTTGTGGCCGACATCGCTCAGCTTCCAGCCCGCGACATCGACCGCGCCGTCCTGCGCGACAGCAGCACCTGCACAAGCCAGAAACCCGGCACCGGCGAGAGCGGCGGCGAGCATGAAGGGCTTCGACATCACCCCTCCTCCCCCGTTTCAGCCATGCAGCCCCAGCCTTCGAATTCGAGATCATACAGGAGCTCGATCTGCAGGCATTCTATGGTCAGCGCCTTGATCGATGCGGGATCGGCCCTTTGCGTGCGGGCGAGGAACAGCGAGATTTCGCCCTCTTCGCCTTCCTCACGCTCAAGGACGGTGAAGCCGAACGTCCCCGCATCATCGGCAAGCCGCGTGAGATCATCATCGTCGCCGCGAAAGCTGACATCGATCGACCGGGCAATCTCCGGCCGGTCGCCATTCTTCGCCAGATTGAGGAGCACCTCCTGATCGGCGAGCAACTCCTCCTCGAGCCGTGCGGGATCGACATCTGGCAGCGTCATTGGCTGTTCCCATCTTCGGGCGGCGCGGGCGGATAGACACTGGGCTTGTCGGTCATCAGTCTGTCCACCGCCGCGAAGGCTTCCGCGAAACCAGTCATAACCTCGGTTTCAAGCTCGACCTTGATCTTGCAGGATTTGGCGAAGTCGGTGAACGCGGTATGCATCTCCTTGCGCACCACCGCGGCGCGGTCGCCGGGCGGATCAGGGAGATCGAAGCCCGCGTTGACGCTCATCCGCGAACAGCCCTTGACGCTAATTTCGGCCTGGATGCTGCCGCTGACATTGCGCTCGCCGGGACGGTAGATCATGTCGACCTGGGGCGTGACCTTCTCGATCGAGACGAGCCGGTTGCTGTCATCGCCCGGCTTGTGGCCGACATCCGCCAGGTTCCAGCCGTCGATCTGAATCGCGCTGTCCTGCGCCATGGTCGCGACCGAGACCGCGAGGCCGGTGCCGAGCAGCAGGATCGAGCTCGCGACGCCCAGCTTCATGACGCCTCCAGACTGCCGACGAACCGCTCGAACAGATAGAAGCTGTCCTGCGGCCCGGGGCTCGCCTCGGGGTGATATTGCACGCTGAAGGCCGCCCGATCAGTCAGTTCGAAGCCGGCATTGGAGCCGTCAAACAGCGAAACATGCGTCTCGCGCGCTGTAGCAGGGAGGGTCTCCGATACCACCGCGAAACCGTGGTTCATCGAAGTGATCTCGACCGCGCCGTCGCTCAGCCGCTTGACCGGGTGATTGGCGCCGCGGTGCCCCTGGAACATCTTGGTGGTCTCGGCACCGACTGCGAGGCCGAGCAGCTGGTGGCCGAGGCAGATGCCGAACAGCGGTATGCGGGTGTCGAGGAGCTGCTGGATGACCGGGACGGCATATTCGCCGGTCGCGGCGGGGTCGCCCGGGCCGTTGGAGAGGAAGATGCCGTCTGGCTTCAGCGCCATCACCTGCTCAAAGCTGGCGGTCGCGGGCAGGACGCTGACCTTCGCGCCAGCCTTTACGAGATTGCGGTAGATATTGTGCTTGGCGCCGTAATCGATCGCGACAACGTGCGGACGACTACCCGTGCCGGCCTCGCCGTCATACCCAAACCCAAGCCGCCAGACGCCGCCTGCCCAGGCATAATGCGTCTCGGTCGTCACCGAGATGGCGAGGTCCATCCCCTCAAGCCCCGGCCAGGCTTTCGCCATTTCCAGCAGCAGCGGAATATCGAAACGCCCGTCCGCCCGGTGCGAGATCACCCCGTTGGGCGCGCCGCCGCTCCGGATCCGCCGGGTCAGCGCACGCGTGTCGATCCCCGACAGGCCAATCCGGTCGTGGCGCTTCATCCAGTCGTCGAGCCGTTCCACCGAGCGGAAGTTGG